>QHWQ01000165.1 GCA_003222635.1 Acidobacteriota bacterium | reverse complement strand
CCTCCCAGGCGACCGGCTTGTCCTCGCGCTGGCAGACCCGCTCGAAGCGCACCGGTGACTTGTCTTCCGCGTGGAGCATGCGGAAATGCGGACGCGAATCGCGAACAGCCGTGTGCAGTTCGACCGGGATATTGACGAGACCGAAGGCAATGGAGCCTTTCCACAGCGCTCTAGCCATGAAAAGGATCGAAGCAAGAAAAAAACCGGAACTTAGCTCGAGCGGCGCGACCTCAGTTCGCGTTCAGCTTCGAGCCAATCATCGAAGTCCTGGCCGTCGCCGCCTCCGCGCTTCAGATACCGGTGGTAGGCGGCCTCGGCAATCTCATCGTAGGTCGGATCGTTGGTGCCGCCGTTGGCGGAGGGTGCGTCGTTCGACGCGGCTCGCTGCGACGCGGACGCACGCGCGGGACCTCGGCTTCGCGAGCGGGGTGGTGTTCCGGGTGATGTGGTGTTGGATCTCGGCACAGCTGGCAACTCCTGGAGAAGTTCACATTGTAATCTCTGATTCGCTTTCCTCAGCCACGTTGAACCCCGACGCGATTGCCTTCAATTTGTTGAGCGCGATTTCTTCTTCCTGGAGATTCTGCTCGAGCAGCTCGACCGCATCGGTCAGGCTCACCTTGTCGGCGATGTCGATCAGGTTTTCGTACGCCTGCGATGCTGGAGGTAGGCCTTCTTGATCTCGCGGTCCGACGTTTCCTGCGCCATCTGCTCGAGCGCATCGACGAGCGCGCGTTCGCCGCCCAGCATGTTCTTCAATTCGTGCTCGAACAGCTCCTCGATGCTCTCCATGCCCATCTGTGTATCCTCCGCGGACGTCAGGCCGTTGTTTTCGAGCGCAGCTGCACGATGCCGGCCAGCGGGATGTGCACGCACGCGGGACGGCTATTCAGCTCGTAAGCGAGCTCGTAGAGCGCTTTGTCCAGTACGTAGGCGCGCAGCATCACATCAAAATCGCGCGGCAGCGGCAGGAACGCAGCGCCGCGCGTCGCACCGAGGTACGCGCGCAGGAACGCCGCGCGCACCCACGTTTCCCAGAACTCGGCCCACGGCGCGAGCCGCTTCGCATCGTCGGGCCGCGTCTCCGTCGCCGCGCCGATCGCCGTCAGCGCGGCGTAGCTGAACGATCGCAGCATGCCGGCGACGTCGCGCAGCGGCGAATCCTTCGCGCGCCGGTCCGCGAGCGGACGCGCCGGCTCGCCCTCGAAATCGAGAATCATCACGTCGCCCTCGGTGACGAGCACCTGGCCCAGGTGATAGTCGCCGTGGCAGCGGATGCGCGCGGGCAATCCCGTGACGCTGCGCAGCTCGTCGAACTGGTGGAGCAGCGCGTCGCGTGCCTCGAGCACTCGCCGCGCCTCGGCCTGCGCGCGTTCGTCGAGCCGGGGCAGCACGGCGTGGAGCAGGTGCAAATGTTCCTCGCCGCGCCGCCGCATGGCGTCGGTGAGGCGCGCGAGTTCGTCCCTGGTCAGCGGCTCGGGCGCGAACGCGGGATGCGCGTTGTCCGCGAGCACCCCGTGCATCTCGCCGGTGCGGCGTCCGAGGATGTCGGCGGTCGCGAGATACGCGCGGATCGCTTCGGTGACCGATGCGGGCGGTTCCGCGAGACGCCCGCAGGCCCACGCGGCCGCCGCGTCCGCGGTCGCATCACCTGGGACAGGCAACGACGCGACGCGCTCGAGGTATCGGTCGAGCTCGTCGATCGTCACCTGCCACGCGTTGCCCTGGTTCCCGACGTACTCCTGGATCATGGCAATAGATGCAGGCAGCTCTGCCTGCGGCAGGTACGAAATCGATCCGACCAGCGGCGGCACGCGCGGGAACCGGCGCTCGGTCAGGTACTCGCCGATCTCCACGTCCGGATTCGGTCCCGGTTCGACCCGGCGGAACATTTTCAGAATCAGCCGCTTGCCGAACAGCACGGACGTGTTGCTTTGATCGGGTGCGCTGCGCGTGATCGGCGTCAGCGTATCGGCGGGCGCGCGCTGCGGCGTCAGGTTGATGTTGTCCGCCTGGACGACGCCGCTGCGCATCTGCACCGTCCGCTCCTCCTGCATCGATGCCAGCAGCGTCTGGCACGTCCCATCGTCGAACAGCCCGTCGTAGATCGCGCCCTTGCGCGCGCCGGTGATGCGCGCGAGCAGCGCGCCCGGATGCCTCTCCTCGAGCGTGCGCGCCTCGCGGTCGCTCGACATGGCGAGCGGCAGCACGTAGCGCTCGCGTCCTTCGTCCTCGTACTCCGCTTCGACGATGGTCAGGAACGACGGATGCGCGCCGCCGCGCAGCGTGGTCCAGTCGACGAACCGCGCGCGAACGAGGCCGCGCGCCTTGGCGCCGAACCAGCGCTGCCGCTCGAGGAACGGCACGAGCGCATGCTTCTCGATGATCTCGCGCATGCTGCCGTCGAGGACGGAGTCCCACACCACGCCCGCGAAGAGCGCCGGCACCGCGACCGGCTCCTCGGGCGCCGGCGCCGTGCGCGCCGTCATCGGCATGACGACCTCCTGCAGTTGGAACCAGTAGAAGCCGTACGGCGCAAGCGTGAGGAAGTACGGGTGGTCGCCAATGCGCGGGAACTCGGTGCGCCCGAGCATCTCCACCGGCGTGAGGCCCGCGAACTCGCGCAGCGGGATCTCGACCGGCTGCACGGTGCGCGCCATGTTCGCGACGCACAGCACGATGTCCTGCTCGAGCCGGCGGACGTAGGCGAGCACCTTGCGGTTGCCGACGGAGATGAACTGCAGCGACCCGCGGCCGAAGACCGGATGCTGCTTGCGCAGCGCGATCATCCGCTTCATCCAATGCAGCAGCGAGAAGGGCGCGCGCTCCTGCGCCTCGACGTTGATCGCGTCGTAGCCGTAGACCGGGTCCATGATCGCGGGCAGGTAGAGCCGCCCCGGATCGCAGCGCGAGAAGCCGCCGTTGCGATCGCTGCTCCACTGCATCGGCGTGCGCACGCCGTTGCGATCGCCGAGGTAGCAGTTGTCGCCCATCCCGATCTCGTCGCCGTAGTAGATGACCGGCGTGCCGGGCATCGAGAAGAGGAGGCTGTTCATCAGCTCGATGCGGCGGCGGCTGTTTTCCATCAGCGGCGCGAGCCGCCGGCGGATGCCGAGATTGAGCCGCATCTGCGGGTCCGCGGCGTACTGCGCGTACATGTAGTCGCGCTCTTCGTCGGTCACCATCTCGAGCGTCAGCTCGTCGTGATTGCGCAGGAAGATCGCCCACTGGCAGGTCGGCGGAATCTCCGGCGTCTGGTTCATGATTTCGACGATGGGATGGCGGTCTTCCTGCCGCAGCCCCATGAACATGCGCGGCATCAGCGGGAAGTGGAACGCCATGTGGCACTCGTCGCCATCGCCGAAGTACGCGCGGACGTCCGACGGCCACTGGTTCGCTTCGGCGAGCAGCACGCGGCCCCGGTACTGCGCATCGACTTCGCGGCGAATCTCCTTCAGCACCCCGTGCGTCTCGGGGAGGTTCTCGTTGATCGTCCCCTCGCGCTCGATGAGATACGGGATCGCGTCGAGCCGCAGCGCATCGACGCCCATGTCGAGCCAGAAGCGCATCACGTCGATCACGGCTTCCAGCACTTCAGGGTTGTCGAGATTCAGATCGGGCTGATGCGAGAAGAAGCGATGCCAGTAGTACTGGCCGGCCACCGGATCGAACGTCCAGTTCGACTTCTCGGTGTCGATGAAGATGATGCGCGTGCCGGCGTAGGTGTCGTCGCTATCGCTCCAGACGTAGTAGTTCCGCTCCGGCGAGCCGTTCGGCGCCTGGCGCGCGCGCTGAAACCATGGATGCTGGTCGGACGTGTGGTTGATGACCAGCTCCGTGAGCACGCGGATGTTGCGCCGGTGCGCTTCGTCGACGAGGCGCTTGAAGTCCTCGAGCGTCCCGTATATCGGATTGATCGACGTGTAATCCGCAATGTCATACCCATCGTCGCGGAGCGGCGAGGGATAGAAGGGGAGCAGCCACAGGCAGGTGACGCCGAGGTCCTCGAGGTACGGGAGCTTCTGCGTCAGGCCCGGGAAATCGCCGACGCCGTCCCCATTGCTGTCGTGGAACGCGCGCACGTGGACTTCGTAGATGAGGGCGTCCTTGTACCAGAGGGAATCGGTCATTCGCGTACCACCAGGATGTGAGCGACCCGTTCGGCCGGATCCAGCTTCACGAAATTCCATTCACCGCGCCAGCTGTACCGCGCGCCGTCGAGCAGGTCTTCAACGACGTAGCGCTCGCGCGGCTCGATGCCCATCTCCCAGATCGGCACCTGCACCCACCCTTGCTGCGTCCAGCGCGGATCGGTGTTGACGGCGATCAGCACGCGCCCGGCGGGGTGCCACTTGCCGAACCAGAGAAGCTGCGGATTATCGGTCCGGTAAAAGCTCAATGAGGCGTTCTGCTGCAGCGCGGGCGAATCGCGGCGGATGGCGTTGACGCGTGCGATCAGCTCGCGCAGGCTGTCGGCCTGGTTCCAGGCGCGCGGCTTGATCTGGTACTTCTCGGAGTCGATGTACTCCTCCGAGCCTTTCCTCACCGGCACGTTCTCGCACAGCTCGAACCCGCTGTAGATGCCGTATACGGATGACAGCGTTGCCGCGAGCACGAGGCGCATGCGGAACGCCGCCCGACCACCGAGCTGCAGAATGTGCGGCAGGATGTCTGGTGTGTTGGCGAAGAAG
Source organism: Acidobacteriota bacterium (assembly GCA_003222635.1). Lineage (GTDB taxonomy): Bacteria > Acidobacteriota > Vicinamibacteria > Vicinamibacterales > UBA2999 > Gp6-AA40. The sequence goes on along the minus strand of QHWQ01000165.1, from coordinate 2,090 downwards.
TTGCCGCGATAGTACTCCTTCATCTGCGTCTGCGTGAGCTCCGTCAGGTATTCCTGCAGCTCCCGCTTGGTGTTGCGCCAGGTGAAGTAGGTATAGCTCTGGGTGAAGCCGGCCTTCGCCAGCTGCCGCATCATCTTCGGGCGAGTGAATGCCTCAGCCAGAAAGATCACGTCCGGATAGACGCTCTGGACGTCGTTGATCATCCACTCCCAGAACGCTAGCGGTTTCGTGTGCGGGTTGTCGACTCGGAACACGCGGACGCCGCGTTCGGCCCACTCCAGCACGAGGTCACGCCAGGCCGCCCACAGTCGCTTCCAATCCGGCGACCGGAAGTTCAGCGGATAGATATCCTCGTACTTCTTGGGCGGATTTTCGGCAAATTTTATGCTGCCATCCGGGCGATGGTAGAACCACTCCGGGTGCTCCTTCACCCACGGGTGATCGGGCGACACCTGGATGGCGAAGTCCAGCACGAGCTCGAGTCCGTGTTCGCGGGCGACTTGCTGAAAGTGCAGGAAATCATCCAGCGTGCCGAGCTCCGGTGCAATCGCGTCGTGTCCGCCGGCCGGACTGCCGATCGCGTACGGACTACCCGGATCGTTCGGGCCCGCCACGAGCGTGTTGTTCGGGCCCTTGCGGTTGGTGGTGCCGATCGGGTGAATCGGCGTCATGTACAGGGTGTCAAAGCCCATGCCCGCGATGGCGGGCAGACGCGCCTCCGCCTCGCGGAATGTCGCGCTGCGGTTTGGGTCGGTGCCTTGCGAGCGAGGGAAAATCTCGTACCACGCAGCAAAGCGGGCCGCCGGCCGATCCACGATCAGCTGCAGCTCGTGGCGGTAGCGCGTCGCGTCGCTTCGATCGGGCCAGCGGTCCATCACGTCGCCCAGCTCAGCCGAGATCGCCAGCTCCGCGGCCTCGCGCTTGTCGAGTGAACGCCAGCGCCTGGCGTAGGCTTCGAGGCGTCCCTTGTCCGAGGGATCGTCGCTGCGCTCGGCCGCTTCGTCGACCAGGCGCAATCCTTCGAGCAGCTCGGAAGTGACGTCCTGCGCCGCGGCGAGCCGCTTCTGCAGGTCGGCGCGCCAGGATCCAAACGTGTCCGTGAAGGCCAGCACGCTGTACACGTAGCGCGTGTTCTGGTCGACCGTGAACTGGCCGACCCAACGATCGTTCTCGACCAATCGCATCGGGGCTTCGTTCCAGACTGATTGCCCGATGGGGTGGTAGATTACCCGTGCCTGCAGCAGGTCGTGGCCTTCCTTAAACATGTCGGCAGCCACTTCGACCGCGTCGCCCACGACGCGCTTGATCGGCCAGCGACCGCCATCGAGCTCGGGCTGCACGTTTTCGACAGCTATCGCCGGGTACGTTTCGAATGGGGGCAGGGCGGCCGCGGCGCGATCGCTGACAGGCAGGGCTGTGGCCGATGCCTGGCCATTGGCACGAGCCGTGCGCCGACTCGGCGCCTCGGTCGAACTCGTGTTAGCTTTTCGGGAGCGCGCGCGAACGTTGCTGCCGTTCGAGGGAGTTGGTTCCATTTTCAACAGGCCTCACTCTCGGGCCGGCACGGAGCGTGCCACGACTTAAGAGGATACCAATGACACAGGCTCTCACTCGGAACGCGAGCACGCAGCCAAGCTTGCTAACTGACTTCGACCTGTACCTCTTCAACGAAGGGACGCACGTCCGGGTCTACGACAAGCTCGGGGCACACGTGGTTACCGTTGACGGCACGCCAGGCGTGGTGTTTTCGGTCTGGGCGCCGAACGCCGACGCGGTAAGCGTGATCGGCGACTTCAACAATTGGGATCCCGACAAAAACCCGCTCCAGCCGCGCCAGTCGTCGGGCATCTGGGAGGGCTTCGTGCCCGGCCTCGGCCAGGGCACGCTGTACAAGTACAGCATCAAGCCACGCTTCTCGCCGTTCCGCATCGAAAAGGCCGATCCGTTCGGCTTCGCCGCCGAGCTTCGACCGAACACGGCCTCAGTCGTGTGGGACCTCTCGAACTATGAGTGGCAAGACCAGACATGGCTGGCTCATCGGGACCAGGCTCAGGCCTTCGACGCGCCCATCAGCATCTATGAGGTGCACC
>QHWQ01000164.1 GCA_003222635.1 Acidobacteriota bacterium | reverse complement strand
CTGCCGCAGCTCCGCGTCCTTCTCCTTGCGATAGCCGTTGCAGTCGATGACGATGCGATTGTCGTCGCCGAGTTGCTTGCGGAACGTCGTCGCGACGATGTGCTGCAGCGCCTGCAGGCCTTCGCCGCCGCGGCGCACGAGCACACCGCCGTCCTCGCCATCGAGGTTGATGCGCGTCCCTTCGGGAGTCTCCTCGATGTTCACCGACATCGTCATCCCCATCGCGTTGACGACGTCCTGCACGAACCCGACGATCTGTGAGGTTAATGAAGAAGCCATGTATCGGGCCTTTTATTGGGCCTTTTTCAGCCGCCGCTCCGCCGCGGGCCTGGGAGCCGGAATCACAGGCGGTCCAATGAGCCAGTTCGTAAAGTACTGCTGACTGATGCCCCAGATATTACTGATCAACCAGTAGAGCGCGGTCCCCGCGGCCGTCGTCAGGAAGATGAAACTGAACATGATCGGCATCACGAGCATCATGTTGCGCTGCGCGGGATCGCCGGTCGTCGGGTTCATCCACGTCTGCCAGAACATCGTCACGCCGACGAGGATCGGGATGACGAAGTACGGATCCGGCAGCGAGAGATCGTGGATCCATGCGAACTCGGCGCCGCGCAGCTCGATCGCGTAGCCAAGCAGCGAGTAGAAGGCGATCAGCACCGGCATCATCAGCACCATCGGCAGGCAGCCGCCGACCGGGTTCACGCCCTTCGCGCGATAGAGGTCCATGACCTCGGTATTCATCTTCTGGCGCGCGGGATCGGTCACCTTCAGGTTCGCGTAGCGATCCTGAATCGCCTTGATCTGCGGCTGAATCTCCTGCATGCGCCGCATCGAGACGACGCTCCTGTGCCGCAGCGGGAACATCGCCACGTTGATCAGCACCGTCAGAAGCACTATCGACCAGCCCCAGTTGCCGACAATGCCGTGCAGCCATTTCAGCGCACTCAGCAGCGGGACCGCGAGCCAGCCGAACCACGTGCCGAAGTTGACGGCGCGCGTCAGCTCGGTGTCGATCGCCTGCAGCAGATCGAACTGCTTCGGGCCGATGAAAAACCGCGCGTTGGTCGGCGGCTGCGGGAACCGCAGTGCGTGCGAGATCAACTGGCGTCGCGTATCGGCCGGCCCCGGCACGACCAGGCTGCGCGTTTCCAGGCGCACTTGCCCGGGATTGATCGCGGCAATCAGGAAATAGTGATCTTCGACGCCCGCATAGCGGAACTGCCCTTCCTGAATCGGCTGCTGCGGAATGGTGTTGATCGCGATGCGTTCGACCTTGTTCGCGCGATGAAGAATGACGCCGGGTGGCAGCAGCGACGCGTTGCGATTGAAGAATCCAGGACTCGACGGACCAGGTGCGATGTCGCCCGGACCCGGTCCCCACACAATGGTCGGATCGATCGCCTGCTCACCACTCGTCGCGGCCACCGACAGCGAGACGAGGTAGTTGTTCGGTTCGAACTTGAATTCCTTGCGGACGTGGAGACCGGACGCATCCTGGAATTCGAACGACAACGCCGCGGGTGCGTGCGTCGCATCGACATGGCCGTTGCTGTCGCCGTCGACGCGATACAGCGCCGTGTTCAGTCGCGCCGTGAGCTCCGGTTGATCGACGCGCAGCGAGAACGGCAGCTGCTCGCCCGGCGGCAATCCGCTCGGCACGAGATCCACCGCCTGGCCTCTGTTGTCGCGGTACGTCTTCAATCGCCAGTGCAGCAGTCTGCCGCCGCTGTTGGTGAAGATCGCCTGCACCGTTGCCGTGTCGACGGTGATTTCGCGCGGCGACTGTTCAGCGACGAGCGCCTGCGGTGCCGGCGCAGGAGCGGGCGCGGGGGCAGCAACCTCGGGCGCCGTTGCCTCGGTCTTGCTGCCGTCGGCGGCGGGCGCCTGCGCCTGCTGCGTGGCCGCTGCCGCCGGTTTGCTTTGCTGTGGCGGTGGCGGCGCGAAGTACGCCTGGTACATGTAGAGCACCAGGAACGAGAGACCGATCGCGATAAAAACTCGACGTTCCATCAGTTGATCAGGGGCGGTACCGGATCGACGCCGTGGCTTCCGAGCGGGTGACAGCGCGCGAGCCGGCGGGTTCCGAGCCAGATGCCTTTGGCCGTCCCGTGGACCTGGATGGCTTCGCTCATGTAGTCGGAACACGAGGGATAGAACCGGCAGGAACCCGTGAAGAGCGGCGAAAGAAGAAGCTTATAGACCCGCAGCAACGCGAGCGCGACCGCGGCGGGTAAGGAGCGAACTGTATTCGGCTTCGAGACTTGCAAACGGTGCATCGAGCATTTCCCGGCGCGGCACGATGACGATGTCGAGGCCGCCAATCTGCGTACGCCGCCTGAACAGCTCCCGCGCCCGACGCTTCGCCCGGTTGCGCTCGACCGCCGACCCGAGTTTCCGCGTCGCCGCGACGCCCAGGCGCGGTCGATCGGTGCCGTTGATCATGACGAACAGCGTCATGAACCGGCCGTGAACCTTTGTGCCGGTGTTGTAGATCCGCTCGAATTCAGGGCGTCGGCGAATCCGATCCGGCGCGGCCACTACCGCTCGTCGGCGACCGTCAGACGCTTGCGCCCCTTGGCGCGGCGCCGCTTGAGGACAATGCGGCCGTTCTTCGTCGACATGCGTACGCGGAACCCGTGCGTTTTCTTCCGGCGACGGGTGTTGGGCTGATACGTGCGCTTTCCCTTCATGATGTTGAACTTTCAATACTAGTCGTCGCTGAAACGGAGTGTCAACGCGCAGATCGTTTACGCGCCGCTTGTGCTACAGTCGCGGGCTTCGATTTCGCGGTGCAGGGTCTCGCTTTCGCCGTGCGCTTCGGTTCCTTCCCCAAGATTTCCACAACTGTGGAAAACACTGTGGAAAACGTCGAGGGGCGGTTGAGTTCACCCTCTGACACCGCGAATTTACGACATTTTTACCAGGGGCGAAGGTCGCAAGGGCCGGTTTTCCGGCGTCTCTGCGCCGCCTGCTGACGTTGGATTCGGCACCGCCGCGCGTTTTGAGAGGCGAAAGTCCCGCGTTCGCGGTTTATCGGGTGATATTGCATGGATTCGAGCATCTGGGACCAGATCCTCGCCCGCGTCGAAGCAAAGGTTAACCGCCACAGCTTCTCGACCTGGTTCAAGCCGACGGCGTTGGTCGCAGATGGCGGACGCTCCATCACAGTTCGTGTTCCGAACACGCTCTTCAAGGACTGGCTGACGAAACACTACTCGGTCGTGCTGGCCGAAGCACTGGCCGAAGTGCGCCGCTCGGAGTCCGCGCTGGTATTCGTCTCCGAGCCCGGCGCTGCGCTGCCGCCGCCGGAACTGCCCATCGCGACTCCCGAGGTCGTGGATGACGCCGCGGCGGATGGACAGAGACCTGGCGGTCTCAATCCTCGCTACACGTTCGACACCTTCATCGTCGGACCGTCGAATCAGTTCGCGCATGCGGCGTGCCGTGCGGTTGCGGAAGCGCCGTCGCGCTCCTATAACCCGCTCTTCATCTATGGTGGCGTGGGTCTCGGCAAGACGCACCTGATGCATGCGGTCGGTCAGTTCGTGCTCCAGCACGATCGCAACCTGAACCTCACCTACATCTCGTCCGAGCGTTTCATGAACGAGATGATCAATGCGGTGCGCTACGACCGCATCCTCGATTTCCGCGAGCGGTATCGCAGCGTCGACGTGCTGCTCGTGGATGACATTCAGTTCGTGTCCGGCAAGGAAGGCACGCAGACCGAGTTCTTCCACACCTTCAACGCGCTCTACGACGCGCAGAAGCAAATCGTCCTCAGCAGCGATCGGCCACCGCATGAAATTCCCGCGCTCGAGGAACGCCTGCGATCGCGCTTCGAATGGGGCCTGATCGCCGACATCCAGTCGCCGGATCTCGAGACAAAAGTGGCGATTTTGAAGCGAAAAGCGGAGGCTGAAGCGGTGCCGATCCCGGACAACGTCGCGATGTACATCGCCGGGCGCATCAAGTCGAACATCCGCGAGCTCGAAGGATCGCTCATTCGGTTGATCGCGTACGCCTCGTTGACGGGACGCGACATCTCGCTGGAGCTGACGCAGGAGGTCCTGAAGAACGTCATCGATCAGGACGACAAGGCGGTGACGATCGACACGATTCAGAAGTTCGTGTCGGACTACTACCAGTTGAAATTCGGCGAGCTGAAGTCGAAGAACAATTCAAAGTCCGTCGCGCTGCCGCGTCAGATTGCGATGTATCTGTGCAAGAACCTGACGCACGCGTCGCTGCCGGAGATCGGCCGCAGCTTTGGGGGAAAGCACCATTCGACCGTCATCCACTCGATCAAGAAGGTCAACGAGCTGCGAAAAACTCAACCGGATTTCAACAGCCTCATCACCAATTTTCTTGAGTCTTTCAAGTAGATCAACAGGCGTTAACAGCCAAGTTCGAAATGACTCTGTGGACAAATTTCGAGGTCGAAATCCGCACAGAAAACGCCTCAGTTTTCGGCCCGAAATTCACAGATTTCACCACCCATTAAATTATTGATATACAAGGATTAATCGTCACGATTCGTCCTTTGCACAGGCCCTCTTTTTCTGTATACTTCTTTATCTCTTCTGATCCTCTGATTCAGAGTGTAGAACCTGACTGAGAGGCTCCTTTACGGCGTCTCGAACCGCGCCGCTTCGAGGTCACAGCTCGCATATGGAACTCGTCGTCGGTAAGAACCAGCTTCTGCGAGAACTGCAACTTTTCCAGGGCATCGTCGAGCGCAAGAACACGATCCCGATTCTCGCGAACGTGCTGATCGAAGCGAAGGGCAACGAGGTCCGCATGCTGGCGACCGATCTCGAGGTCGCGCTGCGCAGCCGCTGCGACGCGGCGGTTGCGAAGGGCGGCTCGCTCACGCTCCCGGCGAAGAAGCTTTACGAGATCGTCAAGGCGCTTCCCGAAACCGACGTTCGAATCCAGGAAGACAAGAACGGCGTGAAGGTCGCCGCCGACAAATTCGACTCGCGGATGCAGACGCTGCCTCGTGAAGATTTTCCGTCGCTGCCGGAAGCGACCGGTACCGCGAGTGCGACGCTGCCGCGCGAAGCGCTGCGCGAGATGGTCGGCAAGACGCAGTTTGCGATTACCGGCGAAGACACGCGGTTCTTTCTCAACGGCGCGCTCTTCGTGCTGCGGTCGGATTCGATGAGCCTGGTGGCGACCGATGGGCACCGGCTGGCGCTCGTGACGGTGAAGCGCGAAGGCACCGACCAGGCGGTCAAAGAGGGCGAAGAGGTCAAAGTCATTCTTCCGAAGAAGACGCTGCTCGAACTCGGCAAGCTGCTCTCGGAAGCCGAAGGCGACATCCGCTACGAACGCGGTGAGAACCATCTGTTCTTCGATGTCGGCGGCCGCGTGCTGATTTCGCGAATGATCGACGGCCAGTTCCCCGCCTACGAGCGCGTGATTCCGAAGGGGAACGACAAGGACATCGAGTTCGAGCGCGAACGGCTGACCAACGCGGTCAAGCGCGTGGCGCTGCTCTCCAACGAGCGGTCGCGCGCGGTGAAATTCCAGATCGACACAGGCAAGGTTGAAGTGACGTCGAGCAGTTCGGAGTTCGGCGAGGCACGCGAGCAGCTCGCGGTGGACTACCAGGGCACTCCGCTCGCGATCTCGTTCAACGCCCAGTACGTCCTCGAGTTCCTCAACGTCGTCGAGACCGACGTTGTCTCGCTCTCCCTGAAGGACGAAGTCAGCCAGGCCGTAATGAAGCCCGTCGGCGCGCAGGGGTACGACTACACCTACGTGATCATGCCGATGCGAATCTGACGGAGCACCTGAAGGACACGCGTGGCACATCCCGAACAGCAGCAGACCGAGCAGACCGACGAGACTCTCACCCCTGACACTCCGGTAACCCCGGGCCCGAATGGGAACGGGTCTGTCGACGACTATGGCGCCGACAAGATCAAAGTTCTCGAGGGGCTGGAGGCGGTGCGCAAGCGCCCCGCCATGTACATCGGGTCAACGGGTGAGCCCGGCCTGCA
>QHWQ01000422.1 GCA_003222635.1 Acidobacteriota bacterium | reverse complement strand
GTGACGCGTCCGCACGTCGACTCGGCATTGCAACAATGAAACCGCGCGGGTACCATTGCGGGCCGGAGGGTGGTCGTATGAAACGCTTCGGGTTTGCACTGCTCCTGATTGCCGCGCTTGTCATGCTGCCCGGCGCGATCGCGCATGCCCAGCGGCCCGCCGGCGATGCCGCGTCCTTTGCCGCGTTCACGGGTTACCGCGCGGTGCCCAACATTACCTACACGACGGCCAGCGGCGTGGAACTGAAGCTCGACTTCTATGGACCGGCTCGGCCATCAGGGCCACTGCCGACCGCCATCTTCATGCACGGTGGGGGCTATCGCATCGGCTCGCGCAAGGAAGCATCGGTGCTCAGCCTGCTGCCGTACGTCCAGATGGGGTGGAACGCGGTGAACGTCGAGTACCGCGCCAGCGGGATCGCGCTCGCGCCGGCGGCGGTTGAGGATGCGCGCTGCGCGCTGCGATGGGTGACGCACAACGCGAAGGAGTACAACGTCGACCCCGAGCGGATCATCGTCACGGGTCAGTCGGCGGGGTCGCATCTCGCGTTGATGACCGGTCTCGTGCCGGATACCGCCGGATTCGATCGCAACTGTCCGGGTCCGGAGCCGTTGAAAGTCGCGGCTGTCGTCAGCTGGTACGGCGTGTTCGACTACACGACGCTCGTCGACGATCCGAAGCGCGATTACGCGATCACCTGGATCGGCGGGCAGCCCAACTACAAGGACGTCGCGAAGCGCGTCTCGCCGATGACCTACGTGCGCGCCGGAGTGCCGCCAGTGATGGCCATCCACGGTGACGCGGATCCGATCGTTCCCTACGAGCAGGAAGTCCGCGAGATCGACGCGCTGAAGAAGGCCGGCGGCGTCGCCGAAACAAGAAGCTGGCAACCTACTGAGCGTCGAGGCCGGCGACGGAGACCACGGCCTCTTCGGCCAGCTTGGCGCTTTCGAGCTGCTGCACATGAGCGATCTGAATGTCCTTCACCGATCGCATCGCGTCCAGCAGCTCGAGAATGTCCGCGCCCCCTTCCCGATACGCATCCTCCGACATCCTGCGTAGCGTCGGCACGCGCTCGACGACGCGCGTCTCGAGCTCGCTGAGCGCGGCGCGGCGTTTGGCGAGCACGGTCGTCGCGCGTTCGATGTCCGCGTGCGCTTCGGCGAGCTCGGCCTCGAGCGCGAGATCCTGCGCGCGAATCTGCGCGTCCGCCTTCGCGATGGCGCCCTGGCCGCGATCGAAGAAAGGGAGCGGCATCGAGAAGCCGAGGAAGGTGGACGTGCCCGTGACGCTTTGCGTCATCTGCGTGCCCGCGCTGAACGCGGGGACCGGCAGCCGTTCGCGCTGCGCGAGGAAGAGGCCGCCGCGCGCCGCCGCCTGCTGCTGACGGATGGCCACCAGTGACGGACGCCGCTGCTGCGCGGTCGCCCACAGCGCTTCGACATCCGTCGGCACGTCGGCGCTGGGGTCGAGAGTGCCCGTCGCCCGTGGCGACCAGCCGGGGAAGCCGAGCAGCGTCGCCATCTGGCCCGCCGCATCGTCCACGTCCGCTTCGGCATTCATCATCTCCACGCGCACGCGCTCCGTCTCAATCTCGATGCGCGCGACGTCGTAGTCGCTCCGCTCGCCGGCCTCCGCGCGTCCGCGGACGACGTCCTGCACGCGCTGCAGGTCCGCGAGGCTGTCCTGGATGACGGAGAGCTGCTGCTGGCGCGAGAGCAGCGTCGCGAACGCCTGCCGCACCTGCAGCCGCCGCTGGCTCAGCGCCTGCGCCACGCGCGCCTGTTCGGCCGCGACGATCCGATCGGCGGCGGTCACGTCGATGGATGCGCGATCCGCGACCGTCCGGGGGCTGCGCTCGTTCAGCAGACGAATGACGTCCTCCAATGTGACCGTCGCCGGAAGCGGCTGCGCGAACGCGGTGGCGGTAACGAAGAGCAGCGTGAATGCAAGCGCGGCCGCGCGCCGGCGACTATTCATCCTCGGTCTCGACTGCCGGCACGCGGCGGACGATCAGGCTGTAGGCGGACGGCAGGACGAACAGCGTCACGGCCACGGCGGTGAAGAGGCCGCTGATGATGACGACAGCAAACGGTTTTTGCGTCTCGCTGCCGACGCCGGTGGAGATGGCCATCGGCGTGAGCCCGAGGATGGCGAGCATGGCGGTCATCAGCACCGCGCGGAAACGCGCCGCCGCTCCATGCGACAGGGCGGGCACGAGCTCCTCACCGCGACGCCGCCGCTCGTCAACCGCGCTGACGACGAGCAGCGAGGCGAGGCAGACCTGCCCGAGCAGCGCGATGAAGCCGACCGCGGCGCTCACCGACAGCGGAATGTGCGCCAGCGCGAGGCCAAAGACACCGCCGCTCATCGCGAGCGGCGCCACCAGCAAGACGGTGAACGCGCTCGGCACCGAGCCGAGCGCGGTGTAGAGCAGCGCGAAGACGACGAGAAACGAGAACGGAACGATGATTGAGAGGCGCGTCATCGCGCGCTTCTGGTTCTCGAACTCGCCGCCCCAGCCGAGGAAGTTGCCTTCCGGCACGGCGACGTCTTTCTTCACCGCGGCCATCGCGTCGGCGACGACCGAGCCCATGTCGCGCCCCTCGATGTTGAACTTCAGCGCGAGCACGCGGCTGTTCGACTCGCGGTTGATGGCCGCCTTGCCCATCGCCTTCTCGATCTTCGCGACCTCGCGCAGCGGCACATGGCCTCCGTCCGCCGCCGGGACGAGGACGTTGCCGATCCGCTCCTCGTCATCCCGCTCGGCCTGGGGGAAGATCACGCGGACGGGCACGGGGCGCTCGTTCTGCCAGTACTCGGTTGGCACGTCGCCGCCGAGGGCGGTGCGGACGACATCCTGCGCCGTGCCGACGGTGATGCCCGCGCGCGCCAGCGCACCGCGGTCGAGGACGATCTGCAGCTGCGGGACGCTCGCATCGCGATAGAGACCGAGATCGACGACGCCGGCAACCTTGCTCAGCGACGTGACGCACTTCTCGAGCGTCGTCTTCATGACGTCGAGATCGGTGCCGAAGATTTTCAGCACGACCTGACCCCTGACACCGCTGACGGCTTCCTCGACGTTGTCCTTGATCGGCTGCGAGAAGTTGTAGCTGACGCCGGGAATTTCCGTGAGCGACGCGCGCATCGCCTCGATGAGCCGGTCCTTGTCCCAGCCGCGGCGCCACTGGTCCTTCTGCGCGAGGTGCACGAACGTCTCGCTCATGTTGACGCCCTCGTCATCCGTGCCGTCCTCGGGGCGTCCCTGCTCGCTCATCGTCTCGAGAACCTCGGGGAACTTCAGCAGGCGCCGCCGCACTTCGGTGAGCACGTCGGTGCCGCGCTCGAGCGCGATGCTCGGTGGCATCTCGACGAAGATGACGAGGTCACCTTCATCGAGCTCCGGCAGGAACTCGCTGCCCAGCCTCGAGCCGGCGATGACGGTTGAGACGATCAACGCGGCGACACCCGCCGCCACCACCAGCCGGTGGCCGACGAGCCAGCCGACCGCGCGCGCGTAGGCGGCGCGCAGCCGCACGAGCAGCGGCGGCTCCTGCACCTCGGTGTCCTTCACGCGCAGGGCGACGGCGCAGAGCGCGGGAACGATCGTCAGCGCAAAGACGAGCGCGCCGAGCAGCGCGAAGCTGTAGGTGAGCGAGAGCGGACGGAAGATGCGCCCTTCGACCCGCTGCAGCGTGAACACCGGGATCAGCGCCGCGATGATGATGGCCATCGCGAAGAACGTCGGCTTCGCAACGTCGATCGCCGAGTGGATGA
>QHWQ01000150.1 GCA_003222635.1 Acidobacteriota bacterium | reverse complement strand
AGCGCGCCCACGAAATTCGATCTCGTCCGCCGCGCGCCTTTCGCCACGCCGCGCTTCTTGCCGCGATCGCGCGTCAAAAACACGACGATCCGGTCGGCCTCGCCCAGCTTGTAGGTACGGAGGATGAGCGCATCGGCGCTGTAAAGGGGCATGGTCTGGGCCTTATTCTACCCTTGAATCATTGGAGATTTTGCGATTGGCGATTGGGTGATTGGTTGGAGATTTGGCGATTGGTGATTGGGCGATTGGTTGGATGATTTGTTGAAGATTTGGTGATGGGTGATTGGGTGATTTAGGGGGTGATCGGGGACGTTCAGCTTCCGCACTACGTGATTGTCGTTCCTGGAACAGAACACAATCGCTCAATCTTCCAATCGTTCAATCAGCCAATGACCCAACCAATCACCAATCCCCAATCAGCCAATCACCCAATCAATCGCTCGATCACCAATCGCCCAATCTCAAATGTCTCTAGCCCGCCCTGTGGAAGTAGCGCGTGACGAGCGTGGCGAGTCCCAGAAACGACGCGAAGCCGCACACGTCGGTGAACGTCGTGATGAAGACGGTGGAGACCAGCGCGGGATCGAATTTGAGCGCTTTCAGCCCCAGCGGGATCAGGGTGCCCGCCATGCCGGCCACGAACAGATTGATCACCATGGCAATCGCCAGCAGTGCGCCGACGGTCGGGTCGCGATACATGAGCCACGACACCAGCGCGGCGATGATGCCTGTGGCAAGGCCGTTGCCGGTGCCCACAAGAATTTCCTTCATCAACGCCTTGCGCGAATTGCTCCACGTGAGCTCCCCGAGCGCGATGCCGCGCACGATCACGGCGAGCGTCTGTGTGGCCGCGTTGCCGCCCATCCCGGCGACGATCGGCATGAACACGGCGAGCGCCACCCACGCGCTGATGGTGTTTTGAAACAGACCCACGACGGCAGCCGCCAGAAATGCCGTAGCCAGGTTCACCACGAGCCAGGGCATGCGCATCCGGAGCGACTGTCTCGCAGGCGTGAAGACGTGCTCATCGCTGGAGACGCCGGCGAGGCGGAACATATCTTCGGTGGCTTCGTCCTTGATGACGTCGATCACGTCGTCCACGGTGATGATGCCGACCAGCTTATTGCCTTCTTCGACAACGGGAATGGCGAGCAGGTTATAGGAGGCGACCAGCCGCGCCACTTCTTCCTGGTCCATGTCCACACGCGCGCTGATCGGATCGGGCGTCATGATGCGCTTCAGCGGCGTCTCGGGCGACACGAGCAGCAATCGCCGCAGTGAGATCACGCCCACCAGATGCCGCCGCGCGTCGACGATATACAGGTAGAACACCATCTCGACGTCGCGCGAGCTTTGCAGCGCCGTGATGGCCTCGCCCACCGTCATGTCTTCGGCCAGCGCGAAGACGTTCGGGTTCATGATGCGGCCGGCGGTCTGCTCGTCGTATTCGAGCAGGTTCTCGACGACGCCCGATTCCTTCGGGCGCATGAGGTCGAGGACGGCGGCCGACAACTCCTCGGGGAGGTAGTCGATCAGCGCGGCCGCGTCATCCGAAGGAATCTCCTGCGCCAGCCGGGCGATTTCGTCGGCCGAGCGCGTGGCGAGCAGCGCCGCGCCCGCCTCGGGACCGAGCTCGGAGATGGCTTCCATCGCGAGACGGCCATTCCGCTCCGCAAGCAGACTGAACGCGGTATCGCGCTCCTTGTCGGGCAGCTCGCTGAAGATTTGCGCGAGGTCCGCTGGATGCTGCTTCTGCAGGAGATTCAGCAGGTTCGCCGTCGCTCCGATACGGAGCAGCCGCTTGACCGAGTCGAGAACCAGGTCGATGCGTCGCTGCTGGGCCATCCGCCGCTACAGGAGCGTGCCGCGAAGAATCGTCGCGGCGACGGTGAAGTAAATGACGAGCCCCGTCACGTCGACCAGCGTGGCGACAAACGGCGCCGAGGACGTTGCGGGATCCGCGCCGAGGCGTTTCATGACGAACGGCAGCATCGAGCCGGCGATGGTGCCCCACATGACGACGCCCACCAGGGCGAAGAGCACCGTCAGCGCAATCAGGAACCAGTTCGCGCCGTACGTCCCGAAGAGCTGCTGCCACAACGACACGCGAACGAACCCGACGCTGCCGAGGATGCAGCCGAGCGCGAGACCGGATAGAACTTCGCGGCGCATGATGCGCCACCAGTCGTGCAGCGTCACCTCGCCGACGGCCAGCGCACGGATGATGAGCGAGGCCGCCTGCGAACCGCTGTTGCCTCCCGACGAGATGATGAGCGGCACGAACAACGCCAGCACCACGGCGCGTGAGATCTCCCGCTCGAAGTACCCCATGGCCGTCGCGGTCAGCATCTCGCCGAGGAACAGCACGACGAGCCAACGCGCCCGCTTCTTGACCAGCGTGAGCAGCGGCGTGCGCACGTACGGCTCGTCGAGCGCTTCCAGTCCTCCCAGCCTCTGGAATTCCTCTGTCGTCGTGTCGCGGATCACCTCGATGATGTCATCGACCGTCACCGTTCCTACAAGCTTGTTCTCGTCGTCAACGACGGGAACCGCGAGCAGGTGATACGAGGAGACTTTCTTGGCGACCTCCTCCTGCGGCGTGTCGATGCCGACGCTGATCACGTCGGTGGTCATGATGTGTTTCAGCATCGCCTGCGGGGGGACGAGCAGCAGACGACGCAGCGAGACGACGCCGACCAGATGGCGCCGCTCGTCGATGACGTAGAGGTAGAACGACATCTCGACGCCGCCGAGCTGCTGGATGGCCTTCACCGCCTCTTCCACGGTCGTCTCGTCGGGCAGCGCGAAGACGCGCGGGTTCATGATGCGGCCCGCGGTCCCCTCGGGGTTTTCGAGGACTTCCGTGATTTCCGCGGACGGCTGCTGCCCGTGCATCAGGTCGCGGACCTGGTCGGCGAGCGCCTCCGGGAAGTGATCGATCAGCGCCGCCGCATCGTCCGGCGCCAGCTCCTGGAGGAGACGGACGATGTCGGACGCCGGGCGCGAGGCCAGCACCGCGGCCCCGACATCGACGCCGAGCTCGGCGACGACCTGCATGGCGAGGCGGGGGTCGGCGCCGGCCAGCGCATCGACGGCCGCGCGGCGTTCGTGATCGTTGAGGGCTCTGAGGAGTTCCGCGATGTCGACGGGATGCCGCTTCTGCAGCAGGTTCAGCAGGTTAGCGGTCGCACCAACGCGCAGCAGTCGTCGGACTGAGGCGAGGACCAGATCGGGTTTGCTCTGCGCCGCCATGATGAATGTCCGTCTGCACCCAAACGACTAAATCTAGCACGCGTGACGTGCAAAACCCGCGTGAAAAGTGCATGATCTGCCGCATGGGACACACAAACTCCATCGCGGTCGCAATCGCCTTGGCCGCCGCGCTCCTCGTCAGCGGATCAGCGCTTGCGCATCACTCGTTTCAGGCGGAATTCGACATCAGCAAGCCGGTGACGCTGAAGGGGGACGTGACGAAGGTCGAGTGGGTGAACCCGCACGTCTATCTCCACATCGCCGTCAGGGACGACAAGGGCGCCGTCACGAACTGGGCGTTCGAGACGCTCGGTCCGGGCCGCATGCGCGCCGAGGGGATGAGCAAGCAGACTTTCGGCATCGGCAGGACGGTGACGCTGAAAGGCTACGCCGCGCGCGACGGCTCGAAGAATCTCGGCTTCCTGCGCCAGGTCACCTTCGATGATGGTCACAGCATCGAGGTCTGGCTCGGCGACCCCGACGATGTCAACCCGTAGAGGTGCCGTGATGAAGATCGCAACCGCGCTGTTGCTCGTCGCGCTCGCTGCCCCTGCATTCGCTCAACAGCACCCGGATCTGTCCGGCATCTGGATCGCGGGCAACCGCGGCATCCGCCCTGCTGGTGAAAACGCCTCGATCAAAGTCCTGCTGCCGCTCGAGGGCGTGAACCAGGACAAGGACAACGTGTTCGCCGCGCTCGATCGCATCTCCGTGACCGAACGTGCGAAAGATCAGAACAAGCCTCCCTACAAGCCGGAGCTGCAGGCGAAGGTCAAGGACCTCGAGGTTCGCCAGAGTCAGGAGGACCCGGCGTTCTACTGCAAGCCGGCCGGGGTGCCGCGGATGGGACCGCCCGCGCAGATCGTCCAGCTGCCGGACAAGGTGGTGTTCCTCTACGCCACGAATCTGTTCCGCCTGATTCCGATCGGCGCCGCGCATCGCGCCGACATCGACACGTCGTACATGGGCGACTCGGTGGCGAAGTGGGATGGCGACACGCTCGTCGTCGACGTGAACAACCTGAACGACGACACGTGGCTCGGTCCCGACGGCTACTTCCACACCGAAGCGATGCACGTCACCGAGCGCTTCACGCGCAACGGCGACACGATGACCTACCTGGTCACCGTCGAGGACCCGAACGTCTTCACGCGGCCGTGGAACATGAATCCGCGGACGCTGCGGCTCGGGACGCGGCCGTTAGAGGAAGGTCCGCCCTGCGTCGAGAAGGACGCGGAGCATCTGGTCACGCTGGATCACCACTGATATTGACAACGTGTCGACGACGATGGCATCGTCGTCGATGAGGTCGGGTGCGCGGGCGCTTCCCGCGCCTCGCTTCGCGCAGACACGTCAGGAAGGCGCGTCGTCTCGCATGGAAATCCTGAAGTGGATGATTGGACTGTGGGCCGTCAATCTGTCCGCGACCGTCGGCATCATCGCCTTCATGCTGCGGCATCCCTAACGATCGCGCTGCAGTCCGGGCTCTTCACCTATGAGGCAGGTCGTGAATGTTCGGTTCGCGATCCGAATGACGATCGCCCTCGCGCTCGGGCCGACACCGATAGTGTGGGCACAGATAGCGGGCGTCCAGATCGAGACGGCGCGCAACACTCCTAAAGAACAATCAGAATCAGCGCGCTTGCAGGGTCTACTCGGTCGGTTCGATCTAACGCCCTGGGTGTTCACGCGCCGGATTCTCATCGATGAGAAAGCAATCCCGCACAGCCATCCGGTGCTCACCGTTGGTTATGGCGACCATGACAACGACAACTTGTTGCTGTCGAACTTCGTGCATGAACAGCTTCATTGGTGGTTGGTCGCGCATCAGCAAGCAACCGATGCCGCGATAATTGAGTTGCGCCAGCTCTTTCCAGGCATGCCGGTTGGAGGGGCAGACGGCGCACAGGACGAGCAATCATCGTACTTGCACCTGATCGTCAACTATCTCGAATATCAAGGCGACAAAGTCCTGCTTGGCGACCAGAAAGCAGCGGACGTTATGGCGTTCTGGAAGGACGATCACTATCGCGTGATCTACAAGACGATGCTCGATTCAGAAGATGCAATCGGCCGCGTCGTGGCGAAGCACGGGTTGAATTGCTGTTCGTCGCGTTGATTGGCACCTGCCTCGCGAGGACATCACCGCGATATCGTGATCTAGCGGTTCCGCTCCAGTCCGAGCTCGTCTAGCAGGCGTTCGTCGTCGCGCCACTCGGCCTTCACCTTGACGTGGAGATCGAGATAGACGCGGCTGCCTAGATACTTCTCGAGCTCCGCGCGCGCGGCGATGCCGATCTGCTTGATCATCGCGCCCGCGCGGCCGATGACGATCGGCTTCTGCGATTCGCGCTCTACCAGAATCGTGCAGTAGATGTTCGTGATGCCATCGTCCGCCTGCTCGATCCGATCGACGACGACGGCGGTGGAGAACGGCAGCTCGTCGTGCGTCAACTGGAGCACCTGCTCGCGGACGATCTCGCCGACGAAGAAGCGCTCGGGCTGATCCGTCACATAGTCGGCTGGATAGAGCGGCTCGCCTTCCGGCAGGTACTGCAGAAACAACTTCTCCAGCACGTCCACGTTCGTGCCGTCGGTCGCCGAGATCGGCACGATCTCCACGAACGGATGCTGCTTCTGATACCCGTCGATCACCGGCAGCAGCTTCGGCTTCGCGATCAGATCGACCTTGTTCAGCGCCAGGATCGCCGGGGTCTTCACGTCCCTCAGCAGATTCACCAGATAGCGATCGCCCGGGCCTGGCTTGACGGATACGTCGACGACCGGGCACAGCACGTCAACCTCGCGCATCGCTTCCAGCGCGACATCCACCATCCGCACGTTCATGCGATGCGTCGGCTTGTGGACGCCCGGCGTATCGACGAAGGCGACCTGCCCTTCCTCATAGTTCTTGACGCCGACGATGCGTGTACGCGTGGTCTGCGGTTTATCCGAGACGATGGCGAGCTTGTGGCCGACGATCCGGTTGAGCAGGGTGGACTTGCCGGCGTTCGGCCGGCCGAGGAAGGAAACGAAGCCCGCCTTCATTCCTGGTCCGCCTGAAGGCGGACTCGACCGCGATCGTCCGGTTCCTCCGCGCGGCGCAGGCGCACCTTGGAAATGCGGCGGCGTTCGACTTCCAGGACTTCGACGTCGAGGCCGTCCACGTCGAAGCGCTCGCCGACGTACGGCATGCGGCCCAGATGCGACAGCAGGTATCCGCCGACGGTTTCGAACCCCTCGCGTTCAACCTCGATGCCGAGGCGATCGTTCACCTCGTCCACGTTCACCTTTCCGCTGAAGACAAACGTCCCGTTGCCTTCGTCGACGACGGTCTCACTCTCGACGTCATACTCGTCGCGAATCTCGCCGACGATCTCCTCGAGCAGGTCTTCGACGGTGGCCAGTCCCGCCGTGCCGCCGTACTCGTCGACGACGATCGCCATCTGCGCCTGACGCCGCTGCATCTCCTTCAGCAGTTCGGACGCGAGCTTGCTCTCGGGAACGAAGTACGCATTCCGCATCAGCGTGGTGATGGGCGGTTCCGCGGTCGGCGGCAATGCGACGAGATCCTTCACGTAGACGATGCCGACGATGTTGTCGAGGTTCTCGCGATAGACAGGCATGCGCGAGTACTGCTGCTCCCGGAACAGCTCGCGCAGGTTCTGCAGCGTGGCATCCACGCGGATGGCGACGATGTCGGGGCGCGGCGTCATCACCTCGCGCGCGAGGGTCTCCGTGAAATCGACGACCGACTGCAGCAGCTCGCGTCCCTCCTCCTGCGAGATGACATCCTCCTGCGGCTCCGCGGCCGCGGGCGCTGCGGCCGCTGTGTCCAGCGTAGCCTCTTCATCGCCGTTCTCCCGATCGCGCCGCACGTCGATGATGTTGATCAGCGCTGCCGTCACGGGCTGGATCAGGCGCGCCAGCGGCGTGAAGAGCGGCAACAGCATGTCGAGCACGGACTCGGGGTCGCGGCGGGAGATGAGCGCGGGCAGCAGATCCTCGCAGACGATCACGAACACCGCGAGCGAGACGACGAAGGTAGCGACGGATCGCGCGTCGTGAATGTCGCTCACGCGGGCGATGAGGACGCCGGCGGCGACGAGGCACAGGCCGAGCAGCAGCCGGACGGGTATGAAGAGTTGAAGCGGGTCGTCGAGGTAGCGGCCCAGGCGATCGCTGCGTCCGCCGCGCTCCGCCATCAAGCGTAGCGACAGGCGCATCAGCGCGCTGAAGGCGACCTGGATTGTGCCGAAGAACACCGTGGCACAGCCCAGCAAAAACAAGGCGAGTGGGGTCACCTCTCGATCAACCCCTCCGGCAGGCCGCCACGCTTCCGCAGGCGCCGCTCGAGCCGGGCCATCCGGCCGTCATCGTGCTCGTGATCATAGCCGAGCAGATGCAGCAGGCCATGTAACGCGAGCACGCGCAGCTCGGTGGCGAGCGGATGCCCGGCGGCGCGTGCCTGCCGCCCCGCAACTCCCGCCGCGATCACCACATCGCCCAGGTAGTTGCGCTCGTCCGACGGAAACGACAGCACGTCAGTCGGTTTGTCTTTCTTGCGGAACCTTCGATTGAGCGCGCGGACCCGCGCGTCTGGAACGATCGCGACGGTCATCGCACCGCGCGCGCGGGCGGGCGCCACGGATGCGAGCCAGGAAGCCAGCCCCGGCGCCCGCCCGATCACGTCGATCGAGACGTCAGCCCCTTTTCGTGAACGCGTCATACGCCTTCACGATCTGCTGCACCAGCCGGTGCCGCACGACGTCGCGCTCGTCGAAATACACGGTCGCGATGCCCTCGATGTTCCTCGTGATCTCGAGCGCCTGCACGAGGCCCGAGATCTGGCCGCTGGGCAGATCGATCTGGGTAATGTCGCCGGTGACGACCGCTTTCGACCCGAACCCGAGCCGCGTCAGAAACATCTTCATCTGCTCGCGCGTCGTGTTCTGCGCCTCGTCGAGGATGACGAACGCATCGTTGAGCGTGCGCCCGCGCATGAACGCGATCGGGGCCACCTCGATGGTGCCGCGCTCGATCAGCCGCGACGCCTTCTCGGTGTCCATCATGTCGTAGAGCGCGTCATAGAGCGGCCGCAGGTACGGATTCACCTTCTCCGCGATGTCGCCCGGCAGGAACCCGAGCTTCTCCCCCGCTTCGACGGCCGGCCGCGCGAGAATGATGCGGCTCACTTTCTTCTCGAGCAGAGACGTCACCGCCTGCGCCATCGCGAGGTAGGTCTTCCCCGTTCCCGCGGGCCCGACGCCAAAGACGATGTCGAACCGATCGATCGCATCGAGATACTTGCGCTGGTTGACGCTCTTCGGCGTGACGCGGCGGCGCGTGACCTGCCGCTGTCCGCCCTTCAGGAAGTAGTCGCGAAGATCGAGGTCCGCGTTCTCGACGAGCAGCTGCGCGGCGGTCTTCACGTCGCCGTTGCCGAGCGGATAGCCCTCGTCTCTCAAGTCCTGCAGCTGCTTGAAAATCTGCTGCGCGCGCAGCTCGTCCTTGGGATCGCCTTCGATGGTGATCTCGCCGCCCTGCGTGCGGATTTCCACGTGGAGCAGCGATTCGATGTGTTTCAGGTTCGCGTCGCGCGCGCCGTAGACGGTCTCGATGCCTTCTTCGGAAAGAGCGATCTTCTTCATTTAATCTGAATGTGCAGCTCCCGCAGTTGTTTCGGGTCCACGGGCGACGGGGCGGTGGACATCAGGTCGACGGCCGCCGCGGTCTTGGGAAACGCAATCACTTCACGAATCGAGCTCTCGCTGGCGAGGATCGCCGTGATGCGATCGAGGCCGAGCGCGATGCCGCCGTGCGGCGGCGTCCCGTACTCGAGCGCCTCGAGGAAGAACCCGAAGCGCAGCTTCGCCTCCTCCTCGCTGATGTTCAGCAGGGAGAAGATGCGGCTCTGCATCGCCGAGTCGTGGATGCGGATGCTGCCGCCGCCGATTTCGCTCCCGTTCAGCACCAGGTCGTAGGCCTTCGCGCGCGCGGTGCCCGGGTCGGTGACCAGCTTCTCCATGTCCTCGTCGAGCGGCGAGGTGAACGGATGGTGCATCGAGTTCCAGCGCTTCTCCTGCGGATCCCACTCCAGCAAGGGAAAGTCCACGACCCAGGTGAACCTGAACTCGTCCGGCTTCAAAAGGCCGTCCTTCTTCGCGAGAATCAGGCGGAGCTGGCCTAACAGCTTCGACGTCGGGTCCGCGTCTCCGGCCGCGATGAACATCAGGCTGCCCGTGCCGGTCGAGGTGGCGTCGAGGAGCGTACTCACCTCGTCCTCGCCCATCGCCTTCATCACCGAGCTCGTGATGGCGCCGTCGTCCATGCGGCGCGCCCACACCAGGCCCGTCGCGCCGAGCTGCTGCTTGGCCATGTCGACGATGCCGTCCACTTCGCTGCGCGAATAGTGGCTCGCCTTCGGGATGACGAAACCCCGGACCGTGCCGCCCTTGGCGACGATTTCCTTGAAGACGCGAAACTTCGACTCGCGGAAATGCGCGCGCAGGTCCTGAATCTCGAGGCCGGGACGGAGGTCCGGCTTGTCGGAGCCGTACTTCGCCATCGCGTCGGCATACGACATCCGCTGAAACGGAATCGTGACGTCCTTGCCGATCACCTTGAAGATGTCGCGCATCAGCGGCTCGATGATGCCGAAGACGGTCTCCGGCCGCGCGAACGACATCTCCACGTCCACCTGCGTGAACTCCGGCTGACGATCGGCGCGCAGGTCCTCGTCGCGGAAGCACTTGCAGATCTGCACGTAGCGATCGATGCCGGCGATCATCAGGATCTGCTTGAAGAGCTGCGGCGACTGCGGCAGCGCGAAGAACTCGCCCGGGTGCACGCGGCTCGGCACGAGGTAATCGCGCGCGCCTTCGGGCGTCGACTTCGTCAGGATCGGTGTTTCGACCTCGAGGAAGCCGTGTGCATCGAAGTAGCGGCGCGTGGCCGCGGCAATCCTGTGCCGCAGGATCATGTTGCCCGCCAGCCGCGGACG
Source organism: Acidobacteriota bacterium (assembly GCA_003222635.1). Lineage (GTDB taxonomy): Bacteria > Acidobacteriota > Vicinamibacteria > Vicinamibacterales > UBA2999 > Gp6-AA40. The sequence goes on along the minus strand of QHWQ01000150.1, from coordinate 65,196 downwards.
ACGGAGATCCAGGTAGCGGTACTTCAACCGCACGTCTTCCGACACGGGCGTCTCGTCGGCAATCGGGAACGGCGGTGTCTTCGCCTCGTTGAGGATGGTGAGCCGCTTGACGAATACCTCGACTTCACCCGTCCCGAGCTTCGGGTTGACCGTATCGGCGGATCGGCGCCGCACGGTGCCCTCGACGCCAATCACGTACTCCGAGCGCAGCCGCTTCGCCTTCTCCATCTGCGGCGCGTTGTCGTCGTCGAACACGATCTGGGCGACACCTTCGCGGTCGCGCACGTCGACGAAGAGGAGGCCGCCGAGGTCGCGCACCCGGTGCACCCAGCCGAGCAGCACCACGTTGGCGCCGACGTCCGAGGGACGAAGCGCGCCGCAGCTGTGAGTGCGAGTCAGGTTGCCGAGTTGCTCAGCCACGTTGTCTCAATGCCTCGACTATCGTTGCGCCGGCGTCCGCCTGTCCGTAGGTGTCCTGGGTTTGCGCGGCGAGGTTCTTGACCGTAACGGTGTTGTCGCGGATCTCGTTCTCGCCCAGCAGGGCGACAAACGGGATTCCCCTCGAATCAGCGTACTTGATCTGCTTGCCGATCTTCTCGGGGTCCGGATAGACCAGCACGCGCAGCCCCGCTTCCCGCAATTGCGCGGCCAGCCGCATCGCCGCGGGCGCGCCCGCCGCATCGAAGGTCGCAATCATCACGTCGGCGGCCGTCGTCTTCAGCGTCGGCGGGAACATGTTGCGCTCGCCCATGACGACGAGAATCCGCTCGAGGCCAAGCGAGAAGCCGCAGGCCGGGATGTTCTGGCCGAGGAACATCCCCACCAGGTTGTCATAGCGGCCGCCGCCGCCGAGGCTTCCCGCCAGATCCGCGACGTTAATCTCCATGATCGCGCCGGTGTAATACGACAGCCCACGCGCGAGGCTGAAGTCCAGACGCATTCGACCTTCGGCACTCGTTCCAGATGTAATTCGCAATATGGCGCGAATATTTTCGACGGCATCACGTCCCGGCGAACCGATCGGCAAGCGATCGCGGCCGACATCGAGGGCAGCCTCGTTTTCCTCTGGATCTGGCGCGGAACCCTTAATCTCCGCAGCCCCCTCAAAGAATTGAAGCATCGCGTCGGAAGACTGCTCTGAAATTCCCCGATTCAACAACTCCTTGAGAACGCCATCGCCACCAATCTTGTCTAACTTGTCAATGGCAACCAAAGCATCGGCGTGCGACTCTCGCGGCACAGCAAAGGTGTTGAGCAGATACGCAAGAAACTGACGATGGTTGATGCGAATGACGAAGTCATTGAATCCGAGCTCCGTCAACGCATCCGACATCGCCGCGCACAGCTCCGCTTCGACCATCGGCGAGGTCGAGCCAAGCGAATCGACGTCGCATTGATAGAACTCGCGGAACCGGCCACGCGCGGGACGATCCGCGCGCCAGACCGGCTGTATCTGATAGCGCTTGAAGAGGCGCGGCAGCCTGCTCTGATACTGCGCGACTACCCGCGCCAGCGGCACGGTGAGGTCGTAGCGCAGCGCGAGGTCGGCCTGGCCGGTCGCCTCGTGCTCGCCGCGCTTGAGAATCTTGAAAATGAGCTGATTGCCTTCTTCGCCGTACGTGCCGAGGAGTGTCTCGATGTTCTCGACGGCGGGCGTTTCGAGCGGCTCGAAGCCGTAGCGCTCGTACACGCGCGTGATGATGCCGATGGCGTACTCGCGCCGCCGCACGTCTTCCGGCAGGAAGTCGCGCATCCCGCGCGCAGGCTCAGTCCGCTGCGCCACTCACCCTACCCGCCCCACCGGCCGTACCCGCCTCACCCGCCCTCACAGCCGAGGCAGCGTCAGGCCCTGCTGCTTCTGATATTTCCCCTTCTTGTCCGCGTAGGAGACTTCGCAGGGCTCGTCGGACTGGAAGAACAGCACCTGGGCGATGCCTTCGTTCGCGTAGACGCGCGCCGGCAGCGGCGTCGTGTTGGAAATCTCGAGCGTCACGTAGCCTTCCCACTCGGGCTCGAACGGCGTCACATTCACAATCAAGCCGCAGCGCGCGTAGGTGGACTTGCCGACGCAGACGGTCAGCACATCGCGCGGGATACGGAAGTACTCGAGCGTGCGCGCCAGCGCGAACGAGTTCGGCGGGATGATGCAGACGTCCGTCTTCATGTCCACGAACGACCGCGCGTCGAAGTTCTTCGGGTCGACCACCGTGCTGTTGATGTTCGTGAACACCTTGAACTCGTCGGCGACGCGGATGTCGTAGCCGTAGGACGACAGCCCGTACGAGACGACCCCCTCGCGCACCTGGCGATCCTCGAACGGCTCGATCATCCCGTGCTCGAGCGCCATCTTCCGAATCCACCTGTCAGCTTTGATCGACGGCACTCAGCGTCTCCCGAACAGCATCATCAGCAGCGTGAGGATGATACTGGCGAGGATGGAGGTGGCGAGCGGAAAGTAAAACGAAAAGTTCCCCCGCTTGTAGGAAAAGTCGCCCGGCAGACGGCCGATTGGAAACCCGAGCGTCATCAGCAGTCCGGCGCCGGCAATCAGCAAGCCGACGATGATGAGAAGACGTCCCATGGGGTCACACCAATTCCATCCCTCGGAAAAAGTACCCCAGCTCGAACGCGGCGGTGTCCGGGGCGTCAGAGCCGTGCGTCGCGTTGCGGCCGATCGACTGGCCGAAGTCGCGCCGCAGCGTGCCCGGCGCCGCTTTCGCCGGATCGGTCGGCCCCATCGTGTCGCGCCACTTCTGAATCGCGTTCGGCGCCTCGAGCGCCAGCAGCACACACGGTCCCGACGACATGAACTCCGTCAGCTCGCCGAAGAACGGCCGCTCCTTGTGCACCGCGTAGAACCCCTCGGCCTCGCGCCTGGTGAGATGCTGCAGCCGCATCGCCTGCACCGTGAAGCCCGCCTTGATGATGCGCGCAAGAATCTCGCCCGCGAGCCCGCGCTCGACGGCGTCCGGTTTGATGATTGCGAACGTACGTTCAGCCAAGTACTTCCCTCATCTTCGCGCCCATGTCAGCGGGACTCTTGACCACGTGCACACCCGCCTTCGTCAGCGCTTCCATCTTCTCCGCCGCGGTGCCCTGACCGCCGGCGATGATCGCGCCCGCGTGCCCCATCCGTCGTCCTGGAGGCGCGGTCTGGCCGGCGATGAAGCCGACGACGGGCTTGCTGAAGTTCTGCTTGATCCACGCCGCCGCTTCCTGCTCCGCGGTGCCGCCGATCTCGCCAATCATGATGACCGCGTCGGTGTCAGGGTCATTGCCGAACAACTCGAGCGCATCGATGTGGGTTGTCCCGATCAGCGGATCGCCGCCGATGCCGATGCACGTCGTCTGGCCCATGCCGACCTTCGAGAGCTGATGGATGGCCTCGTAGGTGAGCGTGCCGCTCTTCGAGACGATGCCGACGCGTCCTTCGCGGAGGATGTGACCGGGGATGATGCCCGCTTTCGCCTGCCCTGCCGTGATCACGCCGGGACAGTTCGGGCCCACGAGCCGCGTTTTCTTCTCCTTCATGAAGGTGAACGCGCGGAGCATATCCACCACGGGAATGCCTTCGGTGATGCAGACGGCGAGCGGGATGCCCGCATCCGTCGCCTCCATCACCGCATCGGCGGCAAACGGCGGCGGCACGAAGATCACGGTCGCGTTGGCGCCAGTCTCTTTGATTGCGTCGTGAACGCTATTGAAGACGGGCCACCCTTCGTGCGTGGTGCCCCCCTTGCCAGGCGTAACGCCGCCGACGACGTTGGTGCCGTAGGCGGCTGCCTGCTTCGCGTGAAAGGTGCCTTCGCGTCCGGTGAGCCCCTGAACGATGAGCCGTGTGTTCTTGTCGAGGAGCACGGCCATCAGGCGCGCACCTCGGAAGCCGCGAGCGCGACCACGCGCTCCGCGCCTTCGTTCATCGAATCGGCCGTCGTGAAATTCAACTTGCTCTCCCGCAGCATCCGCTTCCCTTCCTCCACGTTGGTGCCTTCCATGCGGATGACGATCGGAACGGGAACCCCCAGCTCTTTCACCGCCGCGATGACGCCCGCCGCGAGCACGTCGCAGCGCAGGATGCCGCCGAAGATGTTGATGAAGACGGCCTTCACGTTCTTGTCGGCCATCAGGATGCGGAAGGCGTTCTTGATCTGCTCCGCATTCGCGCCGCCCCCGACATCGAGGAAGTTCGCCGGCTCCCCTCCCGCCAGCTTGATGATGTCCATCGTCGCCATCGCGAGGCCGGCGCCGTTGACCATGCAGCCGATGTTGCCGTCGAGACGGATGTAGTTGAGCGAGAACTTCGATGCCTCGACCTCGAGCGGATCTTCTTCCGACAGGTCGCGGAACTCGCGGATGTCGTGGTGGCGGTAGAGCGCGTTGTCGTCGACGGTGACCTTGGCGTCGAGCGCGATGAGATCCCCGCCTTTCGTCAGAATGAGCGGATTGATCTCGACGAGCGATGCGTCGGTCTCGATGAACGCCTTGTAGATCGCATCGAGCACCTTCACCATCTTGCCCGCGGGACCCGCGTCGAGGCCCATGGCGAACGCCAGCTTGCGTGCCTGGAACGGCAGGACGCCCGTCGCGGGGTCGACATGCTCGCGCAGGATCTTCCCGGGCTCCTTCGCCGCGACCTCCTCGATGTCCATGCCGCCCGCCGCGCTGGCGATGATCACCGGGCGCCCGGCGGCGCGATCGATCAGCAGGCTCAGATAGAGCTCGCGTTCGATCTGCAGGCCCTCTTCGATGAGAACGCGCTGGACTTTGCGGCCTTCCGGCCCCGTCTGGTGGGTGACGAGCGTCATCCCGATCATCTGCCTGGCGATCCGCTCGGCTTCGTCCGGTGATTTCGCCAGCTTGACGCCGCCGCCCTTGCCGCGGCCGCCCGCGTGAATCTGCGCTTTGACGACGACAACGCTGGTCCCCAGCCGTTCGGCAACGGCTGGCGCTTCCGCAGGATTGGAGATGACTTCGCCGCGTGGGACGGGCACGCCGAACCGGGCAAGAACTGATTTGGCTTGATACTCGTGAATCTTCACGTATGGGCGGAACTCCTGCGAGGCGACGAACCGAGCCATGTTACCATTTCCCGCCTCTTTATCAGGAGATGTGCATGAAGCGATTCTCCCTCGTCTCGACGCTCGTCGGCGTGTTCGTACTCACGGTTGCGATCTCGGCGCAGGCGCCGCAGGGCGGCGGCGGTCGCGGAGGCGGCGGTCGAGGCGGCCGTGGCGGCGCCGAGCCGCAGGGCGGAGCCGCACCGCCGGCGCAGGGCCGCGGCGGCCCGCAGGTACCGACGCCGAAGAACCTGCAGTTCTTCCCGAAGGACATGACCGGCGCGCAGATCCTGCCCATCATGCAGAACTTCAACGCGGCGCTCGGCGTCAACTGCACCTATTGCCACAACGCCGAACCACCGGTCGACAGGCCCGGGAATGATTTCGCCTCCGACGACAAGGAGACGAAGAAGAAAGCGCGCGTGATGCTCGCCATGGCGCGCGACGTCAACATGAAGCTGCAGGCCGAGCTCGGCAAGCCGGCCGCGGAGTTGACCAACGTGCAGTGCGTCACCTGCCATCGCGGCGTGGCGATTCCCAAGCAGCTCGTGGCGATCATGATGGAGACCGCCGGCAAGGACGGCATCAACAAGGCCGTGCAGCAGTATCAGGATCTGCGGAAGCAGTACTACGGGGCGCAGGCGTACGACTTCTCGGACGCAACGCTCTTCGCGGCGGCGAATCAGTCACTGGCGATGAACAAGCCCGACGATGCGATTGCGTTCGCGCAGCTCAACCTCGCGTATCACGCGACGTCGGCGCGCAGCTATCAGGTGATGTCGCAGGCGTATCAGCGGAAGATGGACAAGGACAAGGCGATCCAGGCGCTCGAGAAGGCCGCCGAGATCGATCCGATGAACCAGGGATACAAGAACCAGCTGCAACAACTGAAAGCTGGCGCCTGACTTTCAAACTTCAGTAGCGGAATTGATATCCGTTCGGACTGTCGAACGGATACCACGCGACGATCGGCGTCGGCTCGCCAGCCGGCGCCGGTCCCAACGCCACGTGCACCCCGCCCGCGGGACTCTTCGGCCGCGGCATCTCGGTGGTGAATCCCAGATAGAACGTCTCCTCACAATCGACGCTGCGGACCAGCACGAGATCCGGCATGTCGGCGATCTGAAACGTGTACTCACCTGCCGGCAGCACGACGCCGCCGGGCAGCGTGACCTCGTGGTCGAAGGTCACCGCGTCTCGCGAACAGCCGCCCCACACGCGCGTCGTTGGCGCCCCGATGAATCCAAACGCGATGAGCGTCGCGACGAGCGCAACCGGCTTCCATGGCATGGATGTTTCGGCCTCCTGCTGGGTTAACGCGCAGGAGACCGAAACCGGACAGGATGGGGTTAGCGGTAGAGGAACTGATGTCCCATTGACTGCCCGATCTCGTACCAGGTCGAGATCGGGCGCGGCTCGCTGGCGGGCGCCTCACTAAACGTGATCGGCGTGTCGTTGGAGAGGGTCTTCGGCCGCTGGACGATGTTGGTAAACCCCATATAGAGCACCTTGCCCGACCGAGAATTCCGAACGACCACGACATCGAGCGCCGTCGGACTCGCGACGTCGAACGAATACTCGCCCGCCGGCAGCACGACACCCGGCAGCGCGACCGGTTTGCTGAAGGTGAACCTGTTCTCGTGGTTGAAGCTCCACGCGTGACTCGACGCGGCCATGACCATCGCCAGCAGCGCGGTAGCGAACGCAATCCTCCCTGACTTGTGGTTCGTCATTTCCTTCCTCCTGTCAGGAAACAACGCCGCGTAGGACAAATTCTTACGAGCGGCCAAACCGGCCCAGGATGTTCTTTGAACGGGTCGCGGCGAGCGCTTCCTGCACTTCGCCGGCGGTCTGATAACGGCCGTCGGGATCCTTGATGATCAGCTTCATCACGATCTTCTCGAGGCGCACGGCTCGTTCGGGCGAGAGCTTGCTCACCGGAGTCGGCTGCTTTTCGAGGATGTTCTCCACGGTTTCCGCGGGCGAGACACCGGCAAACGGCAGCCGCCCCGTGGCCATTTCGTACATGACGACGCCCAGCGAGAACAGATCGCTCCGCGGATCGAGCGGCCCCTGGAGAATCCGTTCCGGCGCCATGTAGTTCGCCGTCCCGAGCGGCCGCCCCGGAATGGTCGATCCGTACATCATTTGCTCGCCCGTTTCCGGCATCTTGAAACGCCGCGCGAGGCCGAAATCGAGCACCTTCACCATGCCGCCGGGGCCCACCATGATGTTGCCGGGCTTGATGTCGCGGTGCACCACCCCTTTGTCGTGCGCCGCGTCGAGCGCGCTCGCTATCTGCCGCGCAATATCAATAACGTCAGCGTCGCTGAGCGTGGTCCGTGCCATGTGGATCTTCAGGTTCGTGCCGTCCACGCGCTCCATGGCGATGAAATGGCTTCCCTCGTGCTCGTCGATTTCGAAAATGGTGCAGATGTTGGGGTGATTGATGAGCGCAATCGTTTCCGCCTCGCGTCGCAGCCGGCGTGTGGAATCAGGATCGCCCGCCAGCTCGCGCGGCAGGAACTTCAACGCCACGCGGCGGGGCAGCCGCGTGTCCTCGGCGTCGTAGACGACGCCCATGCCGCCGATGCCGAGCTTGCCGACAATCCGGTAGTGCGAAACGGTGTCACCGAGCATCATTGAGTGTTCGATTATGTGCGAGCCGTCGTTATGGGAATAGAGCGGATACGCGATGTCCCGATTGACTATGATGGCGGGCGCCCGCCTGCGTATGGCAAACGAAGAGGCTCCCGAGACTGAAGGTGTCGCGCTGCTCAGCGACGAGCCGACCATCGAGCTCGTGCTGTCGGCCCGCAATGGAGATCGGATGGCGCTCGAGGCGCTGCTCGAGCGGTGTCTGCCGCCGCTGAAGCGGTGGGCGCACGGCCGGCTCCCGCCGCACGCGCGCGGCCAGCTCGATACCGGCGACCTGGTGCAGGACGCGGCGATGCACGTGCTCGCCCGCCTCGACAAGTTCGAGCCGCGGCACGTCGGCGCGATGCAGGCCTACCTGCGGATGTCGGTGATCAATCGCATTCGCGACGAGATTCGGAAAGTCGGCCGGCGGCCCCAGCTCTCCGAGCTCACCGAGGAGCCGCCGTCGGACATGACCTCACCGCTCGAAGTGGTCATTCGGGACGAAGCCTACGACCGCTACCGCAGCGCGCTCGAGAAGCTGCGGACGCGCGACCGCGAGATGATCGTCGCGCGGATTGAGGTCCAGTGGAGTATCGCGGAGATCGCGCAACGCTTCGGCATGGCCTCGGTCGATGCGGCGCGCGTGGCGGTGAGCCGCTCGCTGAAGCGGCTCTCCGCCGCTCTTTCAGGCGCGTAAGGCGGGTGGGGCTTCGCCCTACCCGCCCTACATCCCAATCAGATCGACGAGCTCCTTGACGGAGCTCGCGGACTTCTTCAGCGCGGCATCTTCCTCGGGCGTCAGCTTGATCTGAATGATCTCCTCGATGCCGCGCGCGCCGAGCTTCACCGGCACGCCGACGAAGAGACCGTTGATCCCGTATTCGCCTTCCAGATACACCGAGCACGGCAGGATCTTTTTCTTGTCGCGGAGGATCGCTTCGATCATCTCGGTCGCCGCCTGGCCGGGTGCGTACCACGCGCTGGTACCGACGAGCTTCGTGATCTCGAGCCCGCCGCCGGCCGTGCGCTTGGCGATGGCGTCGATCTTGTCCTTCGACAACAGATCCGTGATCGGAATGCCGGCAACCGTCGAATAGCGCGGCAGCGGCACCATCGTGTCGCCATGTCCGCCGAGCACGAACGAGCTGACGTTCTCGACCGATACGTCCAACTCCATCGCGATGAAGGTGCTCATGCGCGCCGAGTCGAGCACGCCGGCCATGCCGATGATGCGCTGCTTCGGGAACTTCGTCAGCTTGTAGAGCGCCTGCGCCATCGCGTCGAGCGGGTTGGCGACGGGAATGATGATCGCGTCCGGCGTGTGCTCCACCAGCTTCGGCGCGGCCCAGTCGCTGCCGCCGATGACGCGGACGTCGGAGCCGATGATGGGGCACGTCTCGTAAATGTCGAGGCCGATGCCGGCCGCCTTCGATTCGGCGATGTCGATGATGACGACATCCGCCAGTTCCTTCTCGGCGATCTGGCGGGCCACGGTCGCGCCCACGTTTCCGGCGCCGCCAACGACTGTCACTTTGCGCTTCATGAAACTCCTTCGATCAGTTGGTGGTTGGTGGTTGGTAGTTGGTGGTTGGGCCGTTCACGAACCACTAACCACTAACCGCAGACAATTAGGTCGCGCCACCACACGCGCGGTTCGGATACGCACAGTTTCTGTGGAAAACTCTGTTGAAAAGGTCGCGCGCCGCGCACGATCGCGGCCCGATCCCGAGCAATCTAGCGGTTTGCACAATCGTAGTGCGCGCGTGACAACCAGCCGCAGATTATACTTGGCAAAATCTTGCGTCGCGTGCGCGCTTCATACCAGAGACTCCAACATTGAAAATCGTAGTCGCCGACGACCTCCCGCCATCCGCGCTGGATGTGCTGCGCGCGGAAGGCTGGACCGTCGATGCCCGTACAGGCCGGGCGCCCGAACAGCTCGCCACGGATCTCGCCGACGCCGACGCCATCGTCGTGCGCAGCGCCACGAAAATCACCGCTCCGCTGATTCACGCGGCACCGAAGCTGCGCGCCATCGCCCGCGCGGGTACGGGTGTGGACAACGTCGACGTCCCCGCCGCGAGCGCGCGGGGCATCGTCGTGATGAACGCGCCGGGCGCCAACAGCATCAGCGTCGCCGAACTCGCTGTTGGTCTGATGCTGTCGCTGGCGCGACACCTCCCTGCGGCGGATTCCGCCATGAAGCAGGGCAAATGGGAGAAAAAGAAATTCCTCGGCGAAGAGGTGCGCGAGAAGACGCTCGGGCTGGCGGGACTCGGCCGCATCGGTCAGGAGGTGGCGCGGCGCGCGGCGGCGTTCGACATGCGCATCATCGCGCACGACCCGTTTATTTCCGAGGACGTCGCCGGCGATCTCGGCGTCCAGCTCGTATCGCTCGATGATCTCTTCGCCAGGTCGGACTACCTGTCGCTGCACATGCCCTCGACGCCGACGACCAAGAACATCGTCAACGCGGAGCGGCTGGCGAAGGCGAAGCAGGGCATCCGGATCATCAACACGGCGCGCGGCGATCTGATCGACGAGTCCGCGCTGGCCGATGCGATCGAATCCGGACACGTCGGCGGCGCCGCCCTCGACGTGTTTCAGAAGGAGCCGACGGTCGATCACCGGCTGCAGACGCTGCCGCAGGTCGTCGCCACGCCGCACATCGCCGCATCCACGCGCGAAGGACAGGAACTGGTTGGCATGGAAACGATGGCCGCGCTGCGCGACTTCCTGCGCGACGGCATCATCCGCAACGCGGTCAACTTCCCGTCCGTGTCGGCGGAGGAATTTGCGCGGCTGAAGCCCTTCCTCGAGCTCGGCGAGCGTCTCGGACATTTCGTGGCGCAGATGAACGACGGCCGCGTCAAAGCGCTCGGCGTCCGCTATTACGGGGAGTTGGCCGCCGGGCGCACCGAGATGATCGCCAACGCCGTGCTGGTCGGCATGTTCCAGCCGATGCTCGAGATGGGCGTGACGCCGGTCAACGCGCGCAACGTCGCGCACGAGCGCGGCATCGAGATCATCGAATCGAAGAGCACGCGCGGCCGCAACTACACGAGCCTGCTGTCGGTGAAGCTGCACAACCCCGAGGGCGAGCGATGGGTGGAAGGCGCGGTGTTCGAGCGCACCTCTCCCCGCCTGGTGCTGCTCGATGGCATCGCCGTCGAAGCGCCGCTCGAAGGGACGATGATCGTCATCCGCAACACCGATCAACCCGGGGTCATCGGCGATATCGGGACGATCCTCGGCAAGCATCGCGTCAACATCGCCAACTTCGCGCTCGGACGCGAAGGCAACAGCGCGGTCGGCGTCGTCATCGTCGACGCGGAGACGGTCCCCGACAGCGTGCTCGACGAAGTCCGAAGAGTTAAGGGGATTCGAGAAGTCCGGCTGGTACGCGTCTAAACCACGAAGGTCGCGACGCGACCAACACGAAGGTCACGATGAACTATCGGGTGGTCTTCGATGTCGCCGAGGTCGGTTATCAAAGCTGGTGGTTTCCAGCCGCCGCGATTCATGGACAAATGGTTCTGGCGCGTGTGGATTGGATTTGCCGTGCTCTGGACCATCGGAACATTCGCGGGCACATACGTCGAGTATCGGTCTGTCCTGAACGCCCTTCGCACCGGTCACGTCGGTACCGTTGAAGGACGAGTCGAGCGCTTCGCACCAAGTCCCTACCAGGCGTATGAGTCGTTCAGGGTCGCGGGACACCGGTTCGCGTATTCGGACAACGATATCCAGGCGGGCTTTCACAATACCGCGTCGCGCGGGGGGCCTATGCGCGTGCGCTTCGTGGCTGTCGAAAGGCCTTCGTGGTTCTAGCGCAGCGCGAGATTGAGCGTGGACCCGTCGGAGATCTTCGTCAGCTCCACCGCGTCAGCGGCGATCTTCGTGACGCGATAGCCGGCGACCTCGTCCCCTTGCTTCGCCAGCACGATGCCCGCATCCGTATGCAGGATGGCGGTGCGCTGTTCCTGTCCGCCAACCGTATCAGCAGCGACGCCGTCGAGCGTGATCGTCGGTCGAGGCGGAGGCAACGGCACGATCGTCACCGGCGGAGCCGCGGGCGCGACGCCCGCTGTTGGACGCGTCGGCTCGCGGCGTTCGTTGAAGCGGAACGGATTGCGCGCCGGTTCGGAATAGTGCTCCTCCGGACGCGGCCGGACCTGCAGACGCGACGCTTCTTTTTCGATGTCGATGGCGGCGGTGGCGTCGCGGCGCGGCGCGCGCGCAGCTGGAGTCACCGCGCTGGTTGGCGCGTGCGTCGGCGGCATCGAGAAGAACCACGTGGCCAGGATGCCGGCGCCCGAAATGACCGCCGTCGATTTCCAGTCCATCGAAAAACCAGAGCCATTCTAACATTTCGGTCAGATCGCCTCCGCTGATTACGACGGACACCACAACCTGTCGTGCTATGATTCGTCGTGCACCCTGTCGGATTCCGGGATCCTTTCGACAGAACACTTCCTCCCCCACAAGTTGTCGCCGTCATCCCCGCCCGCTACGACGCCACTCGTCTGCCCGGCAAACCGCTCGCGGAGATCGCGGGCAAGCCGATGATCGAGCACGTCTACCGCCGCGCCGCCGCCGCGCGCGGCGTGGATGCGGTGGTGGTGGCGACCGATGACATGCGCATCGAGGCCGCGGTGAAGACATTCGGCGGCATCGCGATGATGACGCGGCCCACGCACCGCACGGGCACGGATCGGATCGCGGAAGTCGCCGCGAATCTTTCGTGCGAAATCGTCCTGAACGTCCAGGGGGACGAGCCGCTCCTCGAACCGGAGACGCTGGAGGCCGTCATCGAGCCGCTGCTGGCCGATCCGATGCTCGAGATGTCGACCGTCTGCTTCCCCATCTCGAATCGCGCCGATTACGACGACCCGAATGTTGTGAAGGTGGTGAAGGATAAGAGAGGTCATGCGCTGTATTTCTCGCGCTCGCCGATCCCGAACCGCCGAACCGCGAACCTCGAACCACCGATCTACAAGCACCTCGGCCTCTACGGTTTCCGGCGAACCTTCCTTCTCAAGTTCGCGACGCTGCCGCAGACGCCGCTCGAGAAAGCCGAATCGCTCGAACAGCTGCGCGCGCTGGAACACGGGTATCGCATTCACACGGTCGAAACCAAACACGACTCCATCGGCGTCGACACGCCCGAGGACCTGGAGCGAGTTCGGGTCCGCCTGAAGGCGGACACTACCGACGCGGTAGTGTCCGGCTTTAGCCGGACCACCAGATGAGGCCTCATGACTAGACCTGACGGACGCCCTGTGAAGTTCATCTTCGTGACGGGAGGTGTGGTGTCGTCACTCGGCAAGGGGCTGGCGGCCGCCTCGATCGGCCGGCTGCTGGAGGACCACGGCTACAAGGTCGCGCTCCAGAAGTTCGACCCGTACATCAACGTCGATCCGGGGACGATGAGCCCGTATCAGCACGGCGAGGTGTACGTCACCGACGATGGCGCGGAGACGGACCTGGATCTCGGGCACTACGAGCGTTTCACGAGCATGGTCGCGTCGCGCAACAGCAACTGGACTACCGGCAAGATCTATCTCTCCGTCATCCAGAAAGAGCGCCGCGGCGACTACCTCGGGCGCACCGTGCAGGTCATCCCGCACATCACCAACGAGATCAAGGATGCGATCCGCATCGCGGCGCGCGACGTCGACGTCGTACTGGTCGAGATCGGCGGCACCGTCGGCGACATCGAGAGCATGCCGTTCCTCGAGGCCATTCGTCAGTTCCGCCTCGACGTCGGCCGCGACAACACGCTCTTCATCCACCTGACGCTCGTCCCCTTCATCGGCACCGCCGGCGAGCTGAAGACGAAGCCGACGCAGCACAGCGTGCGCGATCTGCGGTCGATCGGCATTCAGCCCGACATCCTCCTGTGCCGCACCGATCGCTTCCTCGACACCGACATCAAGCGCAAGATCGCACTCTTCTGCGACGTCAACGAGGATGCGGTCATCACCGCGAAAGACGTCGACACGATCTACGAGGTGCCGCTCGTGCTCTCGGCCGAGGGGCTCGATCGCATCATCCTGAAGTTCCTGCACCTGCCGGAGACCGAGGCGCGGATGGGCGCGTGGAAGGATCTCGTTCACCGCATCAAGAATCCGCAGGACGAACTCACCATCCACGTCGTCGGCAAGTACACCGGCTACGAAGATTCGTACAAGAGCCTCAACGAGGCCGCGTTCCACGGCGGCTTCGCGAACAACGTGAAGGTGCGGCTGAACTGGGTCGAGGCGGAGGCGCTCGAGAAAGAAGGCGGCGCGCGCCTGCTGGACGAGGCGCACGGCATTCTCGTCCCCGGCGGATTCGGATCGCGCGGCACGCGCGGCATGATGAAGGCGGCCGAGTACTCGCGCACGCACGGCGTGCCGTTCTTCGGCATCTGCTACGGCTTCCAGTGGGCGACGGTGGAGTTCGCGCGCAACGTCTGCGCGCTCGACGGCGCCGATTCAACCGAGGTGGACGAGAACGCGCCGCACAAGGTGATCTACAAGCTGCGCGATCTGCTCGGCGTCGACGAGCTTGGCGGCACGATGCGGCTTGGACGCTACGCCTGTGACCTCGCGCCCGGCTCCGTCGCGCGTCGTATCTACGGCCAGGACCAGATCTGGGAGCGCCATCGTCATCGCTTCGAGTTCAACTGCCTCTACGAGCCAACGCTCGCGCAGAACGGCATGAAGGTGTCGGGCCGCTCGCCGGACGGCAAGTTCGTCGAGATCGCCGAGCTGCCGTCGCATCCGTGGTTCGTCGCGGTGCAGTTCCACCCCGAGTTCCAGTCCAAGCCGCTCAAGCCCCATCCGCTCTTCGCGAGCTTCGTGGAAGCGAGCTACCGGCACAAGACAGGTGGCAGGGGGCAGGAGGCAGTCGGCAGTAGGGTGCAGGTAGGCCACCTATAATTACTCCGTGAGACCGGTCCGAATCGGATCCTTCTCGATTGGGGGCGGAAGCCCCCTCGCCTTCATCCTCGGTCCGTGCGTCATCGAGAGCGCGTCGCACGCGCTCGACACTGCCGCGGCCATCCGCGACATCGCCGCGCGCTGCGGCGTCCCCGTGATTTTCAAGGCGTCGTACGACAAGGCGAACCGCACATCGATCTCTTCGTTCCGCGGTCCGGGCCTGGATGAAGGGCTCCGCGTTCTTGCCGACGTGCGCTCGAGAACCGGTCTTCCCGTGTCGACCGACATTCATGAACCGGCGCAGGCCGCGATTGCCGCTCGAGCGGTCGACGTGCTGCAGATTCCCGCGTTCCTGTCGCGGCAGACCGATCTGCTCGTCGCGGCGGCGCGCACCGGCAAGCCGGTCAACGTCAAGAAGGGACAATTCCTCGCGCCGAAGGACATGAAGCACGTGATCTCCAAGATCACCGGCGCCGGCAACGAGTCGGTCCTTGTCACCGAGCGCGGCGTCAGCTTCGGCTACAACGATCTCGTCGTCGACATGCGCGCGCTGCCGATGCTGCGGGAGCTCGGCTATCCTGTCGTCTTCGACGTCACGCACAGCCTGCAGCTGCCCGGCGCCGGCAACGGCGTGACCGCTGGCCTTGCGCAATACATCGAGCCGCTCGCATCCGCGGGCGTGGCCGCCGGCGTTGACGCGGTGTTCATGGAGGTCCACGCGGATCCATCGAAGGCGAAGAGCGATGCGGCCAACGCGCTGCGGCTCGACCTGCTCGAGCCGCTCATCATGAAGCTGAAACGGATCGACACCGCCGCGCGCGAGACGGTTTCCGCGTCGGGAGCACGCGCGTTTACCCCGAGCGAGGTCGAGGGGTGAAGACAATAGACATCGACATCGCCCTGGCAAGGAAGGTGCTCAAGACCGAGGCCGACGCCATAACGGCGCTCATCGAGCGGCTCGACGAACGGTTCGAGAACGCCGTCCGCATCCTCCTCGACTGCCGCGGCCGCGTCATCGTCACCGGCATGGGCAAATCGGGCATCATCGCGCGCAAGATCGCCGCGACGCTGTCGAGCACAGGGACGCCGTCGTTCTTTCTCCATCCGGCCGAAGCCATCCATGGCGATCTCGGCGTGGTGCAGGGCGACGACGTGATTCTCGCGCTGTCCAACAGCGGCGAAACCGAGGAGCTGCTGCGGCTGCTGGAAACCATCAAGCGGCTCGGCGCGCGCATGATCGCCATCACCGGCGACTGCACGTCCACGCTCGGGCAGGCAGCGGATGTGGCGCTCGACTGCATGGTGTCCGAAGAAGCGTGTCCGATGAACCTCGTGCCGACGGCCAGCACCACGGCCGCACTGGCGCTTGGCGATGCGCTGGCGATGACGCTCTTTGACGCGAAGGGTTTCCGGCGGGAAGATTTCGCGAATATTCACCCGGGTGGAAAGATCGGCAAGCGCCTGATGCGTGTCGATCACCTGATGCACGGCGGCGACCAGCGGC
Organism: Acidobacteriota bacterium; assembly: GCA_003222635.1. GTDB lineage: Bacteria > Acidobacteriota > Vicinamibacteria > Vicinamibacterales > UBA2999 > Gp6-AA40. The sequence continues at coordinate 49,069 of QHWQ01000150.1, read as the reverse complement.
CGATGGTGTCGGCGGAGACGCCGATGGCCGACGTGATGGCCGAGATGTCGCGCAAGAGTTTCGGCATGACGTGCGTCGTGGAACCGGGCGATCGGCTGGTCGGCATCATCACGGACGGCGACCTGCGCCGCCACATGCTCGCCGCGCAGCAAGGCACGGCGCCGTCGATCCTCGAGCGGCGCGCCGGCGACGTGATGACGCGCAACCCCGTCACCGTCACGCGCGGAATGCTTGCCGTCGAAGCGCTGCGGCTCATGGAAGAGCGCAAAATCACGTCGATCGTCGTCGTCGGCGCGGGCCAGCAGGTCGAAGGCATCGTCCATCTCCACGATCTCTGGCGCACGCAGCTGTTCTAAGCTGAAAGGGGCATGGGCGAGTACCTGCCGCTCCTCGGGTCTCTTTTCGCGCTGCTGCTCGGGCTGATCGTCGGCAAGGCGTGGGAACGCTACAAGCTCCGGGACGGCCGCTGGATCGACCGGCGTCGTCTGCGCGAAACGCCCCACTACATGCTCGGCCTCAACTTCCTCGTGGACAACCAGGTGGACCAGGCGATCGAGGAGCTGACGCAGGCCGCCAGCACGGGGACCGACGCGCTCGAGATTCAGATGATCCTCGGCAACCTGTATCGCGCCAAAGGTCAGGTCGGCCGCGCGATCACGCTGCACCAGTCGCTGCTGCAGCGGCCGGATCTCACCAAGCTCGAACAGGCGTCGTGCGGCTCGATCCGAAGAACCGCTACGCGCTCGTCAATCTGCAGAAGCTCTACGAAGAGCAGGATCAGTGGGCCGACGCGCTGCGCATCCGCAGCGAGATCGCCAGGCTCGATGGCGGGCGGCATCCGGAGGATCGCCAGATTCTCGCGTTCCTCACCAACGAAATCGGCACCGCGCGCGTGCGCAACGGCGACGTCAACGACGCCGGCCGCACGTTTACCGAAGCGATCGACATCGATCCGCACACCGCGCCCGCCTATCTGAACCTCGGCGACGTTCGCGAGCACCAGGGCAACACCGCGGCAGCCGTCGAGGCGTGGGAGTCGCTCGCGCGCGAAGTGCCGGACCGGGCGCACCTGGCATTCGACCGGCTCGAACGCGCGTATGCGCAGCTCGGCGCGCCGCGGCGGTTCGCCGAGTTCTGTCAGCGGCTGATCGCGCAGAACCCGCAGGACTGGCGCGCGCGGCTGGCGCTCGGCAGGCACCTGGCCGCGCAGTCGCGCCAGCGTGAGGCGCTCCAGCTGCTCTTCGACGCGCTGCCGAACAATCCGCACGGCCTCGCCATTCACCAGCAGATCTGGCAGACGCTCTCCGCGCTCGGGCTCGAGCCGGCGCTCGTCCGCCGCTACATGGCGCTGACGAGCGAAGCGGTCTTCTATCTCGATCCGCACATCTGCACGCGCTGCCGCTATCGCAGCACGGAACTGCTCTGGCAGTGCCCGCAGTGCCACGAGTGGAACACGTTCGTCGAAGAGCGGCTGTCGCCGGCGAAGGACTCGCCGACGGCGGCTCGTGTTGGATTGACTGGTGGGATAGCTACCGGGAAGAGTCACGTACGGGCACGGTTCGAAGCTCTGGGCGTGCCCACCATCGACGCGGACACGCTGGCGCGCGATGCTGTGGCGCCGGGAAGTGCCGGACTCCGTGACGTCGTTCGACGCTTTGGCGCGGACGTTCTCGAGGCGGATGGCACCTTGAACCGCAAGAAACTGGGCACGGTCGTCTTCGCCGATCCGCAGGCGCGGCACGATCTCGAAAACATCGTCCATCCATACGTGCGGGAAATAACGGACAGATGGTTCGCCTCGCTTATGGGTGGTGGCGCTCCGTTCGCAATTGCCGACATCCCTTTGCTCTTTGAGGCTGGACGTGAACGGGACTTCGATGCAGTCGTCGTGACGGCATGTGAACCGGCCACACAGCTCGAACGTCTGATGAAGCGCGACGGGCTGTCGCGTGACGAAGCGGCGCAACGAATCGCCGCGCAATGGCCGCTCGACGACAAGATCGCGCGAGCTGACTATGTCATCCGAACCGACGGCACGTTCGACGACACGAATCGTCAGGTTGATGCGGCCGCATCTCAGCTCCAGTCGTCATCTGTTGGCTGAAGCGATTCGATGAGCCCATTCAGCATTCGACCGATTTCATCAACGCGGCGGGCGATTCTTTTGTAATCGCTGGCGGGCACATAGGACAGACGACAAGCAATCTCGAGCTGAACATCCACTTCGCCCTGCGAACCCAATGCGATATCGAGATGGTTCAAGTGAGCCTTCCGGCGTTTGCGACGGCCACCCTCGCCGATGTTTGAGGGAATCGAGACCGAAGAGCGGCGGATCTGTGACGTCAGCCCGAACCTCTCGTCGGCTGGAAAGCCGCGGGAGACCCGATAGATGTCTTCGACAAGCAGCATCGATTGCTGCCATACCTTGAGATCGCGGAATGAGCTTGTAATCGGCATGTTATCGAGGCTGTTCAAGCCTGCTGCCGTCGAGAATTACTAGGGATTGGCGGTTGCCGTGAAAAACGGGTTGGCCATTGGGAACCGACTACCCAAGGCGCGCGACCGCCGAACCGAAGAACCCCAGCACTACGAACTACCAACTACCAACCTACCAACTAGCTGACAGTCTGGCCTGCCCGTGCGCGCGCAGCGCGCAGCGTATTGCGCATCAGCATCGTGATCGTGAGGGGCCCTACTCCGCCCGGAACAGGCGTGAGTGCGCCCGCGACATCCGCCACTTCCGGATGAACGTCGCCGACGAGCACCGAGCCCTTCGAGCGGAACAGCGCGAGACGTGGGTGACCGTCGGTGAACAGCGACTCCGCGACCTTCGCATCCGTCACCTTGTTCATGCCGACATCGACGACCGCGGCGCCCGGCTTGACGAACTCTTTCGTCACAAGGCCCGGCCGTCCCACCGCCGCCACGAGAACGTCCGCGCCGCGGCAGACGTCCGCCAGATTCGGCGTGCGCGAGTGACAGACCGTCACGGTGGCGTCGCGGTGCAGCAGCAGGATCGCCATCGGCTTGCCGACGATATCGCTGCGGCCGATGACGACGGCATGACGGCCGGCGATCTGGATGCGCTCGCGATCGAGCAGCTCGATGATCCCCGACGGGGTGCAGGAGACGAGCGCGGCGCGCTTCTGCACGAGCAGGCCGACGTTGACCGGCGTCAGGCCGTCCACATCCTTCTCCGGCGCGATCGAATCGAAGACGCGCTGCTCGGCATCGGCGCCCATCGCCTTCGGCAGCGGCGACTGCACGAGGATGCCGTCGTGCGCGTCGCTGCGGTTCAACCGCTCGACGAGCGCGAGCGTGTCGGCCAGCGTCGCCGATGCCGGCAGCCGCTCGAGATCCGCGCGAAAGCCGATCTCGCCTCCCGTCTTCAGCTTGTTGCGAACGTAGATCTCCGACGCAGGGTTGTCGCCGACCAGCACGATCCCGAGTCCCGGCGGCCGCCCATGCTGCGCGGTGAACGCCGCCACCTCGTCCCTGATCTCTTCCTGCATGGCTCTGGCGAGCGCCTGCCCGTCGAGCACGCGTGCGCTCATGCGACCACGCCCTTGTCCTTCTCCAACGCCTTCACGCTGTCGGTACGCCCGAGCACGACCAATTCGTCGCCGGCGCGCATCATCGCTTCGGGCGGAGGGTTGAATTCCATCGCGCCGCCGGCGCGCTTGATACCCACCACGATCACGCCGAAGCGCTGGCGGATGCCCGCATCGACGATCGAGTGGTTCGCCAGCGCGGAATCTTCGCGGATGTGCACCTGCTCCATGGACAGATCCAGCCGCTCGGAGCTGGTTGCGAGGTGGACGAAATCGACCACCGCCGGGCGGAGCGCCGTCTGCACCATGTGGTTCGCGCCGATCTGATACGGCGAGATGACACGGTCCGCGCCCGCGCGCCGCAGCTTGTGCTCCGCATCGTCGGACTCCACGCGCGCGATGATGAACAGATCCGGACGCATCACCCGCGCGGTCAGCACGGTGAACACGTTCTCCGCATCCGTGCCGACGGCCGCGATGAGACCGCGTGCGCGATGGATGCCGGCCGTCGCGAGCACTTCCTCGCGGCTGGCATCCGCTTCGAGACCCGGCCAGCGGCGCTCCATCGCGTCGCGCAGCCGCTGCGGGTTGCGCTCGATGACGACGAACGGCACGCCCTGCTGATGCAGGTCGGCCGCGATGATGCTGCCGATGCGTCCGTAGCCGCACAGGATGAAGTGATCGTTGATGTCTTCCAGCATACGAGTAGCGCGCCGCTTCTCGAACCGCTGGTGCAGCCCGCCCTCCACGATGATAGTTGCCAGCAGGGTCGCCGTGTAGAATGCCGTTCCGACACCGCAGAAGATCAGCACGACCGTGAACACCCGCCCCCCGGCCGAGAGCGGGTGGACTTCCCCGTAGCCGACGGTCGAGACTGTCGTCACCGTCATGTAGAACGCGTCCCACGCGTTCCACCCTTCGATGAGCACGTAGCCGGCTGTGCCACCCGCGAGCACGGTCACCAGCATCACGAGCGCGAGGCGCGGGCCCCGTAAATTCGTCAACTCGTGAATTGGGCTTCTCGAGCAAGCCGGCTGTGCGTGCGCGCGTAGCCGAAGTAGAACACGAGGCCGATGACCAGCCACGCCGCCAGCCGCAGCCAGTTCGTCCACCCCAGGCCGTAAATCATCGCGCCGCAGACGATCACGCCGAGCGTGGAGACGACGGGGAGCGCCGGCACGACGAACCCGCGCGGCACATCCGGGCGCCGCCGCCGGATGATCCAGACGCCGATGCAGACGAGGATGAAGGCGAAGAGGGTCCCGATGCTCGTCATCTCGCCGACGATGTCGCCCGGAATAAAGGCGGCGAACAGGCCGGTGAAGACGAAGAAGACCATGTTCGACTTCCACGGCGTCCGGTACTTCGGATGCACGTCCGAGAACATCTTCGGCACCAGGCCGTCGTGGCTCATGGCGTAGAACACGCGCGACTGTCCGAGCAGCATGACGAGAATCACCGACGAGAAGCCCGCCAGGATCGCCACCGTCACCAGCCGCGAGAGCCACTCGTACCCCAGCATGTAGTCCGTGATTGCAGCCGCCACCGACGCCTCGCTCCCTTCGGTCCGGAAGAACTGCACGGGCGCCATGCCGCTCAGCACGTACGAGAACAGCACGTAGAGCACGGTGCAGACGACGAGCGAGCCGAGGATGCCGATCGGCATGTCGCGCTTCGGGTTCTTCGTTTCCTGCGCCGCGGTCGAGACCGCGTCGAAGCCGATGAACGCGAAGAAGACGACGCCGGCCGCGCCGAGGATGCCCATGACGCCGCCGTACGCGTGCGTCACCCCCTCGGCCGTCGTATAGGTGGTGGCGGCAGGGATGAACGGCGTATGGTTGGCCGGGTTGATGAAGCTCCAGCCGAGCACGATCACCATCACGACGATCGACAGCTTCGTGATGACGATCAGGTTGTTGACGAGCGCCGACTCGCGCGTCCCGCGAATGAGCAGCGCGGACAGCAGCAGCAGGATGAAGACGGCCGGGATGTTCATCACGCCGTGGACGCCGTTCAACGTTTCAAACGGTGAATGGCGCCATTGGTACGGGATATCCATGCCGACGTAGCCGAGCACTCTGTTGGCGTATTCGCTCCACGCAATCGCCACCGTGGCGGCGCCAATCGCGTACTCCAGCACGAGATCCCAGCCGATGATCCAGGCGACGAACTCGCCCATCGTCGCGTAGGAATACGTATAGGCGCTCCCCGCGATCGGAATCATCGACGCGAACTCGGCGTAGCAGAGGCCGGCGAACGCGCAGCCGATGCCGGCGACGACGAAGGCGAGCGTCACCGACGGGCCGGAGCGTTCGGCAATGGCCGCGGCGGTGCGGACGAAGATGCCGGCGCCGATGATGCCGCCGATGCCGAGCGAGACGAGCGACAGGGGGCCGAGCGTCCGCCGCAGCGTGTGCTCGCCGGTCGAGGTCGCGACAACGTCTGCCGCGTGCGGGCCGACTTCTCCAGCCTGCGCATCCATCAGCAGCCGATCGATCGACTTGGTTCGAAACAGTGCGCCAGCCACGGCCTCTCCTTGGTTGGTAGATGGTGGTTGGTAGTTGGTAGTTGGTAGTTGTGGTTAACCACAAACAACCAACCACTAACCGAAACGACTATACGCGATTATCCATGAGGGTCCGCATGAATGCGCGTGTCCTTTGCTCGGGCTGCCCCCCGGCGAGCAGGTCGCTGATCACGGCGACAGATGCCGCGCCCGCCTCGAGCACCGATGAGGCATTCTCGATCGTAATGCTCCCGATCGCCACGACGGGCACCTTGCCCGCCAGGCGCGCCGCGGCGCTCACGAGCGTCAACCCCACCGCCTCGTAGCCCGTCTCCTTGCTGCCCGTGCCGAACACCGGACCGACCGCGAGGTAGCTGATCGGCTCGCGCAGCGCCGCGTCGACCTGCGCCAGCGTGTGCGTCGACAAACCGACGATGGCCTTGTCGCCGAGCAGCTGCCGCGCCGCCGCCGGAGGCACATCGTCCTGTCCCACGTGCACGCCATCCGCCCGTGAGACGCGCGCGATGTCGATACGGTCGTTGATGATGATGGAGGCGCTGCTGGCGCGGGCCAGCGCGACGCAGGCGTCGGCGAGCTCGAGGAACGCGCGCGACCCGAGCGTCTTCGCGCGCAGCTGGAGGAACCGTGCGCCGCCATGCAGGAACGCGCGCGCGACTTCCAGTGGAATCAGACCGGCTCTCGTCGATGCGTCGACATCGACAATGGCGTGCAGCCTCACGCGGTGTCGGCGAGCCTGGTGTCCTTCGGCGCGGGCGCGAAGCGCTCCATGAACGCGGTGCTGAGCTTGCCTGCCGCGAAATCGGGATCGCTGATGATCTTCAGCTGCAGCGGCACCGTCGTCTTGATCCCTTCGATGACGGTCATCTCCAGCGTCCGCCGCATGCGCGCGATCGCTTCCTGACGGTCGCGCCCGTGGACGATGATCTTCGCGATCATCGAATCGTAGTACGGCGAGATGGTGCACTCGGAATGCGCCGCCGTGTCGATGCGCACGCCGGGGCCGCCGGGCACGCTGAAGGCGTGAATCACGCCCGGCGACGGCGCGAACGTCTCGGGATCCTCGGCGTTGATCCGGCACTCGATCGCATGGCCGGTGAACGTGACCTCGCTCTGCTTGAAGCCGAGGCGTTCGCCCGCCGCGATGCGAATCTGCTCCTTGACGATGTCGATGCCGGTCACCATCTCGGTGACGGGATGCTCCACCTGCAGACGGGTGTTCGCTTCCATGAAGTAGAACTTCCCGTCCTTGTCCATCAGGAACTCGAACGTGCCGGCGTTGGTGTACTGCACCGCCTTGGCGGCATCGACGACGAGGCTGCCCATCTTGCGGCGGATCTTGTCGGTCAACGGCGAGGCCGGCGACTCCTCGAGCAGCTTCTGATGCCGCCGCTGAATCGAGCACTCGCGCTCGCCGAGGTGCACCAGGTTGCCGTGATGATCCCCGAGGATCTGGAACTCGATGTGGCGCGGGTTCTCGAGGTACTTCTCGATGTAGACATCGCCGACGCCGAAGGCCGCCTCCGCCTCGCGCTGCGCCGTGCGCAGCAGGTTCGGCAGGTCGGCCGGGTTGCGGACGACGCGCATGCCGCGGCCTCCGCCGCCGGCGACGGCCTTGATGATGACGGGATAGCCGACGTCCTTCGCGCACTTGAGCGCCTTCTCTTCGCTGTCGACGGGACCATCGCTGCCGGGCAGCATCGGTACGCCCGCCTTCTTCATCGCGCGGCGGGCGCGCGCCTTGTCGCCCATCAGCTTGATCACGTTCGGATCGGGGCCGATGAAGCGGATGTGGCACGCCTCGCAGACTTCCGCGAGATACGCGCTCTCGGAGAGGAAGCCGTAGCCGGGATGAATCGCGTCGGCGCCGGTGATTTCCGCCGCGCTGATGATCGCCGGCACATTGAGATAGCTGTCCGTGCTGCGCGGTGGGCCGATGCAGACATCCTCGTCCGCGTACTTCACGTGCAGCGAGTTTTCGTCGGCCTCCGAATACACCGCGACCGTCTTGATGCCGAGCTCACGGCAGGCGACGATGACGCGCAGCGCGATCTCTCCACGATTGGCGATCAGGATTTTCTTGAACATGGCTACGACGGCTTGATGGCGAACAGCCGTTCACCGTACTGAACAGCCTGGCCATTGTCCACGTACACCTTGACGATCTCGCCGTCGCACTCGGCGTTGATCTCGTTCATGAGCTTCATCGCCTCGATGATGCAAAGCACCTGCCCCGTGCGGACGATATCGCCCACCTCGGCAAACGGCTTTGCCGCCGGCTCCGGCGCCCGGTAGAACGTCCCGACGATCGGCGATTTCACGACCGCCAGGTCGAGCGCCTCGTCGGTCCCGCCGAGCACGGGCGCACCCTCCGCGGGGGCAGCGGCCGGCGGCGGCGCGAGCGGCATCGGCGGCGCGTAGTGTCCGTGCGGCGCTGGAGGCGCCGCGGTCCAGTGGCCCGCTCCACTCTTGCGCAGCCGCAGCTTCACGTTGTCGCGTTCGAGCTCGAATTCCGCGATGTCGTGGTCGCGCATCATCTCGAGAATCTGTTTGATCTCGTCGAAGTCCATTGTCAGCAGGTCATGAGCTCGCGTGGGAGGCTGGTGAGCAGCTCGACGCCGCTCTCGGTCACGAGCACATCGTCTTCGATGCGAACGCCGCCGAAGCCGGGCAGGTACGCGCCGGGCTCGATCGTGAACACCATTCCAGGAGCGAGCGTGACCGGAGGGAGATCCGCGCGCGGCCTGCCGATGCGCGGCTCCTCATGCACGTCGAGGCCGAGGCCGTGGCCGGTCCCATGACCGAACGCCTCGCCGAGACCGCGGTCGCGCAGCACATCGCGCGCCGCCGCATCCACCGCCGACGCATCGATCCCGGGCCTCACCGCGGCGACCGCCGCCGCGTGCGCATCCCGGACCGCGTCGTACACGCGCCGCACCTCGCGCGAGGGCGGACCGATCGACACCGTGCGGGTCAAGTCGCAGCAGTATCCGTCCAAGACGCCGCCAAAGTCCAGCACCACGAGGTCGCCTGCCGCGAGCGATCGCGTGCCGGCGCGGTAGTGCGGCATCGCGGAGTGCGGTCCCGACGCGACGATCGTGTCGAAGGCGATCCGCTCGTAGCCGGCCTCGCGCATCGACGACTCGATGACCGCCGCCACGCTGCGTTCGCTCACTCCGGGACGAACGGCGGCGAGCACCGGCGGCAGCACCTGCCCGAGACGAGCCGCGGCCTCGCGCAGGATCGCGATCTCGGCGGCGTCCTTGACCATGCGCGCCTGCTCGACGATGCGCTCGGTCGATCGCCATGTGATGTCGAGCTGACGTCCGGCAATCGTCTCGCGCCACCATTCGTAGCGCGCGACCGTGACGTGCGCCGCCTCGAAGCCGACGGGGGTGACGCCGATGTCGGCGAGACAGCCGATCAACGCCTCCTCGTAGCTCGCGGGGACCTCCCACATGCGAAGACCTGGACAGGCGGAGGGGGATGCCTGCAGCTCGCGCAGCGCCTCGTGATAGCGGAAGTCGATGAGGAGATGAACGGCGTCGCGCGTCAGCACGAGGATGCCGGCGCTGCCCGCGAAGTTGGAGAGATACCGGATGTTAGCGGGCGGCGTGACGATGAGCGCTTCGAGACTGAGCGTCTCGAGCGACTCGCGGATGCGGGCGTGCCGCGCGGCGAGCGCGGCGGTCGATGGAAGCGCCACACATCACCCTGGATGCGATCGATCCGCCACGATGGCCGCCAGCCACTGTTCGAGCTGCTCGAGCGCGGGATCGCCCGGCGTGGTATCGAGTGGCGGCTGCGTCGCTTCGATCCGATCGAGCGCCGGTTCCGCGAACATCGGCTCCGGCAGATCGAGCGCCAAATCGGTGTCGAGCGTCCAGTGGCTGAAGTCGGGCATCGGCGGAAGATCGAGCGTCAGCGCGTCGAGCGCCTCGAGCGATGGAATCTCGTCCTCGCGTGGCGGCGGCGTCTGCGCGGGCAGGTCGAACGAGATGTCGGACGGCGCGACCGGTTCGGGTGCCTGCACCTCCTCGAAGGTCGGGATGTTCACATCCAGAGAGAGATCGACCGGCAGCGCCTGCTCGAGCGGCGGCATGTCGAGATCGAGCAGCGGCTCCGGCTCTGGCTCGGGTTCCTTGACTGGCTCGACTGTCTTGACCAGCTGCGGCTTCGGCTCTTCGACTTTCGCCAGGACGTCGAGCGCCTCGGGCGCATCGCCGCGGCGTTGATGAATTTCCGCCAGCGCGCGAATCGCGGCGAGGTTGTCGGGCGCGACCTGCAGCACCGCCTCGAGCTCTCTGCCTGCCTCGTCGTACTCCCCGAGCTCCATCAGCGCGCGACCAAGCGTCACCTGCGCGGACAGATAGCCGGGATGGCGCTCCAGCCCGTCGCGGCACACCTTGACCGCCTGCTGGAAGTCGCCGCTGCGACGGTACTCCTCGGCCAGCTGCGCAAAGGCGATCGAGGTCGGGTCTTTCTCGACCCGGCGGCGCAGCTCGTCGATGCGGGGGTTCTCGCTCATTTTCGAGATCTGATTCTAAAAAGAAACGCCGGGTCTTTGCAGGCCCGGCGTTCGTTCGGTCGCTGGACGGGGACGACCTTACGGCAGCGTCACCGTTTGTGTCGAGGTCTGCGTCGCGCCGCGGTTGTCGGTGATCTTCAGCGTCACGCGGAACGTGCCGTTGGCGCCGTAGTCGTGCGACACGATCGGATTGCTGCCGTTGGTGTCGTATGAGCCATCGCCATCGAAATCCCACGCGTAATCGGTAATCGTGGATGCGACCTGGCTCGACGAACCCGACGCGTCGAAGGTCACCGTCGTCCCCGACTTCGATGTCGTGAACGTCGCGGTGAGACCGCTCGACACCGTGATCACCTGGTTGGCCGTGGCTGACTGACCCAGATCGTCGCGCACGGTGAGCGTGAGCAGGAACGAGCCGGCCTGCTGATACGTGTGCTGAATGACCGGCGAATTCTGCGTGTTGCTGTCGCCGTCACCCCAGATGAACTGATACGAGGTGATGCGGTGATTGGGCGCTGCCGTCGCCGACGCGGTGAACGTCTGCGCCAGCTTGGCGGTGGCCGTCGTCGGATTGACGCTGAGACCCGTCGGAATCGACGGCGCGGACACCGTCACCGTCTGCTGGGCGGTCGAGGTGCTGCCCGCGGCATCCGTCACCGTCAGCGTGACAACGAAGCTGCCGCCCGAGCTGAACGCGTGCGTCGCCGTGAGGCCCGTCGCCGTCCCGTCGCCGCCGAAGTTCCAGAAGAACGTGCAGTTCGAACACGGCACGCCTTCATCGGTCGTCGTCGACGCGTTGAACGTCACCGTCTGACCGACGTCCGGCGAAGCCGGGCTGAAAGTAAATGCCGCGGTCGGCGCGGTCGTGTTGCCGGGCGTGGCCCGAATCTGGATGATGCGCGTCGCCGCGTTCCCGGCATTGGTGCCCACGGGCGTCGCGGACACCGTGATGTCGCCGATCGAGCCGCGGACCGGCGCCGTAACCGAGAAGGTCGCCATGCCGTTGGATCCTGTGGTCACTTCCGTCTGCGACAGCGCGGCGCCCTGCGGTGCGCTGGCGCCGAGCGACAGCGTGATGCGCTGGCCGACCAGCGGCTGGCCGTTCGCGTCGCGCGCGGTAATCGTCACGATCGACTGGGACGATCCGTCGCGCGGGAGCTGATCGGGCGAGGCCGTCAGCGACAGCGAGGTCACGATCTCCGAGGGCCCGGCGAGCCCGGGCATCTCCTGCTTGTCGAGCGAGCACGCGCCCAGCGTCATCGCAGCCGCCGCGACGAGCGCGGTGGCGAAGGCGCGATACAGCGTTTCCATCCTGAACATGGTCATCTTCCTACGTGGGATCCGCAAAGTTGCCGAAGTTCACCTGCACCTGACCCGTCACGATGACGTTGTTGCCGGCCTGATCCTTGCCGTAGAAGGTGATGGTGGCGATGGTGCTGATGATGTTGCGATCGGCCGCCAGCGCCGCCAGGGGCGCCTCCGCCTTTGCGACATGACGCACGAGCTCGACGATGATGTCGATCTTGTCCTGGACCGTGAACGTCTGCGCCGCGTCGAACGAAAACGGCACATCCACGCCCGGCGTGTTCCGCCCGTCGGCGCGCCGGAAATCGACGTGATAGCGCGTAAAGGTGACCGCATTGAGCACGCTCGGCTGATTGGTGTTGCCGGGTACGCCGGGGTCCTTGAGCGTGAGCTGGAACGACACCTGTGCGAGGTCATCCACGATGCTTCCAGCCGTGAGCACGTCCGAGTTGAGGGGACCGGACGCGAAGGTCCTCGAAGCGAGGCCGGCGGACGTCTGGATCTGGGTGATGAATACTTTCGACGGCGATGGCCCGGAGCTGGTGTCGCCGCAGCCGGCACACAGGAGCGCCGCCGACAGGAGCGCGGTAAAGGTGAGCGTTCTCATGATGACGTGCTTCTCTCCTAGATGGTCAGAATGCGCGGCGTGATGAAAATCAGCAGCTCGCGGCTGTCGTCTGTAATGCCGTCGCGGCGGAACAGCCAGCCGAGCAGCGGCAGCCGGTAGAGCGCGGGTGTCCGATCCTTGTTCACCTGTTCGTTGCTGACGTAGATGCCGCCAATCACGGTCGTGTCGCCGTTCTGGACGAGCACCTGCGTGATCGCCCGCTGGGTGTCAATTGGTGGAATGTTGTTGATCGCCTTGCTGAAGTCCGGCGCCGCGTTCTCGAGCGAGATGCGCATGATGACGGTGTTGGCCGCCGTGATCTGCGGCGTCACCTTCAGCGTCAGCGCCGCGTCCTTGAACGTGACCGTCACGGTGTTGTTCGCGACCGTCTGAATCGGAATCTGCACGCCCTGCGTCATTTCCGCCTCGACGTTGTTCTGCGTCGTGACGCGCGGCGTCGAGAGCAGCCGGCCCTGTCCCTGCTTTTCGAGGGCGGAGAGCGCGACGTCGAGGTTCAGCGCGCCGTTGAGCGAGCCGAGCGCGACGCCAATCGCGGAGCTCGCGCCGCTCGCGGCCAGGTTGACCGCGGTCGGCACGTTGTCGAAGCCGGGATTCGGCGCGCCGGGGCCCTGGCTCAGTCCCGTCCGGCCGCCGACGCTGCCCTGGTTCGGAAACGCGAGGCCCGTGGTGTTGCCGAGCGTATTGCTCATCTGCCCGCCGATGCCCCACTGCACGCCGAGCGTGCGCGCGAACTGGCGCGTCGTCTGCACGATGCGGGCTTCGATCTCGACCTGCGGCTGCGGCGCGTCGAGCGTCGAGACCAGATCGGTGGCGCGCTGCAGGCGGTCCGGGAGATCGTTGATGATGATCGTGTTCGTGCGCGGATCGGTCTGAATCGATCCGCGGGACGAGAGGACGGTGGCGGTCAGCAGTGCCCGCAGATCCTCGGCGCGCGCGTAGCTGAGTGCGCGCGTCATGACACGCGCGCAGGATGATGTCGAGCGCCTGATCCCACGGCACATCGCGCAGCGAGACGTCGACAGTGCCCTGAATCGTCGGGTCGATGACGATGTTCAGGCCGCTGATCTCGGCGAAGGTGCGCAGCACGGCGCGAAGGTCCGCGCCCTGGAAATCAAGGCTGACCGGATGCCCGGTGTAGCGCGGACCCGTCGGTCCAATCTGTGTCGTCTGCGTTCCTGCCGGCGGGACCGGCGCCGGCGTCTGCGCGGGCGCCTGCGGCGGCGGCGCGAACACCGCGGCGGGCGGCGCCTGGGCCTGCGCCATCAGCGCGGCGGGCTGCGGCTGCGCCGCGGCCGCCTTGGCCGGTGCGAGCACCGACGCCGCCTGCACCTGCGGCGATGCCGGAGGGCCGTCGTCGATCAGCATCGTCAACTGCTGACCGTCGGGGGACGCTTCGAGGCGATACGCGGAACGGCGCGTCATCTCGACGGCGACGCGCGTCAGCATCGGGCTCTTGTCGCTCAATGCGATGCGCACATTCTGCACGGTGCCCTGTCCCACCGGCGTGAGACCCGGAAGCGACGACGTCACGTTCGCGAGATCGACGTAGAGACGGGCGGGGCCGTCCTTCGATTCCTCGACGTTGGTCGCCACGAGACGGCCGCTGGCCTTCAGCGTGATCGCCGTCGACGCGCCACGACGCTCGACCCGGAGATCGCGAATGGCGGTGGACGGACCAGCGCTGCTGACGACGCCGGCGGCGGCGCGATCGAGGCGATCGGCCTCGACGTAAATCACGTTGCGCGAGCTGCGCACGCGCGGCCGGATCGGCTGTGCCAGGGCGACGCTGACGCGCGCGATGGACGCGCCGTCGAACGCGCGGGCGTTCTCGACGTGGACGCCGGTGATCGGCACCCGGGGATCGCGCGTGAAGTTGTCGGCGAAGCCGACCGCGAGCACGTCGCGCATCTCGATGACGAATGTCATCGGATCGGGCTGCGATGCGACGTACGGCACTGGATCGGATGCTTCGATCGAGATCACGCCCGCGTGGTCGTCCACGCGCGACGAGATCCGCTTGAGCATCGCTGTATCCGTGCTGGCGGCGCGCAGGGGGATCATGATCCCGAGCGCCAGCAGCGCGGCCACGAACAACTTCGGCATGTGAGACTTAAATCGGAAGCCCATTACTTCCCCTCATCGGTCTGTCGGAGCACCTTGCGCACCTCGCGCGTTTTTTCCAGTGACAGCGGGTCGGTCACTTGCTGCGTGATCACCATGCTGTCCGGAGTGATCGCCCTGATCGTCCCGTCGAGCAGCTTGTCGCCCGCCTTGACGATGTAGGTCTTGTTGTCGGACCCCTGCAGGATCGCGACGTAGCTTCCCTCGCTCGCGAGCGTTCCCTTCAAGGTCACTTCGCTGGCCTCGAGACCAGCGAGGCCGGCTTGCCGGGCGCCAATCGGCGTTCCGCCGCGCGGCACATCGCCGCCGCGGCGCAGCAGGCTGACGAACGGATCTCGCCGTCCCTGCGGGTCATACGTGTATCCCTGCGGTTCGACCGCGGGCGGAGCCGCCGGTTGCGGCGTGGTCGCACCTGGCGCGGCCGGAGCCGCCGCACCCGCGGGCGCTGCCGGAGCCGCCGCACCTGCCGTCGCCGCCGGTGCCGCTGGAGCTTTGGCCGCGGGCGGCGCAGGTGCCGGTGCTGGAGCCGGCGCCTGACGCGCAGGAGCCGGTGCGGGAGCCGGTGCTGGACGTGCGGGCGTCGCCTGCGCACGCGCGACGGCCGGCGTCGCGCACATGCAGGCGACGGCAACGGCAACGGCAACGGCGAGACATCGGGAACAACACTTCATGGCTAGGCCTTCGGAGGAGCGGCGCCTGTGGTGGCGGCAGGTTTCGGCGCGCCAGGCTTGGCGCCCGCAGCCGGCTTCTCAATCAGCACGAAGGTCGTCGCGGTGCACTCCGCTTCGATCGTCTGATTGGCGCCGTCGTCGCCCTTCGCCTTGATGTGGATGCCGGTGATGTTGATGATGCGCGGGAACTTGCTCACACGCTCGAGGAAGCTCCCGAGGTTGTGATAGGTGCCATCGAGCTGCAGCCCGATCGGCCACTCGGCGTACATCGAGCGCGTGGCGACCGGCTGCGGCGAGAAGCCGCGAATCTGCAGATTCGACTGCGTGGCCATGCCCTGAATGCGTCGCAGCAGATCGGCGACGTCCTTTTCCTCGGGCAGCACCGGCCGGAGCCGTTCGAGCTGCGCCTGCAGGTCCTCGACCTGGCGCCGGAACTCGGGCAGGCGCCGCGCGGTCGCGAGACCGCGAGTGATGTCGGCGCGAACGGTGCTGAGCTCTGCCTGGCGCGTGTCGATGCTCTGCTGCGCAGGCTTCGCGTAGAAATTCCAGAACACGCCGGCGCCGGCGAACGCGAGCGCGGCAAACGCGCCGACCTGGCCGTACCACGGGAGCTTGCTGAGGCTGAGATTCATCGCCATGGTTTAGCGTCCTCCTTGCGCAGGTGACGCTGCGGGCGCGGCGCCGCGCCCGGGACCGGAACCGCGTCCGGCCGGAGCGGTCTTCGGCGCCACCAGCTGCGCCTTGACGGTGAACTTGATCAAATCGACGGAGTTTCGCGCCGCGGCGGCGCCGCGAGCGCCTCCAGCTCCAGCGACCTGCACGGTATCGACCTGGCTGTTGACGATCTCGACCGGCTTGACGAGCAACGGGCTGTTGCCCAGATTGCCGACGAAGTCCGACAGCGCGATGAGCGTGGTGCTCTGCCCCTGAATCGTGACGTCGTTCCCCTTCTGCTCGAGATCGGTGAGCCAGAGCATGTCGGGCAGGCTCTTGCTCACCTCGTCGAGCAGCTGCACCGGGATGCTCTGTCCGCCGCGAAGCTGCTCGATCAGCGCGACGCGCTGCTGCAGCTCGTCACGCTGCTGATCGAACGCGCTGACGTCGCGAAGGATCGACTGCAGCCGCGTCTGCTCGCGTCTGGCTTCCGCAATCTCCGCATCGACCTGCTGCGACGCCTGCAGCAGCGTCCAGTACCAGTAGCCGATACCGGCGACAGCCAGCACGAGCAGCAGGCTGCACGCGACCATGATCTGGCGGCCGCTGTCGAAGGTGAACGTCTTCTTCGCGACCTTGCGTTCCCCGCCGAGGAGGTTGATGCGAATCATCGGTCGGCCACCTTCCTCAGCGCGAGGCCGACGGCCACTGCCGCGGTCGACGCCATCTGCGCCGCGTCGCCGCCAAGCTTGCTGGCGTCCCACGTGATCGCGCGGAACGGATCGAAGTCCTCGACCGGCGCGTTGAAGCTTCGAGCAGCACGTTCTCGGTGACGGCGTGCAGCACGGGCTGCGCCTCCTCGAACGTCGCGCCGTCAACCGGAATGCCCTTCTTCAGCTGCTCCGCCGCCTCGAACGGCAGGTCCAGCTCCTTCTGCACCGCCTCGGTGTAGGCGTTGCCGCCCATCGAGATGTCGCGCGTGAAGACCGACTGGTCTCCCTGCAGGATGTTGATGTTGATCGCGCTGGCGCCCGCGTTCAGCAGCACGACGATACGGCCCTCTTCGAGGCCGTAGTTCACCTCGAAGGCGTTCTGCAGCGCGAAGGCGTCCACGTCGACGATCACCGGCGTGCGTCCCGACTGGGCGATCACGTTCGTGTAGTCGGCGATCTTTTCCTTCTTCGCGGCGACGAGGAGCACGTCCATGCTGCCGCGCGAGTTCGCGCCCGTTCCCGGATCGAGAATCTGGTAATCGAGGTTGACGTCCTGGATGTCGAACGGGATGTACTGCTCCGCTTCCCAGTAGATCGACTCCGCCAGCTCGTTCTCCGTCATCACCGGCAGGGTGATCTTCTTGACGATGACCGCGTTGCCCGACAGCGACGCGCAGACGTCCTTCGTCTTGAACGCCTTGTTGCTGTCGAAGACGCGACGGATGGCGTCGGCAACCGACGCGGCGTCGATGATCGCGCCGTCGACGATGGCGTCTGCCGGCACCGGCTCGGCACCGAAGGCGGTCACCTTGTAGCCCTTGCCCGCGGGCCTCAGCTCGACGGCCTTGACGGCGCTCGAGCCGATGTCGAGCCCGACGATGGTCTTGGCTTTTCCGAAAAGCGGCATTGCGTCCTTCTTCAAAAAATCCCTGGCAGCGCGGCCACACTTACCGTCGCGTTACGCATGTGCACGTGGTGGCCAGATCCGTAACACGGCTGTGTCCCGAAAGCTGTTCTAGTGTCTTGTTATCGGCCGTTCACGTCGGGACATCACAAGAAGAGCCAAGGGATGGCGAAAGGACGTGCCGTTCTGGGCTCTTCGGTGGACACTCCGCGCAACCGTCCGTATCATAGGGGTTTGCGGTTAGTCACGGCGGCGGGAATGTACTTCCCCCCGAAGGATCCCTTTCATGCGTACGTTCGTAGCGAGCGCGAAAAGCGCAGATAGCCGGTGGCATGTCATCGACGCCAAGGGTCAGGTCCTTGGCCGTGTGGCGACGCTTGCCTCCCGCCTGCTCCAGGGCAAGCACAAGGCGATCTATACCCCGTTCATCGACACGGGCGATCACGTCGTCATCGTCAACGCGGCGGAGGTGAAGCTGACCGGCCGCAAGGAAGACCAGAAGATTTACCGGTACCACAGCGGATTCGAGGGCGGGCTGCGCGAGGAGCGCGCCGCGGTCGTCCGCAAGAAGGCGCCGGTGCGCATGGTGGAAGAAGCGGTTCGCGGCATGCTGCCGAAAACCAAGATGGGGGATGCGATGTACCGGAAGTTGAAGGTGTATGCCCGGTCCGACCATCCGCATGCCGCCCAGCAACCCAAGCAGATCGAGGTCGCATAGTTGGCAAGCATCGAATACTACGCAACGGGTCGTCGCAAGACTTCAACCGCCCGCGTTTTCCTCCGCCCCGGCAAGGGCGCCATCACCGTCAATCATCGGGAATTCGATAAATACTTCACCACCGACGCCCTGCGCACGCAGGTGCGGCGGCCGCTGCTGCTGACGGAGACCGGTGAGAAGTTCGATATCCTCGCGACGGTGGCCGGCGGCGGTGAGCACGGACAGGCCGGCGCGGTGCGCCTGGCGGTCGCGCGCGCGCTCGTCGAGTACAACGCGGAGCTGCGCAGGCAGTTGAAAAAGGACGGCCTGCTGACGTCCGATGCACGCGTCAAGGAACGCAAGAAGTACGGCATGGCTGGAGCGCGGAAACGCTTCCAGTTCAGCAAACGTTAGAGAGAAGGAGGAGCTGTTGCCCGGGATTGCCATGAAGGATCTACTGGAGGCCGGCGTGCATTTCGGCCACCAGACGAAGCGGTGGAATCCGAAGATGAAGGAGTACATCTTCGGGGAGCGGAACGGCATCTACATCATCGATCTGAACAAGACGGTGAAGAAGTTCCGCGACGCCGAAGAGTTCGTCACCAATCTCGCCGCGGACGGCAAGACGGTCCTCTTCGTCGGCACCAAGCGCCAGGCGCAGGACGTGATGGCCGAGGAAGCACAGAAGTGCGGGATGTACTTCGTCAACCAGCGCTGGCTCGGCGGCCTGCTCACCAACTTCACGACAATCCAGCGCAGCCTCGGACGGCTCCGGGACCTCGAGGCGATGGTCACCGACGGCCGCTACGACACGCTCTCGAAGAAGGAGATCGCGCGCAACGAGAAGGAGAAGCGGAAGCTGCTGAAGAACCTCGAAGGCATCCGGCAGATGTCCCGCCTGCCCGACGCGATCTTCGTCGTCGATACGCGGAAGGAAAAGATCGCGGTCGACGAGGCGCGCAAGCTGAAGATTCCGGTCATCGGCGTGGTCGACACCAACTGCGACCCGGATGAAGTGGATTTCGTGATCCCCGGCAACGACGACGCGCTGCGCGCGATCCGGCTCTTCGCGTCGAAGATCGGCGAGGCGGTCACCGCCGGACGCGGGATGCGCGAGTCGCGCCTGGCCGAAGAGGAAGCGGCGCGCGCGCAGGAGGCCGCCGAGGCCGACGCCGCCGCCCGCCTGCGCACCGCGGTGCGCCCGCAGCGGCGCGAACCGACACCAGCCAGCGCGTAAGGGCGCGGGCAGCGAGAGTTGGCGCCGGCCCAAAAGCCGGCGCTTTTTGCGTACAGGTCCGGCTGAAGCCGGACACTACCGTCGACTGTAGTGTCCGCCTTCAGGCGGACCATCGGAGAATCAAGCAATGGCAGCGACAGCAATCACGGCAGATCAGGTCAAGCAGCTTCGCGACAGGACGGGCGCGGGCATGATGGAGTGCAAAGCGGCGCTCAACGAAGCCAACGGCAACATGGAGGAGGCGATCACCGTCCTCCGCAAGCGCGGGCTGGCGCAGGCCGCCAAGCGCGCCGGCCGCACGACCGGCCAGGGCCTCATCGGCAGCTACATCCACATGGGCGGCAAGATCGGCGTGCTCGTCGAATTGAACTGCGAGTCCGACTTCGTCGCGCGCACGGAGGACTTCCAGAATCTCGTGAAGGAGGTCGCGATGCACATCGCGGCCGCCGACCCGAAGTGGGTCCGCCGCGAGGACGTGCCTGCCGAGGCGATCGAAAAGGAGAAGGCGATTTATCGCGCGCAGATGGAGAACACGGGGAAGCCGGCGCACGTGCTCGACAAGATCGTCGAGGGGAAGCTGGGCAGCTTCTACGCGCAGTTCGTGCTGCTCGACCAGCCGTCGATTCGCGACAACGCCGTCTCGATCTCTCAGCTGATTGCGCAGGCCAGCGCGAAAACCGGCGAGAACATCCAGATCAATCGATTCGTCCGCTTCCGCGTCGGCGACACCGAATAATCAATCGTTATCCGGCGAAGCCCTGATGGGCGAACGCCAGTTCGGGATCGATCCCGAGGTGGCGACGCGCATCGCGCAGGACGTCGCCGACATCCAGGGGCTCGGCGTCGAGACCGCCATCGTCATCGGCGGCGGCAACATCTTCCGCGGGCTGGCGGCCAGCGCGAAGGGGATGGACCGCGCGACGGCGGACTACATGGGGATGCTCGCGACCGTCGTCAACGCGCTCGCGCTGCAGGACGCGCTCGAGCAGAACGGTGTGCTGACCCGCGTCGTCACCGCGATCGAGATGCGCGCCGTCGCCGAGCCGTTCATCCGCCGCCGCGCCATCCGCCACCTCGAAAAAAAGCGCGTCGTGATCTTCGCCGCGGGCACGGGCAATCCCTACTTCACCACCGACACCGCGGCCGCGCTGCGCGCCATGGAAATCAAAGCGGAAGTGATTCTCAAGGGAACCAAGGTGGACGGCGTCTACACCGCCGATCCGATGCTGGACCCGAACGCCACGAAATACCCTACAATCTCCTACCTGCAAGTGCTCGAACGCCAGCTCAAGGTGATGGACGCCACGGCGATCTCCCTGTGCATGGACAACAAGCTGCCGATTGTGGTGTTCAATCTGCGCGAGCCGGGCAACGTCCGCCGCGTAGTCATGGGCGACCCCATCGGCACGACGGTCAGCTGACATGGATTTCAACGATCTGAAAGGGATGTTCGGTGAAGTGAAGGCGCGGATGGACGCGGCCATCGATCGCGTCCGGCGCGACATGGCATCGGTGCGCACGGGACGCGCAACGGTCAGCCTTCTCGACGGCGTCCAGGTCGAGGCGTACGGATCGAAGATGCCGATCAATCAGGTCGCCGCGCTCTCGGTGCCGGAGCCGGCGCTCATCGTCGCGCAGCCGTTCGACCCGTCGACGATGAAGGAGATCGAGAAGGCGATCCGCTCATCGGACCTCGGGCTGAACCCGAGCAACGATGGCAAGGTGATTCGCATTCCCATTCCCCCGCTGACCGACGAGCGCCGCAGGGAGCTCTCGCGCCACGTCCACAAGCAGGCCGAGGAAGGCCGCAACGTCGTCCGCAACGTCCGCCGCGACGCGAACGAGCGGCTGAAGAAGCTCCTCAAGGAACACAAGGTCTCAGAAGACGACGAGCGGAAGGGGCTCGATCAGGTCCAGAAGATGACCGACGATCACGTCAAGATGATCGACGACCTGCAGAAGAAAAAAGACCAGGAACTCCTGGTTCACTAATCGCCAAACGACACGCCCATCATGCGGGCCGTCTGCACGAGGTCGTAATCGAGCGGCACGAGCTTGGTGCGGCCGACGACCTCCGCCAGCGGGATCGGCACGAGCTCGGGCGGATGGTTGGCCACCATCTTCCCGAACTGCCCGCGCAGGCAGAGTTCAACCGCTTTCCCGCCGAATCGTGTCGCCAGCGTGCGATCGAAGGCCGTCGGCGCGCCGCCGCGCTGCAGATGGCCGAGGACGACGTGCCGCGTTTCCTTGCCGGTCATGCGCGTGAGCTCGTCTCCGCACGCCTTGGCCGCGCCGCCGAGCCGCTCGGCGTGCCCGGCTTTTGCGGCCTCGACGATCGACAGCGACCCATCCTTCGGCCGCGCGCCTTCCGCGACCACCACGATGCTGAACTTCGCGCCGCGCTCGTCGCGCTTGCGCAGGCACTCGACGACCTTGTCGAGGTCGTACGGGATTTCGGGAATGAGGATCACATCGGCGCCGCCCGCCACCCCCGCGTGCAGCGCGATCCAGCCCGCGTAGCGCCCCATCACCTCGACGAGGATGATGCGGCGGTGCGCTTCGGCGGTCGTGTGCAGGCGATCGATGGCGTCGGTCGCGAAGCTGACCGCGGTGTCGAAGCCCGCCGCCGATGCAGATGAGGGCGTCGAGCTCCATCTGCTGGAACATCTCCATCACGCGGTCGGCGTAGTTGAAGGTGCCGTGCGGCGTTTCGATCGGCTCCGCGAACGGATCGCCGCGATTGACGGTGCCGAGAATGGTGCCGCCCAGGCGCAGGATGCCGGTGACGTCTTTCGGCGTCAGCACGCGCGATTTCTCCGGGTAAATCAACCCGTCGAAGCTGTCCTCGAGCCCGATGACGGTGACGTCCGCGTTGCTGGCAGTCTTGACGACCGCGCGGATGACGGCGTTGAGGCCCGGCGCGTCACCGCCGCCTGTCAGGACGCCAAGTTTTCGGATGGTCGGCATGCGGGCGGCACGTAGTGCACGTAGTAGAAGATTGGTGGACCGCAGGAGGATCGAACTCCTGACCTCCGCATTGCGAACGCGGCGCTCTCCCAGCTGAGCTAGCGGCCCGTCTCGATGTAGGAATTATCGCCTCGCGCGCGTCCTACGGGCGTGTGCCTTCGCGCGAGCACGAACCTCGAGTTTAACATGCTACCCGGCGCGGTTCCAGACGAGGAAGTTCCGGATGATGCGCCCGTCGGCGTCGCGTCCGCTGACCGTGATCGTCCGCGTCTTGCCGTCCGGCGTCACCGCCACGCGCGCCGCCGTCGTGATCGCGCCGTTCACTTTCGTCGAGTACGAGTAGTGGTGATCGTCGACGCGCGTGTAGACGCGCGTGGTCTTCGCGTCGGCCGCGCCCTTGACGTCGTAGTCCTTGCCGTCGAACCTGTAGGTCGTCTCCTCGTGTGTCTTCTGCCCCGCCGCGTTCACGCCGTCGGTGATGACCGTGTAACTGTCGCCGGATGTGGCGATCTTCGTCGTCGCGCTCTTCGGCGCGAGGTTCGCGGGATCGTATGAAGACTGGGCGAGATTGAGCGTCCACGTGCCGACCCAGGCCTCGCCGGTTTGTGCGAACGAACGTGGTACGGTAAGAAAGCATCCCATCGAGGCCAATACCATGACGAACAGCAGCCGCCGCATGTCACACCTCCTGGCGCGCACACTTTATCTCAGCTTTCTGCTCGCGGCGGCACTGACAATGGCCGCGTGCGGCGGCGGCGCCAAGGCCGACCCACCCGCCTCACCCGCCTCACCCGCCTCACATGGCATCGACCAGTCCGCCATCGATCCGTCGGTCATGCCTGGCGACGATTTCTTCCGCTACGCGAACGGCGGATGGCTGAAGCGGACGGAGATTCCTCCCGACCGCAGTTCGTATGGCGTCTGGTCGATCCTCTTCGACCGCGCACAGCAGCGCACGCGCGAGCTGATGGAACACGCCTCGGGACAGGTCGGCGATTACTACGCGACCTACATGGACGAACAGGCCATCGAGAAGAAGCGGCTCGAACCGATGCGAGGGCGGCTGGCGGAGATAGACGCCCTCGCCGACAAGCTGCCGTATCTGCTGCAGGGTGGCCTCGGCCTTCCGGATCGCGATTACTACGTGCAGACCGGCGCGCGCATGGACGGCATCCGCGCGGCGTATCGCACGCACATCGCGATGGTGCTGAAGCTCGCCGGCATCGACAAGCCGGAGGAGCGCGCGGCCGCCGTCTTCGATCTCGAACGGCGCATCGCCAACACGCACGCGACCCGCACCGAATCGGTCGACGTGCACAAGGCGAACAATCCGTGGACCCCTGACGAGTTCGGCCGGCGGGCACCCGGCATCGACTGGAAGGCCCTGCTCGCCGGCGCGCGTCTCGACGCCTCGCCGACGATCATCGTCTGGCATCCGGGCGCGTTCAGAGGGACTGCGGCGCTGGTGCAGTCGGTCTCGATGGACGCGTGGAAAGACTATCTGAAGTTCCACGAGCTCGATCGGTACTCGCGCATCCTGCCGAAGGCGTTCGCCGACGAGAGCTTCGCGTTCTACGGCAAGACGCTGTCGGGCACGCCCCAGCAGCAGGATCGCTGGAAGCGCGCGGTCAATGCGACCAACGGGGCGCTCGGCGAGGTCGTCGCGCAGATGTACGTCGCGAAATACTTCCCCGCGTCCGCGAAAACGCAGCTGCAGGAGATGGTCGCCGCGATCGTGATGGCGTTCGATCGCCGGCTCGACGCGCTCACGTGGATGTCGCCGAAGACCAAGGCGAGCGCGAAAGCGAAGCTCGCGACGCTGAAGGTGGGCATCGGCTATCCGGACAGCTGGCGCGACTTCTCGAAGCTGCAGATCGTCCGCGCTGATGCGGTCGGCAACGCCGAGCGGGCGGAGCTCTTCGACTACGAGTACCGGCTCCAGCAGCTGCGCGAGGCGCCGGATCGCGCCCAGTGGTGGCTCGATCCGCAAACCGTCAACGCCGTGAACCTGCCGATTCAGAACGCGCTCAACTTCCCCGCCGCGATTCTCGAACCGCCCTTCTACGATTCGCAGGCAAGCGGCGCGGCGCGCTACGGCTCCATCGGCGCGATCATCGGCCACGAGATCAGCCACAGCTTCGACGACCAGGGCAGCCAGTTCGACTCCACGGGCCGGCTCGCCAACTGGTGGACGGCGGAAGATCTCGCGCACTTCACGGCCGCGTCGGCGAAGCTCGTCGCGCAGTACAACGCCTACATGCCGTTCACCGATCTCCACGAGAACGGGCAGCTGACGCTGAGCGAGAACATCGCCGACGTGGCGGGACTCTCGGCCGCGTATGACGCGTATCACGCCAGCGGCGGCACCGATGACCGTACGTTCTTCCTCAGCTTTGGTCAGAGCTGGCAGTCGAAGGATCGGGAAGAGGTCGCCCGGCAGCAGGTGCTCACCGACGGCCACGCGCTCGACGAGTACCGCGCCGACACCGTGCGCAACCTCGATGCGTGGTACGCCCCGTTCGACGTGAAGCCTGGTCAGAAGTTGCATCTTGCGCCGGAGGATCGCGTACGCGTGTGGTAGGCAACGGTCCCGGCAGCTCGCACGAGATTACGCAGCTCCTGGTCAACTGGCGCAAAGGCGACCTGGCGGCGTTGGACAGGCTCGTTCCGCTCGTGCATGAGGAGCTGCGCCGCGTGGCGCGCCGGCACATGGCGCGCGAGCGCGCGGGACACACGTTACAGGCAACGGCGCTCGTCAACGAAGCCTACGCCCGGCTCATCGACATCAAGCACGTGAACTGGCAGGACCGGGCGCATTTCTTTGCGATGTCGTCGCGGTTGATGCGCCGGATTCTCGTCGACTTCGCGCGTGCGAAGGCATACCAGAAGCGTGGTGGCGGCGCGCAGAAGGTGTCTCTCGACGAAGCGCTGGTGGTCTCGCCGGAACCGTCACGGGATCTCGTCGCGCTCGACGATGCGCTGACCGCGCTGGCGGCGTTCGATGCCCGCAAGGCGCAGGTCGTCGAAATGCGGTTCTTCGGCGGCCTCTCCGTCGAGGAGACCGCCGAAGCGCTGAAGGTCTCGGGGGAGACGGTCATGCGGGATTGGAAAATCGCGAAGGCATGGCTGCTTCGCGAGCTGTCCCCTGCCGCCGGCCGGCGGGGAACCACACCTTGACGGGTGTCGGTGCTCCGCGCCGCGCTTCACCAACGGACGTCGAGCGAGGACTCGAGCGGTGCTTCGAAGATGTAGGTTCCCGCCGGCAGCGAGACGCCTGGCAGCGCGAACGGCGCGCTGAAGGTCAGGTAATTGGTGCGTCCGATTGAGGTGGCGCTCAGCGAAGCTCCAACGGCCAGAATCCCCACCAGCGATGCAACGGCCAATCTGATGTTGGACATGATGTCCTCCTTATCGCGGTCGCGTGTGACGGTTGAACGCGTTGATTTCCGAACGGACGGCGTTGCCCGCATCCATGGCGGCAATGGTTTCGTACGCTCGCGCCGTGCCGTGCCTGCCCGTGCGCTCGTAGAAGAGGACCTTCGCTGCTTCCGACCGGATCGACGGCTCTTCGATGACCTCGATGGTGTGCCGCAACTCGTGGCCGATCGACGCCATGAGCTCGCAATCACGCTTGCGTGGATCAACGCGCACGAACATGTAGCGGTGAGATCCGGAGCCCACGACGTTGACGAAGCAGGCCCGCACCCCATGGCCGCACTCGCCGGTGGTGACGAACACATAGGTGTCGCTCGCGTCGATCGTCGCGACCAGCGCTCGGAAGGTCTGGGAACGCTCGATCGCCTCCTCGATGGCGGCGCCAATGACCGGGCTCTCCCAGCGGACATGGCCCCTCTCGGCCGCCTGGCTCGGGTGAACGCCCGCGAGTAACGCCGCCGCTGCCAGCCCAACGACCGTTCGCGTCCTCTTTGCCATGTCGCTTCCCTCCTCGCCAAGAGAGGCGAGAACGGCGGGCGAAAACTGGCACTCGGTGCGTACGGTGCTGTGGTTGCGATTTGTTGAAACTTAGTCTGATGTCCCGCCTGCTCGAACGGGTAGCCGGCGGGGAAGAAATCGTGATCGCGAAAGCCGGCAAGCCGGTCGCCCGCCTCGTGCCAGCCGTTGTTCAGGGGAAACGTCTCCTCGGCCAGGACAAGGGGCAGGTCTTCATCGCGGACGACTTCGATGCGGCGCTCCCGGAGGAGATGCTGGCAGCGTTCGAGCGGTGAGAATTCTTCTGGACACGCGGTGCTGTTGTGGATGGCCGCCGCACCCGAGCGCCTCTCGGATGATGTCGAACACAGCCATGCCCTTCGCGTGTCGATCCTGCCCGGGCACCATCGTGATCCGTTCGATCGGCTCCTCATCGCGCAGGCGCAGATCGAACAGTTGCCAATCCTGACCGCCGATCCGGCATTCCAACGCTACGACGTCACGACCATACCTGCCTGACTGCCGCCGTTGGCGGCAGTGGGCGGCATCATCTTGCGGCGGTGACACTCGGGCGCGTACGGCGCCTCACTCCGCTGATCCGCACCGCATTCAGCGAGCGCAACGCGGAGATTTATCCGGACGGTAAGTGGCTCGCATATGAATCGACGGATTCGGGACGCGAGGAAGTCTACGTTCGACCATTTCCGACGTCGACGCCGGACGGTGGCAGATATCGACCGCCGGAGGACGACAGCCGCTCTGGGCGCGCAGGTGCCCCGCTCGCCCGGCGCCGCAACTCGTACTTCCTCTATAACGCCGGTTTGTCAGGCCGCAGTTACGAGAGCGCCGGTTCCGTTGACCCGGGTTCGCGGCCGACGATCGTCGTCATCCAGAACTGGCAGCAGGAGTTGATGCGACTCTTACCAAACTGAAGCAAGTGGTGCCGCAGCTCCGCTGGGATGCCTGATCGATTGCAATAAGATCGTCGTACCGTTGGTCGACGATCCTCTTCCGCTGGGACGCGCGCATCTCCTCGCGTCCACCGCCATCCGCGAAGCGCGACGGGCTGGCATCGCAGTCGAGACGCTGATTGCGGTCGGCGAGGTGCGCCGGTTCGAGCCCGCGGTGCACTCGGTCGACGTGCTCGGCACCGCGCCCGCCACCGAGCATCGCGCGGTCATGAACGCCTTCACGCGGCTGCCGCTGGTGCTCGGACGACGCCAGTTGAGCGACCGCAGCGTGATGATCAACACGGAGCGTGGCGTGCTGACACTCCACCTCACGACGCCGGACCAGATCGGCGCCGCGCTCGTCTGGCTCACCGGCGCCTCTTCGCACGTGGCCGCGCTCAGCGAACGCGCCGCCGCGCGAGGATTGCGTCTCGAGTCGGCGGAGCTCGCGGATGACGAGGGGCGCCCGGTGCGCTGTCCGTCGGAAGACGACCTGTACGATCGCCTGGATCTTCCCTTCATTCCTCCCGAGCTGCGCGCGGGCGCCGGCGAGCTCGAATCCGCCGAGCTCAACGCGCTGCCCGCGCTCGTGCTCGAACGTCACATCCGCGGCGACCTCCATATGCATACCTCGTGGAGCGACGGCCGCGATTCCACCGAGACCATGGTGCTGGCGGCCAGGCAGCTTGGCTACGAATACGTCGCGATCACCGATCACTCGCAGCGCGCGTGGTCGAGCCGCAAGCTGGCGCTCGAGGAAATTCCGCGGCAGCGCGAGGAGATCGAGACGCTGCGCCGCACGATTCCGGGCATCGATATTCTTCACGGCATCGAGGTCGACATCATGGGCGACGGGACGCTCGACTTCGACGACGAGGTGCTCGAGGGGTTCGACATCGTCCTCGCCTCGCTGCACGACGCGTGCGAGCAGCAGGGGCCGGCGCTGACGAACCGCTACCTCACGGCAATCCACCATCCACTCGTCAACGTGATCACCCATCCCGCAAACCGATCGCCGGCGCGGTCGCCGGGATTCGACGTCGATTTCGACGCGCTGTTCGAGGCGGCGGCGGCGACGGGCACGGCGATGGAAATCGACGGGGCGCCGGGCCATCTCGACATGGATGGCAGTCTTGCGCGTCGAGCCGCTGCGGCGGGCGTGACGATCACGATCGACAGCGACTGCCATCGGGCGGAGTTGCTGGCGCGGCAGATGCGTTTCGGGGTCGGCACCGCGCGGCGCGGCTGGATCGAGCCGCAGCATGTGCTCAACGCCGGCAGCATCGACGGTGTGCGCGCGTTCATCGCCCGGAAGCGCGCGCGTGGGTAAATTCGTCGCCGCGGTCGTCGTCGCTACGCTCGCCTTCATCGCGTACAGCAGAACGCTGCTGCCAGGCGTGGACATGGGCGACACCGGAGGATTTCAAGCCGCCGTGCTGTGGCCCGACGTCAGCGCGCGGCAGGCGTATCCGCTGTACTACGGTCTCGCCAAGCCATTCGTGAACACGGTGAGCGCCGCCAATCCCGCGCGCGGCCTGAATCTGTTCTCCGCCATCTTCGGGGCAGCCGCGGTCGGTCTGCTCACGCTCCTGTGTTCGCTCGTCACCGCATCGGTGGCGGCAGGCATTGCCGCGGGGGTGCTGCTCGCCTTCTCGTACACGTTCTGGAGCCAGGCGATCATTGCGGAGGTCTACACGCTGCATCTCGCGCTCGTGCTGGTGTGCGGCCTCGCGCTGTATACCTACTCTCTGCAACCCTCACGCGCGCGGCTTGCGGTCTTCTTCGCGGTCTATGCGTTCGCCTTCGGCAATCATCTGTCGATGATTCTGCTGTTCGTGCCGTTCACTGTGTTCCTCCTGCAGGTGACGCCGGAGCGGCGGACGCTTTTCGCTTCGACCACGGTAGGGCTGGCGATCGCCATTGCCGCACTCGGCGTGCTTCAGTACTGGCCGAACTTCCAGGCGACCTGGTACACGGTGAATGGTCCTGTTGCGTGGAGCGACCGCTTCGCCACGTTCTGGTTCGATACGACGAAGACGGATTGGCGCGAGACGATGGTGCTCGGCGTGCCCGGCGATCAGCTGGCGAGCCGCGCCGGCATGTGGTGGTTCGACGCGCGGCAGCAGTTCGGCCTCGTCGGCCTGCTGCTCGCGGCGATTGGCGCGGCCCGGCTCTTGATGATCTCGCGTCCGTGGGTGACGCTTGTGATCCTCGCGTACGCGATCAACACGCTCTTCGCGTTCACCTACAACGTCGGCGACACGCACGTCTTCTATCTGCCGAGCCATCTGTTCACGGCGTTCGCGGCAGGCGCAGCGCTCGGCAGATCTGCCGGGTGGGAACGATCTGCCGGGTCCAAAAGGACCCGGCCTGCACTACATATTGCCGCAACGATTGTCGTCATTACCTACGCGGGCTGGCGAGCGTGGGATACGTGGCCGGCGATCGATCGGCACGACGATCGGCGCGCGGAAGCGCTCGTCACGCGCATGGCGCTTGGTGTGAATCCACAGACCGGCGTGCTCGTCACCAACCTGAACTGGCAGCTCGAAAACGCGCTGCCATTCGGACCGCTTTTTCCGGTGCAACCGGATCCACTTCGGGTGTCCCCAGACCTCCTCGAGGAGATCTCGGGGCTTCCGCCGGGCACGCCGTATGTCCTCTGCGTGCTGACGCCCCCGCGTGAGGAGCATCTCGATCCACAGATGTTGAAAGTCGCGGTCGACCTGCTGACCGCCAACCATGCCCCATTGGCTTCGGCCAGTTCCTATCAGGTGATGGCGGGCCTCGTGGGTGAACGTCCACTCGTCACGCGATCCGCTGACCGTCCATTTCGCGTGGACTTCCGTCTACTGGATGAACCGTTCACGGTGCGTATGGAGTCGTGGCTGGTGTTCGACACCTTCAGGCGGGCGGGCTTCGGCCACGTGATACGAGGCCGCGACCATGTCCTCACCGTAGAACGCGGGGTCAGTCTGGTGTGGTTCGATCGCAACGCCCGCGCATCCACACCGGTCTACGCGGCGAGTCTGTATGCGCCGGGCGAGCGATACCGAATCTCATCAGTATCGCCAGCATTAGCGCGGCTCTTGCAGTGATGCTGTTATCGTAGGGTTCAAGTGACCATTTTTCAGTCACCTCGACCATTCGCAGTGGCCGTTGCCGTGTTCGCCGTGCTCTCAGTGGCGGCCGCGCAGACGCAGACCAGGCCGGCGCCCGAGGCGTTGGCGAAGTCGCTCCAGCAGCGATACCAGGGCATCAAGGACTTCTCCGCCGACTTCACGCACAACTACCGCGGCGGGGTCCTGAAGACTCAGACACAGGAGCGCGGCAAAGTCTCCGTGAAGAAGCCAAGCCGGATGCACTGGACCTACACGGACCCCGAGAAGAAGGAGTTCGTCTCCGACGGCGTGAAGATCTACTCGTACATCCCGCAGGACAAGCAGGTGATCGTCAGCAGCGTCCCTGCCGACGATCAGGCGACGACGCCCGCGCTCTTCCTCGCCGGGAAGGGGGACATCGTCCGTGATTTTTCAGCGAGTTACGTCGATTCGACGATCTCCGGCGCCCTCGCCCTGAAGCTTGTGCCGCGCCATGCGGAGCCCGATTACGACTACCTCGTCGTGACCGTCGACCCCGTCTCCCTTCAGATCCGTGCGCTGACGACGAGAGACAAGCAGGGGGGCGAATCGACGCTGGTTTTCACGAACTTGAAGGAAAATCAGGGAATATCCGATAAGGAGTTTGCTTTCAGGATTCCGCGCGGCGTCGATGTCATCACTGATGGCTCACACAACTAGCCGTTTCGCTGCTGTCCTGGCGCTCACGATCGCCCTCGCAGGGTGCGCCACTACCGGAACCTACCGCTCGGCCCAGCTCGCCGAGCAGGCACAGGACTACGACCGCGCGGTCGCCGAATACGCGGCAGCCCTCAAGAGACACCCGAACGACCGGACGACGCAGCTGGCGTTGCAGCGCGCGAAGCTGCGCGCGGCGCAGGATCATCTGACGCGCGCCCGGCGGCTGGAAGCGCAGAACAAGCTGGACGAGGCGCTGGTCGAATATCAGATCGCGGCGGACATGAATCCGGCCAGCGGCGACATCGACGATGCGCTGCGCAGAATCCGCGAGCAGCTGCGAACGCGCGTGGTCGTGCGCAGCGAGGGCAAGACCCAGCTCGAGACGTTGATCGACAGGTCGCAGAATCTCGGGCCGGCGGGCTTCGAGCTGCCGGCCGACGTGCGGCTGCCCACCTCGCTGGTCTTCCGCGATGCCAGCGTGCGCGACGTCTACACCGTCATCGCGCGCTACGCCAACCTCAACATCGTCTTCGATCCGACGTTCCGCGACGATCGCATCACGATCGACCTGAGCAACGTGACGCTCGACCAGGCGCTCGCCGCGGTGTCGAACGCGACGCGGAATTTCTACAAGGTCACCGCGCAGCGAACCATCACCGTCGTGCCCGACACGGCGGCCAAACGCCGCGAGTACGAAGAAGAGGTCGTCCGCACGTTCTACTTGAGCAACGCCGACCTCAAGGAAACGATCGACCTGCTGCGCATCGTCGTCGATGCGCGCCGGATTGCGCCGTTGACGGCGACCAACGCGCTGACGATCAAGGACACGCCGGAACGGGTCGCCGCGGCCGGACGCATCATTCAGGCGATCGACAAGGCGCGGCCCGAGGTGGTGATCGACGTCGAGCTGCTCGAGGTCAACCGGACGAAGCTGCTTGAATACGGGCTGCAGCTGGCGAGCCCCGGCTCACCCGGCATCAACGGCACGGCCGATATCAACCGCGACAAGTTCACGCTCGAGAATCTTACCAACCTGTCGCAGTCCGACATCATCCTGACGAACCTGCCCGCGCTCTACTATCGCCTGCTGAAGAGCGACTCGAACACGCGCACGCTGGCCAACCCGCAGCTTCGAACGTCGGAGGGTGTCGCGGCGCAGGCGCGCTTCGGCGAGCAGGTCCCCGTGCCGGTGACCACGTTCGCTCCCATTGCGACGGGCGGCGTCCAGCAGCAGCCGATCACGTCGTTCCAGTATCAGAACATCGGCGTGAACATCGACATCACGCCGCGCACGCATCATGACGACGACGTCTCGCTGGCCTTGAAGGTCGTCGTGACGAGTCAGCTGGGAACGGGATTCGGAGGGCTGCCGACGTTCGGCAACCGCGAGATCACGACGGCGATCCGGCTGCGCGACGGCGAGACCAACCTGCTCGCCGGCCTCATCCGCGACGACGAGCGGACGACGCTGGAAGGGATCCCAGGACTGAGCGACGTGCCGGTGATCGGGCGCCTCTTCGCGCGCAACCACAAGGAAACGACGCAGACCGACGTCGTCCTGACGCTGACGCCGCACATCATCCGTGTCCTCGATTTGAGCCAGGACGACCTGCGGCCGTTCCGCGTGAGCAACGACGCGAACGCCCCGCTCATCGACCTGCCGATCATCCAGACGCCGCCGGTGACCGTGCCGCCCGTGCCGGCGCCGCCCGTGCCCGGCGTGCCACAGCCGGCGCCGCCGGCGCAGTCGCCAGGCCAGCAGCCGCAGCCTGCACAGCCGATTCCGGGAACGCTCGCCCCGGCGCCCCCGCAGCGCTAATCGGCGGTAGAATCGCGCCTCCCTCCGGAGGTGCCCAATGCAATTCGCCTCTCACGGCCAACCTCTCACGTCCGACGGCGTCCGCGCCGCGACCGACGAGCTCTCGGTCGATGCGACCGCGCTCTGGGCCGTCCTCGCGGTGGAAACGAGCGGCTTCGGGTTCTTCGCCGATCGCCGGCCGCGCATTCTGTTCGAGCGACACTACTTTCACCGCCTCACGAATGGCCGCTTCGACCAGTCGCACCCGCAGATCAGCGCGCCCTCATCCGGCGGATACGTCGGCGGTACGGGCGAGTACGCACGCCTGGAAGAAGCGATCGCGCTCGACCAGGCCGCCGCGCTGCAGAGCGCGTCGTGGGGTGTCGGCCAGGTCATGGGCGCCAACTTTCACGAAGCCGGCTTCCCCGACGTCGCCGCGATGGTCGCGGCTTCGGTGAAGGATGAAAATGGGCAGCTGCTGACCGCCGTGAGATTCATGGCGTCCAAGGGCCTCGCGGCCGCGTTGCGGGCGCGCGACTGGACGACATTCGCGAGCAAGTACAACGGACCGAAGTTTCAGGAGAATCAGTACGACACCAAGCTGGCCACCGCGTTTGCGATGCTCTCGTCTTCGCTTCCGGATCTCGAATTGCGAACGGCGCAGGCGGCGCTGCTGTACCTCGGATTCTCTCCGGGCACCGTCGACGGGCGGATGGGACCGGCGACGCGCACGGCACTGCAGCGTTTTCAGACCAACCGTCAGCTGCCGGTGACCGGCGCGCTCAATGCGGAGACGTTCGCCGCGCTCACGCTCGCGGCGTTTCCGGCGGTGTGAATCACTCAACGTCGGCTATCAGTGGAACGGCGGCAGCGTGCTCGCGGGCGATGTCAAAGCGGGTATCGCGAAGAACCCTTCCGGATCGGATCACGCTGGCGGGACGACCTTTCAGGCACGCGGACCGCTCGGCGCCGGTCACTTTCCCAACATCGAGTTCGTCACCGGGTCGTACTTTGTCACCAGCGAGGCGGCCGGCATCAAGCTGAACGTGGCGCCGGGGATGCCGATCGCCTGTCGCCGCTGCTCGGAATCGAATACGGGTTCTGAGCGCACCCGCCCCACCGCCCCACCCGCCTCACCCGCCTTATTGTCTGGTCGGTGTGTAGCGGACGATGAGCGCCGTGACATCGTCATTCTGCGGTGCGCCCTGTGCGAACGCGCGCACCGACTCGAGGAGCGCCTGCAGCACCGCGTTGCTCGGCTCCAGCCAGTTGGGCGCGATGGCGCTGCGCGCTCGCCCCTCACCGTACTCCTCGTCCGCCGCATTCAACGCTTCCGTCACGCCATCGCTGAAGACCGCGAGCAGATCACCAGGGGCCAGCTGAATCTCCTCCTGCTCGTACTGCGGGTCTGCGAACATGCCGACGATCGTGCCGCCCTTTTCGAGCTTCCGCACACCCGCCGCGCTGAACAGCAGCGGCGGATTCTGTGCCGCGTTGCAGTACGTCAGCCGGCCATCCGCACGCAGGATGGCGAAGAAGATCGTCGCGAAGCGGTTGTCGATGCCGCGCGCGAGCAGTGCGGTGTTGATGCGCGAGATCATCTGGGCGGGCTCGATTGGCGCGAACGATTGCGTCCAGAAGATGCCCTGCAGCATCGCGGTCAGCAGCGCCGCCGGCGGCCCCTTGCCGGAGACGTCGCCAAGCGCGAAGCCGAAGCTGCCGTCGGGAAGATCGATGTACTCGAAGAAATCTCCGCCGATGGCACGGCAGGCGATGGACGTGCCGCTGGCGTCGTAGAACGTGCCGCGGGTGCGTGCCTTCGGCAGCAGCGCCTGCTGAATGCGCGACGCCATCCGCAGCTCTTCATCGATGCGCCCCTTCTCGATCGCTTCGCGATAGAGGCGCGCGTTCTCGATCGCAAGCGCCGCTTCCGCCGCCAGCGCTTCCAGCGCGTCTCTGGTCGCCTGCGACAACAGGGTGCCCTTCTCGCGGCTGTCGAGATAGAGGACGCCGATCGGCTTCGGTTCGATCGGCGCGCCGGGATCGTCCACGTAGCGGACCAGCAGCAGCGGGACACACAGCACCTGACGGATGCCGCGCGCGATCGTCTGATCGTGGCCGCCGAGATCCGGCAGGTCGGGGATGACCGCCGACTCCCCCGTCACGAACACCTGCTCGGGAATCTTGCGGCTCGTGTCGAACCGCTCGCCCCCCAGCGACAGCCGGTTGCGCGTGCGGGCGAGCTTCGTCTCGAGCTCGCCGCGTTCGTTGGCGAGCATGACGAACCCGCGCTCGGCGCGGGTGACATCGATCGCCGCGTCCATCACCAGCGCTAGGACCTCGTCGAGCACGCGGAGGCCGCCGAGGCCGCGCAGCGCCTCGAGCAGCGTCGCAATCTGCCGGAAGCCGCCGGCGACGGCAGACGCCCCGCTCCGCGCACCCGCATCCGCGGGCGCCGGCCGATCCTCCGACAAGAACACCAGTTGCGCATCCGTCGTCCGCCCGACCTGAATCATGTCCCCGTGCGAGAGCCGCCGTTCGGTGATCTGGATGCCGTTGACGAACGTCCCGCAGAGCGACCCGCAGTCGCGAACGAGATACTGGCCGTTGCTGCGCAGAATCTCGGCGTGGTGCCGCGAGACGTCGGTGCCGGTGAGCTGGAGATCGCTGGTCCCACGCCGGCCGATGGTGAACGCCGGCTTGTC
Organism: Acidobacteriota bacterium; assembly: GCA_003222635.1. GTDB lineage: Bacteria > Acidobacteriota > Vicinamibacteria > Vicinamibacterales > UBA2999 > Gp6-AA40. The sequence goes on along the minus strand of QHWQ01000150.1, from coordinate 13,386 downwards.
GAGAATCACGACTCGCCGGCCCTCGCCGTCGGTGACCTCGAGCCGCGCATCTGCCATGGCCGTCATCTGGTGGTCAGGACTTCGAACAACAGTCTGGCCGCGCCGCTGGCGGGGCCAGCAGGATCGCGAGCCAAGGCCTGTCACAACCCATAGTGCAGCAGTTCATACGCTCCAGTAAGGATGCGCGGATTATAGCGAACGACTATAATCCGCGTGCCTTAAACCAGCCACAATCCGGTTTCCAGCCGCAGGAGACGACCATGACCATCCAGGAGCGCGCGTCGGGTTCGGTGACCATTCTCGACCTCAATGGCAAACTCGTACTCGGCGACGGCGATACGCTGCTGAAGGACAAGATTCACAGCCTGATGTTTCAGGGCCGCAAGCAGATCGTCCTGAACATGGGGAACGTCTCCTTCGTCGACAGCACGGGTCTGGGCGCGCTCGTCGCCACCTACGTGACGGCGAAGAACAACGGCGGCCAGATCAAGCTCGTCAATCTGACCAGGCGGCTGCACGACCTGCTGGTGATTTCCAAGCTCGTGAACGTCTTCGAGACGTTCGACAGCGAGGACGAGGCCGTGCGCAGCTTCCCCGCCGGCACGCCAGCGTAGGCAAGCGCTCGCCAGCGAGACGTCGCTCCAGGTGAAGGCCCGGCTTCCGCCGGCCTTCACACCTCGGATTAGAGGTGGGCAGCGCGATCGCGTGCTTTGCGATCCTTACGGCGACTAGGCCAGTCCAGGAACCCGCTGCTGACAAGCCACCACGACGGCAGCACCCGCGCGACAACCTGAGTGAGGACCAGTGCAGCGACAGCGAGACTCGCGAGTACCACGGAAGGTCTCGCCGCGTGCCGTCCGCTGGCGTGGTTTCAATCCTGGCATCGTCGCCGCTTGCTGTTGCGAGCGGTAGGCCGCGCGATGCGACTAGCGATCGGCGATCCGACCGACTACGAGAAACAGAAGCCAGACGTTCGCAATCCCCAGCAACGTCACTCCCGACGCCAGCGCCCGTTGCCACTTCTCCATCCGCGTCTCCGGCATATCGTCCAACCGGCGCGGCCGCCACGGCCAACCCCACGTCAGATAGTGGTTGAACAGCAGAAACGCCGTCAGCGGTACGGCAGGCAAGAGAATAGCCATCAGTTTAGGACGTACGCAGAAGGGCCGCTACGAGCGCGCCGATGAAGATGACCATCATCGTAAACTGCGCGCTGACGATCCACATGAAGCCTCTGTCGATCTTCTCATCCAAGCGCTCGACACGGCTCTCGAGGCGCTCCAGACGCTTGTCGGTCTGATCGAAACGCCCGTCGATCTGTTCGAACCGCTTCTCGATACGATCGAGACTCGCGGCGACGTCGGCGAAGCCGCGTCGCATGTCGTCGCGCAGATCCGGAATCATCTTGGTCTCGATCTGCACCAGTCGTTCGTCCACCGTCGGCATGTCTCTTCGCTCCGACCGGCCGGCATGGCCGATCCTAACATCGTCGACAGAGCATGCCGTGTGCCCGACGCTTTTCCTCGGGAATCGAGCCAACGCGGTTGCGAGTACGCACTTCGTGCGACGCCGAAGCTACTCCACCTTGGCGATTTTTGCTCCCAGGGCCTTCAGCCGATCGACGAGCTGACTGTAGCCGCGCTCGACGGTCTCGAGCGGCGCGACGCGCGTCTGGCCGTCCGCGGCGAGGCCGGCCGCGATGAGCGACATGCCCGACCGGAGATCGCGTGTGTCGAGCATTCGTCCGCCGCGCAGCTTGGTCGGACCGGTGACGATGATGCGGTGCGCGTCGGCGAGGAAGAGATCCGCGCCCATGCCGCTCATCTGCTCGAGAGCGAAGAGGCGCAGCTCGTACATCCAGTCGTGCACCAGCGTGCGCCCCTGCGCCTGCGTCGCGAGGACCGTGACGAGGCTCACCAGATCGCTCGGGAAGCCTGGCCAGAGACCGGTCGTGATGCGGCGCACGGCCTTCGGCGTCGACGGATTGACCTCGAACGTGCCGCCGCGCATGCCGCACTCGACGTTCATGCGCCTGAGGACCGAGCCGACGACCTCCATGTCTTCTTCCCGCGCGCCGTCGATCGCGATCTCGCCGCCGGTAATCGCGGCAATCACCGCCCAGCTCCCCGCCTCGATGTAGTCGCCGCCGAGCCGGTGCTCGGCTCCGTGCAGGCGCGGTACGCCGTCGATGCGAAGCTTCGAGCTGCCGATCCCGGTCATGTCGGCGCCCATCTTCGCGAGGAACTCGCACAGCTCGACGACGTGCGGCTCGGTCGCGGCGTGACGAATCTCGGTCGTTCCCGCGGCGCACGCCGCGGCCAGCAGCGCGGTCTCGGTCCCGGTGACCGACGCCTCGTCGAGATACATCGACGCGGGCCGCAGGCCGTCGGGCGCTTCGAGAAAGTGATCGTCGCCCGACACGATGCGCGCGCCCATCGCCTGCAGCGCGCCGAGGTGCGTCGAGATCGTCCGCCGCGCCGGAAAGTCGCCGCCCGGCGGCGCGATATGCGCGCTTCCCGTGCGCGCCAGCAGCGGTCCGAGCAGGAGCACGGACCCGCGCAGCCGTCCGACCAGCCCGCGATCCGGCGCGTGCGTCTTCACCGTCTTCGCGCGGATGCGCAGCGTGGTCGTGCCGATGCCGTCCACTTCGACGCCGAGGTCCAGCAGCAGCCGCGCCATCACCTCGACGTCGCCGATGCGCGGCACGTTGGTGAGCGTGCACGGCTCCTCGGTGAGCAGGCACGCGGCCAGCAGCGGGAGCGCGGCGTTCTTGTTGCCTTCCACCGCGACGCGGCCGCCGAGACGATGGCCGCCTTCAATCAACAGAGTCGACATCTATCCTCTGAGATATTCCACGTCGGGGTCGTCTTTGAAGCCGACGAAGACGGGCTCGGGGCGCAGCGCGATGCCGAAACGATCGAACACCGCGGTCTTGATGCGGCGCGCGAGCCTGATGATGTCGCGCGCGGTGGCGCCGCCGCGGTTGACGATGGCGAGCGGATGCTTCGTGGACAGACCGGACGCGCCATCGGTATGGCCACGCGCGAAGCCGCTCTGCTCGATGAGCCATGCGGCGGGCACCTTCACCGCGTCATTGTCCATCGGATAGTGCGGCGCGGGAGCGAACCGTTCGAACGCCGCGCGATCGATCACCGGGTTCATGAAGAAGGAACCAACGCTGCGCGTATCCGGATCAGCGGCGTCGATCACCATCCCCTTGCCGCGGCGGATGGTCAGCACTGCATCGCGCACCGCCTGAAGTGACGGCGACTCGAGATGCTGCTTGCCGAAGTATTCGATGAGATCCCGATACGCGACGGTGGCCGGGCCGCCGTTGTGCAACCGGAACGCAACCTGGCAGATGACGAATCGCTCCTCGTCTTCCTGCTTGAAGCGGCTCTGGCGATATGCAAATCGGCATTCCGCCTGAGACAGCCGCACGGCCTTCTGCTGCAGGCGGTCCACCGCGTCGACCCACTCGATGACAGACGCGACCTCCTGCCCGTACGCGCCGACGTTCTGCACCGGCGTGCCGCCGACGCTGCCTGGAATTCCGGACAGACATTCGATGCCGGCGAGGTTCCGGCTGACCGCGAACGCGACGAGGCCGTCCCACGACTCGCCGGCGCCAGCAACCACGATCGTGTTCTCGCCACCATCGCTTGCCTGCACGCGGCTGACCTGCATCTGCAGCACGAGCCCGTCGAACCCGCGATCGGCGATGACCAGATTGCTCCCGCCGCCGAGCACGAACATCGGCGCGCCGCGTAGGGCCGCCCATTCGTCCGCGGCAACGACCTCCGGTGCCGACGCCGCGCGGCCGAACCATCGCGCGGCGCCGCCGATGCCCAACGTCGTCAGCGGCGCAAGTGGCACATCCTGCAAAATGGGGCCCCTCGACTCCGCTCGGGGCAGGTCAGACCCCATTTTCCAGTTCCTTCAGCGCGGCAATCGCTTCCGCGCGCGTGCAGAGGGTGAATTCGATCCAATCCCCTGGCGCAAGCTGACCCGCGAGTGGCAGGTCTGCCGTGATGACTGTTGCAATCTGCGGATAGCCGCCGGTTGTCTGTCGATCGGCCATCAGGAGAATCGGATCGCCGGACGGAGGGATCTGCAGGCCGCCGATGAAGGTCGCGTCGGAGATCATGGAGCCCGGTGATCCGGCACGCGCGGTCGGGATCCGGGATCCGGGATCCGGGATTCGCAACCGATAGCCCATACGATCCGATTGCGGCGAGATGGTGAAGCGCGTGCGCTCAAGGACCTCGAACGCGGCGTCATCGAAGTAGTCGTCCTGCGGGCCGCGCATGGCGCGAAGGCGGGCGCCTCCGTTGGGGACCCGCAGCGCCGCGCGGCGTTTACCCGGCGCCTCGTGCGATTCGCGCAATGCAAGAACATCCCCTGCTTTCAGCGCACGTCCGTCAATCCCTCCCAGCCCGCTGACGACATGCGTCGCCCGGCTGCCGAGCACTGCCGGCACATCGATGCCGCCATCGAACGCGATGTAGGCACGCGTGCCCGACCGGCGTTCGCCAAACCGCAGAACACTTCCCGCCTTGCATGTCCGCGCGGAGTTGATCGGCAGCGCTGTTCCGTCGATCGACGCGCTGAGATCTGCACCCGCCACGCCGACCTGCATTGTCTGCTCGAAACGCAGCTCGGGTCCAAGCAGCGTCGCTTCCAGCGCGGCGGCGCCGGGCGAGTTGCCGGCGAGCGCGTTCGCCACACGATGCGCGTATCGATCCATCGGTCCGGCAACCGGGACGCCGCGATCCTGGTGGCCCCAGCGGCCCTCGTCCTGAATGGTCGTCAAGAGACCTGCCTTCAGGACAGTCACCGATCGGATACCGGGGGTTCGAGGGTTCGAGGGTTCGGGGGTTCGAGGGTTCGAGGGTTCGGGGGTTCGCGGTTCGGAAATGAATCGAACACGATCGCCGGCGGCGAAGAGTGACGCCGGCTCACGGTTCGGATCGAACACCTGTACCGATGTGCGGCCGATCAGTTGCCAGCCTCCGGGCGATTGGCGCGGATATATGCCCGTCTGACTGCCCGCGATCCCGACGCTGCCTGCCGGAATGCGCGTGCGCGGCGTCGCTTTGCGCGGCGCGGCAATGCGCTCGTCCACCGAGCCCATGTAGGCGAAGCCTGGCAGGAAGCCGAGCATGAAGACGCGATACTCGGCCGCGCAGTGGCGATCGATCACCTTGTCCTGCGTCAATCCCGCAAATGCGGCGACCTCCTGCAGGTCGGGCCCGTCCTCGCCTCCGTAGGTGACGGGCACTTCAATCAGCGAGCCCTCGCGCGGCGCGGGCAGGCTCTGCACCGCACGACTCATGCGCTCGCGCAGCCGCTCGACATCGGTCTTCAGCGGATCGAAATGCACCGCGACGGATCGATAGGTGGGAACAACGTCACGCACGCCATCGACGCAATCGGCGGCGATGGCCGCTGCGATGGCGATCGCCCGGGCGTTCACCGCCGGATCGATCACCGGCTCGAGTTCCAGCAGCAGCGCGGAGTCACCGGCATCGGCAATCGTCACCGTGCCCGCGGCCCCGAGGGGTCCGCGCCGCGTGTGGCAAGAGCGTCCAGCAGCTTGCGATGGATCCCGCCGAAACCGCCGTTCGACATCAGGACGACGACGTCGCCGTCGTAATGCTCCTTGACGACCGTGCGAATGATGTCGTCGACCTCGGGAATGTAGCGGGCGTGCTGTTGTCGCGCGCGCAGGTCGTCGACCAGTTGCTCCGCCGACAGGCGCTCCGACTCTGGCAGCGACGATCGAAAAACGGCCGCGACGACGACTTCATCCGCCGCGCCGAACGATCGCGCGAAGTCGTCCTGAAACACCCGCCGGCAGGAGGAGGCGGAGCGCGGCTCGAAGATGGCCCAGATGCGCCGGTTCGGATAGCCGGTCCGCAGCGCGGCGAGCGTTTCGTGAACCGCGGTCGGGTGATGCGCGAAGTCGTCCATCACCGTCACGCCAGCTGCCCGGCCGACCACTTCCAGCCGCCGCTTGATGCCTGTGAACGCGCGCAGTCCCTCCTCGAGATCGGCCGCCGGAATGCCCACGTAGTTGCCGACCGCAATCGCCGCGAGCGCGTTGCGCACGTTGTGCACGCCAAGCAGCGGCGACGCAAAGCGGCCGAAAAGAGCGCCGCGCCGATACACGCTGAAGCGCGTCAGCCCTTCCGATGCTTCGATGTCGGTCGCGCGCCAGTCGGCACCGTCCGCCGTCCCGAACGTCTCCGCCGGGCTCACGGCATGGCCGCCGAGCGCCGCCGCGTGCGGGCTGTCCGCGCCGAGCAGCAGCAGCCCGTTGCGCGGGACGAGGTTCACCAGGCGTCTGAACGCCAGCAGCACGGCGGCCAGGTCCGGGTAGATATCCGCGTGATCGAACTCGACGTTGTTGATGACGGCGACATCCGGCAGGTACTTCAGGAACTTCGCCGTCTTGTCGAAGAACGCGCTGTCGTATTCGTCGCCCTCGATGACGAAGTCGCGGCCGCTGCCGACACGGTAGCTCGATCCTCCGTCGCCGAAATTCAACGCAATCCCGCCAACGAGCACCGTGGGATCGAGGCGGCCGTGCGTCAACAGCCACCCGGTCAGCGACGTCGTCGTCGTCTTGCCGTGCGTGCCGGCGATGACGATCGATCGTGCGCCCCAGAGGAATCGATCGCGAATCGCTTCGGGCAGCGAGCAGTACCGGATTTTGCGTTCGAGCACGCTCTCGAGCTCGGGGTTGCCGCGCGAGATCGCATTGCCGACGACCACCAGATCGACGTCCGCGCCGACGTGATCTGCCGCATAGCCGGTCATGATGCGGATGCCCTCGGCCTCGAGGAAGTCGCTCATCGGCGGATAGACGTTCTGGTCGGAGCCGCTGACGTCGTGGCCGCGGTGTTTCAGCAGCGCGGCGAGGGTCGCCATCGCCGTGCCGCAGACGCCGATCAAGTGGATCCGGCGACTTGCCCCGAGCGAAGTCGAGGGGCTACTCAACGGGAGACTCCTCGACGACGATCGATGGCCGCGGCGTGGTGACGACACGCACTCGAACGCCGAGCGGCAGCGTCCAGCATGGGCCCGTCGTGTGGCCGGACGGGAATCCCGTGATGACAGGACCGGGAAAGTCCTGCGCGAAGGCGCGAATCACATCCAGTGCGCACGGCGCCCCGCCGCTTTCGTCGCAGCCGCGCATTTGGCCGAAGACGAGCGCTCGCGCACGCGCCAGAATGCCGGCGAGGCGTAGCTGCGTCAGCATGCGATCGAGCTTGTAGGGTCGCTCGTTCACGTCTTCGAGGAACAGCAGGCAGCCCGACGGAGGATCGAATGCGTACGGCGTGCCAAGCGACGCGGTAAGCTGCGTCAAGGTGCCGCCGAAGAGCGGGCCGGCGGCTTCCCCGCCGCGGATCACGGCGAGCCCGTCTGGCGCGAGCAGGCGGCCGGAGCCGTCCTGCATGAATGCCAGCATCGAGTCGCGGTCGTACGCCTCGGCGCCCTTCGCAAGCCTCCCCTCGATCATCGGCCCATGCAGCGCGGCGATGCCGCATTGGCACGTCAGCCACGACAGCAGCGACGTATTGTCGCTGTAGCCGATGAAGAGCTTCGGTGTCCTGCGGATCACGGCGGCGTCGAGCAGCGGCAGCATGTGCACGCTTCCGTAGCCGCCTCGCACCGCAATCACCGCCGCGACCGATGGGTTCGACCACGCGCGCGAGAAGGCCGCCGCCCGCAGATCCGCGGTGCCGGACAAATAGCCGCTCGAGCGGGCGAAGACGTCCTCGTCGTATGTAGGCTCGTAGCCGAGCCGCCGAAGCTCCCCGACGCCGCGATCGAACTCCTCGCGTGAAAACGGGCTGGCGGGCGAGACGATCGCGATGCGTGAACCAGGCGTCACGGCGCGCGCTTTGAGCATCTAGTGGCGAGCAGGTCCCACAACAGGGCTGGCCGCTCCGTTGTCGCGGCCAGCAGGATCGTGTTCGACGGGCCGACGCAGGCGACGGTACATCAGTTGAGACTCACCACTAAAGGAAGCGCGCCATTTCCTCGGCAATGCGCCGATGCTCGTCGCTGCCGAGGACCTGCCCCAGCGCGGCGCGGCGGCCCGGCGCCACGGGCGCCGTAAGATACGCTTCCTTTGCCCTGCGGTTGCGCGCCAGCGCGTCCTCGACGCGCTTGAACGGGATCCGCTCGTCCTCGACGGCGTGAATCAGCGCCTCGAGCGCCGCCGCCTGCGCGTCGATGGCGCCGCTGCACACAAGCACGCCGTCGCATCCGGCTGCAATCGCCTGCGTCGCCGCATCGGGCACCGTGTAGGTGTCGGCAATCGCCTTCATCTCCAGGTCGTCGCTCAGGATGACGCCGTTGAAGTCCAGCTCCTCGCGCAGCATTCCCCGCACGATCGTCGGCGAGAGCGTCGCCGGCCTCTCCTCGTCGAGCGACGGCACGAGAATGTGCGCGGTCATGATGAAGGCGACTCCGCTTCTGATCGCCTCGCGAAACGGCACGCATTCCACGCGGCGAATGCGGTCCGGCGGATGCTCGACCAGCGGCAGCGCGAGATGAGAATCGACCGAGGTATCGCCGTGACCCGGAAAATGCTTTCCGCACGCCGCGATGCCGTTCTCCTGCAACCCGCGGATGATCGCCGCGCCAAGCTGCGCGACGGTCTCCGCGTCTTCGCCAAGCGCGCGGTCACCGATGATGGGATTGCTCCGGTTCGTATGGATGTCGAGCACGGGCGCGAAATCGAGCGAGATGCCGACGGCCTTGAGCTCGGCGGCGAGCGCCGAGGCAAAGCGACGCGCCAGCTTGTGGTCGCCGGCGCGGCCGAGCGTCGCCATCGGCGGCCACTCGGTGAAGGGCGCGCGCAGGCGCGCGACGCGTCCCCCTTCCTGATCCACCGCCACCCAGAGCGGCAGACCCGTGTTGCCCCCCGACGCGAGCGTCTGCAGATCGTGATTGAGCTCCGCCACCTGCTCCGGCGCTTCGATGTTGCGCTTGAACAGCGTGACGCCGCCGAGCTGAAACTCGCGCGCCAGCGATCGCAGCTCCGGCGTGATTGCCGTCCCCGGCAAGCTGCCGATCAGCAACTGGCCAATCTCGCGACGGAGCGACGGGGGCACGAAGTCATTTTAACCACGAAGGACGCGATGCACGCGAAGGAACATTTGTTCTTCGTGACCTTCGTGACCTTCGTGGTTTAAATTGACTTCGTGGTCATTGAAACATCCGCGCCCACGCGGATCGATCTTGCGGGCGGCACCATCGACATCTGGCCTCTGTATCTCTTTCACCCCGGCGCTCAGACGCTGAACGCGGCCATCAGCATTCGCGCACGCGCGCGCGTCGAGTCCCGCTCCGACAACCGTATCGTCATTCGATCCGAGGACACGGGCGCCACCGTTGAAGCCGACGACTGGACGGAGCTGCGCGACAGGCGGGAGCTGCGCCTGCTCTCGCTGCTCGTCCATTTCTTCGAGACACGCGGCATCACGCTGACGACCTCGTCGCAGTCGCCCGCGGGTGCAGGCATCGCGGGGTCTTCCGCGTTGAACGTTGCGGTCTGCGCGGCGCTGGCGGACTGGAACCGGACGCATTTCGATCCAGAAGCGCTCCTCCAGGTGGCGATGAACGTCGAAGCGCAGACGATCGCGGTCCCGACCGGCCTGCAGGACTACCGCCCGGCGCTCTACGGCGGCATCGCGGCGCTCGAGCTCGACGTCGACGGCATCCGTCGAGTTCCGCTGCCGGTCGACTTCCGCGACCTCGAAAGCCGCATCGTCCTCTGCTATACCGGCGAGCCGCGGAACTCGGGGACGAACAACTGGGAAATCACCAAGAAGCACATCGACGGCGATCGCCGCATCTTCGACTGCTTCGAGCGCATCCGCGACACGGCCCAGGTGATGCGCGAACGGCTGGAGGCGGGCGACTGGGATGGCGTCGGCTCGGCGATCGCGGAGGAATGGGAGAACCGCAAGCGGCTCGCGCCGGGCGTGACGACAGCCGCTATCGACGGGCTCATCGCGCGCGCGAAGGGCGTGGGCGCAACGGCCGCGAAGGTGTGCGGCGCCGGCGGCGGCGGGTGTCTGTTCTGCTACGGTCCGCCGGACACACGCGCCGCAATCGCGGAAGCGCTCGCATCGGGAGGCGCGCGTCTGCTCGACTACACGATCGAGCGCGACGGCCTCACGCGTGGATAACTACCCCATCGCGCAGGTGTTTGCCGAGATCGCCGACCTGCTGGAGATCAAGGGCGAGAACCTGTTCAAGATTCGCGCGTACCGCACGGCCGCCGACACGATCAAGGCGTGGGCGGATCCGGTCGCGCGCATGGACGACACGCAGCTGCTCGACCTGCCCGGCATCGGCAAGGACCTCGCGAAGAAGATTCGTGAGCTGGCTGAAACCGGCACCTGCCGCTTCCATCAGGATCTGCTGCTCGAATTCCCGCCGACGATTCTCGATCTGCTGCGGCTGCAAGGCGTCGGGCCGAAGACCGTCGCGCTGCTCTACTCCGCGCTGAACATTCGCAGCGTCGAGGAGCTCGTCGAGGCGGCGAAGGCCGGACGCCTGCGCGAGCTGAAAGGAATGGGCCCGAAGAAGGAAGCGCTCATTCTGAAAGCGGTCGAGGAGCGAGAGAAGGATCGCGGGAGGCATCTGCTCTCCGATACCACGGCGATCGCCGCGGAGCTCGTTGCGTACCTGCGCGAGCATGCGCCGGCCGCGGAGTTCACGCCCGTCGGCAGCCTGCGACGCGGATGCGAGACCTGCGGCGACATAGACATTCTGGCGACTATCGACCCCGCCCTTGCCCCGAGCGGAGTCGAGGGGTCCTTGATGGACCGATTCGTCGCCTTTCCGCGCGTCGAGCGCATCCTCGGTGCGGGCGACACAAAATCCAGCGTGCGCATCGTGGGCGGTTATCAGGCGGATCTTCGGCTGGTACCGGCCGACAGCCGCGGCGCCGCGATGCAGTACTTCACCGGATCGAAAGCGCACAACGTGGCGCTGCGCGACCGGGCGATTCAGCACGGCTTCAAGCTGAATGAGTACGGCCTCTTCAAGGTGGATGACGACAGCCGCGTTGCCGGCGAGACGGAAGAGGGCATCTACGACGCGCTCGGCATGGCGTGGGTGCCGCCGGAACTGCGCGAGCATCGGGGCGAAATCGACGCGGCGATTGCGCGGACGCTCCCCCGTCTCGTGTCGCAGGCGGACCTGCGCGGCGACCTGCACATGCACACGACCGTCACGGACGGACGCGACGATCTCGAAGACGTGGCGGCGGCGGCGCGGCGGCTTGGGTACGGCTACATCGCGATAACGGATCACAGCAAGGCGCTGGCGATGTCGAACGGGCTGGACGAGACGCGCGCGCTCGAGCATGCGGCGCGCATCCGCGCGCTCAACGGCCGGTTCGGCGGGCTGACGCTGCTGGCCGGCATCGAGTGCGACATTCTCGCCGACGGAACGCTCGATCTCGCTGATGACTGCCTCGCGCAGCTTGATATCGTTATCGCGTCCGTGCATTCGCACTACAGCCAGGGCGAGGCACAGACGACGGAGCGCATTCTGAAGGCGCTGGAATGTCCCTGGGTGGATGTCCTTGGACACCCGATGAGCCGCCGGCTGCTGCAGCGCGAGCCGCTGCAGGTGAATTTCGATCGGATTGTGAGCGCCGCGCTGGCGAAAGGGGTGGCGCTCGAAATCAACTGCCAGCCCGATCGTCTCGATTTGAGCGACGCCTTCGCGCGGAGCGCTCATGAACGCGGCGCCAGAATCGTGATCTCGACGGATGCGCATTCGACGCTGGCGCTCGGGAATATGCGCTGGGGCGTGCAGGTGGCGCGGCGCGCCTGGCTGACGCCAGACGCGGTGTTGAACACGCGTTCCCTCGACGACATGCGCGCGTTGTTACGAAGAAATCGCACGTCCGCCTGAAGGCGGAGACGAGGTCGTGTCCGGCTCGAGCCCGACCAGGATGATGGACAAACCGCTTGGTTTCGTCGCGCTGAAATCGATCAAGCAGGGCCCCCGCGACCCGCGGGCGGCGCTCGCGCAAATCCGTGAGATCTACTTCAAGACGACCAAGCGCACCATCGAGCACGATATTGCGCACGCCATCGAATTGCTGAAAAGCCTGCCGGACGAAGAGGAGCGCGACAAGGCCGCGGTTTACATGGACGGCCTGTCGCAGATGCGGAATGAGTGGGCTCGCGCCGAAAAGAAGAAAAGAAGGACATGAACGATCAGCCCCGCCGCTTCCTGCAGCGCGTCTGGGACTCGGTGCGACAGCCGCCGCCGGTGACCGCGTCGCGCGCCGCCGACACGCTCGTCGGCCTGTGTGATTCGCTGCTGTCCGAGCGCGGCGAGGTCTCGGGCGCGCGCATGGCGGGGGAGGCGATGGCCGCCTATCAGGAGCTGAACGATGCCGGCCGCGGCGCGTTCTTTGGCCAGCTCGTCGATCATTACACGGCCGATCCGGACGCGGTCACCCGGGCGATGGACGCCTACCGCGCCAATCCGACGGCGGCGCGGCTGCACGACCTCCACCTCGCCACCGAGCCGCGGCGTCTGGAGCTGTTTCGCCGGCTGAATACGGCGCCCGGCGGCATCCGGACGCTCGTGCAGATGCGTGCCGACCTGCTGCGGACGCTCGCCGATCACCCCGACCGCGCGGTCGTCTCCGACGACCTGCTGCACCTATTCCGCTCCTGGTTCAATCGCGGCTTTCTCGTCATGCAGCGCATCGACTGGCGCACGTCCGCCTTGGTTCTCGAGCGGCTGATTCAATACGAGGCGGTGCATCAGATTCAGGGGTGGGACGATCTCCGCAGGCGCCTCGAAGCGGACCGCCGCTGCTACGCGTTCTTCCATCCGGCGCTCCCCGACGAGCCGCTGATCTTCATCGAGTGCGCGCTGGCACCGGGCATCCTCGGCTATGTCCGGCCGCTGCTCGATCCGCAGTCCGCCGTCGAGGATCCGGCCAGCGCGCGCTGCGCGATCTTCTATTCGATCACCAACTGCCAGGTCGGGCTGCGCGGCGTGTCGTTCGGCAACTTCCTGATCAAGCAGGTCGTCGAGGATCTGAGCGGCGAGTTCGACAAGCTCCGGAAGTTCGCGACGCTGTCGCCCATCCCCGGCTTCCGCTCGTGGCTGATGTCGCATCGCGAGATGATGTCCGAGGCGCTCGCCTCGCTGGCGCTCGACTCGCCGGCGTCGCTGGCGGTCATCCCCGATGACCTGAGAGACGAGATCATGCGCCTGTGCGCGTACTACCTGCTGCGCGCGAAGCGTGGGCGCGCGCCGGCCGATCTCGTGGCGCGCTTCCATCTCGCCAACGGTGCCCGGCTCGCGCGGCTCAACTGGGGCGGCGAC
>QHWQ01000149.1 GCA_003222635.1 Acidobacteriota bacterium | reverse complement strand
GCCGTGGCGATCGTGCCGTGGTGGGGCGATCGTGCGCGGCAGCGTCCGACGCGGCCGTTGTGCTCACCTGCATCAAAGTCACAGTAACAGAACCAGTTAGCCGATCGCACCCCCGCTGCGCGGTGGTGGCATCACCTTTGTGCATTGCGTGGCCGAATGCCAACCGGCGGCACCACGGAAGCCGGGCTCAGGGGAACGCAGGGAGGAAGTATGCGCACGTTTCGATTGACTGCCGTTGCTGCAGTGGCCGTGTTTGCGCTGTCGATGCCGGTATTTGCGGCGCAGACCAAGTCGGCTGCCAAGCCGGCGGCAGCAAAGGCCGTGAAAGTCCAGACCATCAGAGGGACGCTCGAGAAGGTCGATGGTCAGGACCTGACCATCAAGACCGCGAAGGGCAACGAGGACGTGATGTTCGGCAATGACGTCCAGATCCGCCGCGACGGCAAGACGCTCACGACGAGCGATCTGAGCGGCGCGACCGGCTCGCGCGTCACCATCCGCTACAAGGAAGACAACGGCCACAAGATGGCCGAAAGTGTGACCCTGGCGGCCGCGAAGGCCGCGCCGAAGCAGGTGGCTTCAGCGAAGCCCGCCGCCTCGAAGGGCACGAAGAAGTAGTCGACCCGCCACGTCGGCTACTGCACCACAACGTCTCAGTCGATCCTCCAGTAGGGCGAGGTACTGCACCAGGTACCTCGCCCATTTTTTGTACCTTCTATAGAATCGGCGAATGGCCGCAACGTTCTGGGTCGCGCTGATTCTTATGACACATGCCGCCGCGGCGATGGCGCAGAGCGCGCCCGAGCCGATTCGCTACACGCTCAGTTTTCCTGCGCCACAAACCCACTACCTTGAAGTGACGGCGACGGTGCCCACGGGCCGGCGCGCGGATGTCGAGCTGATGATGGCGGTCTGGACGCCCGGCTCGTACCTGGTTCGCGAGTACGCGCGAAACGTCGAAGCGGTCACCGCGCTCGGCGCCGGCGGCCGCGTGCTCGACATCGACAAGTCGAAGAAGAACCACTGGCGCGTCGCCACCGGGGGAGCGCCGACGATCACGCTCAAGTACCGCGTCTACTGCCGCGAGATGCCGGTGCGCACCAACTGGATCGAGTCGGACTTCGCGCTGCTCAACGGCGCGCCGACCTTCATCACGCTCGCCGATCTGTCGCCGCGGCCGCACGAGATCGTCATCAACCCGGCGTCAGCGTGGAAACGATCGATCACGGCGCTGCCCGCGATGCCAGGCGGCGATCACCACTACCGTGCGCCCGATTACGACACGCTCGTCGACTCTCCCATCGTCATCGGCAACCCGGCCGTGTACGACTTCGAGGTGGACGGCAAGAAGCACTCGCTCGTCGATGTGGGCGAAGGCGGCGTCTTCGACGGCGCGCGCGCCGCGAAAGACCTCGAGAAGATCGTCAACGAAGATCGCCGCCTCTGGGGACTGCTGCCTTACGACCGCTACGTGTTCTTCAACATGATCACGGAATCGGGCGGCGGCCTCGAGCACAAGAATTCGACGGTGCTGATGACGAACCGGTGGTCGACGCGCACGCGCCGTGCGTATCTGGCGTGGCTGCAGCTGGCGAGCCACGAGTACGATTTGCAGGTCGAGCGCGCGGGACTCCAGACGCGCGACGAGTATCTGGAGGATCTGTCGGACACGATCGAGCTGCTGCAGACGACGCCAGGCCGGCTGGTGCAGTCGGCAGAGATGGCGTCGTTCGACGCGTGGATCAAGTACTACCGGCCAGACGAGAACTCGAACAACACCTCGATCAGCTACTACACGAAGGGCACCGTCATCGCGTTCCTGCTCGACGCGAAGATTCGCAAGGCGACTGACGGCGCCAAGTCGCTCGATGACGTGATGCGCAGCGCGTACCAGAAGTTCTCGGGACCGAAAGGCTACACGTCCGAAGAATTCCGCGCGGTCGTCGAGCAGGTTGCGGGCACCAGCCTCAAGGGGTTCTGGGAGGCGGCGGTCGAAGGCACAAAGGAGCTCGACTACTCCGAGGCGCTCGACACACTCGGCCTGCGGTTCAAGGCGGCAGCCGCGCCGTCGCCCGAGCGCACGAAGCCCTGGCTCGGCCTGTCGACACGCAACGACAACGGGCGCCTCGTGATCGCCTCGGTGCAGAGGGATGCACCGTCCGACATCTCCGGCCTCAACGTGGACGACGAGATTCTGGCGATCGACGATTTCCGCGTCCGTGTCGATCGTCTCGAGAATCGACTCGAGCAATACAAGGCGGGCGACAAGGTCACGTTCCTGGTGGCACGCCGCGAGCAGCTCATGCGCATCCCCGTGACGTTCGCCACCGAGCCGTCCAAGGGGTGGCGGCTCGACATAAGTCCGTCCGCGACCGACACGCAGCGGCGGATGTTCGATGCCTGGCTTCGATCCTGAATACGTCTCGCGGGTCCTGCGCGAGAACTTCGAGGACGCGAAGGCGCTCTTTCTCTCTCCACTCATCGCCATCCACTACGCGCATCTCGTCATGCTCCGGCAGCAGGGCATCATCCGCGCCGGGGACGCGCACACGCTCGCCGGGCGTCTTCGCGTCGCGCGCAGCCGCAACGACATCGACATGACGATGTTCCGGATACGGCCGCGGGAGTTCATCGCGGCGCTCGCGGGCGCGGTGCTCGATCTGCGCGAGGCGCTCATCGAGCTCGCGTCGCGTCATCGCGAGACGATTTTCGCCGCGCACACGCATACGCAGCCGGCGCAGCCGACGACCGTGGCCCACTATCTGCTCGCGGTCATCGAGCAGCTCGAGCGCGATCAGGTGCGCCTGCGCGCCGCCTACGCATCCACCAACAAGAGTCCGCTCGGA
The DNA here is from genome assembly GCA_003222635.1 of Acidobacteriota bacterium. Lineage (GTDB taxonomy): Bacteria > Acidobacteriota > Vicinamibacteria > Vicinamibacterales > UBA2999 > Gp6-AA40. Next base: position 20,532 of record QHWQ01000149.1, on the reverse strand, counting down.
TCCTGCGCGATTACGGGTACCGGCTTTCCGATCGATCGGAAACTCACCAGCGACCTGCTCGGCTTCGACGAACCGACCGGCAATACCTATGGCAGCATCGCCACCGTCGATTACCTGCTGGAGAGCGTCTCCGCCGCGCAGGTGATGCTCGCGGGACTCGGCCGCGTCGTTCAGGATCTGCTGCTCTGGTCCACACAGGAGGTCGGCTACATCAGGCTGGCGGATGGCCTCGTGCAGGGAAGCAGCATCATGCCGCAGAAGCGCAATCCCGTTGCGCTCGAGCATGCGCGATCGATTACCAGCAAGGCGCTCGGGCAGGCCGTCGCCATCGTTACCGCCGTCCACAACACGCCGTTCGGCGACATCGTCGATACCGAAGACGATCTGCAGCCGCTCGTCGCGTCGATGTTCCACGACGCGCAGCGTGCGGTCGCGCTCCTCACCGCCACCATTCGCGGAGCGGAGTTCGACGTCGAGCGGATGCGCGACGGCGCTGAACGCGGAGGCACGACGCTGACGGAGGTCGCCGATCGCCTGGTCCGCGACGAGGACATGCCGTTCAGCCAGGCGCACGCGCGTGCGAGAGAGATGCGCGCCAGCGCGGTCAGCGCCCGCGAATTCATCGAGGTGCGGCGTACGCCAGGCGGTCCCGCGCCGGAGGAGACGGCGCGCGCGCTCGGCGCGTCACGCGAGCTGCTGAATCGCGATCGCGCGTGGCTGCAGGAGGCGCGGAAGAACATCGAGAACGCCGACGCGCTCAGGCAGCAGCGCGCTCGCGCGATCTAGCGAAGAACAGAATCGTCCCTAGCAGCGCGACAAGCACCGCCAGCCAGATCGACTGAATCGATTTCGGCCGCATCACCACCGTGTAGAGGTAGCCGACGAAGGCGAGCAGCGCCGGCACCGGATACAGCCACATCCGGAACGGCCGCGGGAAGTCCGGACGTCTCGTCCGCAGGACGATGATGCCGAGCGTCTGCGCGAGGAACTGCGTCATGATGCGGATGACGACGAGCGCGGTGACGACATCGGCCAGACGGAACAGGCAGAACACGATCGCGGCGCTGCCGAGCACCAGCAGCGAGACATGCGGGAACTGCAGCGTCGGGTGCACGCGCGCGAAGACGGGGAAGTAGTCGCCGTCGAGCGCCGCCGCGTACGGCACGCGCGAGTAGCCGAGCAGCAGCGAGAACACCGACGCGAACGCCGTCCACAGCATCAGCACGGTAACGATGTTTGCGGCGGTCGGCCCCCAGATGCGCGCCATGAAGTCCGACGCGATGAACGTGGACTTCTCGACCTCCTGCCACGGCATCGATCCGAGGATCGAGATGTTCATCGTCAGATACATCGCCGCGACGCCGACGATCGACAGGAGGATCGCACGCGGAATCACGCGCGCGGGATCGCGAATCTCCGCGCCCAGATAGCAGACGTTGTAGTAGCCCCAGTAGTCGTACACCGCGATGAGCAGCGCGGCGCCGAGGCCGGTGAAGAACGCGGGCGTGAGCTCGAACGCGCCCGGTGAAAACGAGAACGCCTGCGCGGCGTTGAAGTGCGTGACGCCCGAGGCAATGATCCACAGCGTGGTGCCGACGACGCCGATCCAGAGGAACGCGGCCATGCGCCCGATGACGGTGATGCGGCGGTAGAGCAGCAGCACGGCGAACGCGGCGACGCCCATCGCGAGGAAGGTGCCGTTGGTGATGGTGAACTCGATCGTCGTGTCGCCGGCGCCGGGAATCGGAATGGGAAGCTTCGTCGAGGCGATTGTGTTCATCAGCGACGGCCATAGGTAGCCGGCGTACTGCGCGAAACCGATGCAGCCCGACGCCATCGAGAGCGGAGCGCTGAACGTCAGCTGCCAGACGAAGAGAAACGACAGCCAGCGGCCGGCGCGCCCTGGGTACATCGCGCGGAGGTAGCGCACCGGTCCGCCCGCCTGCGGCATCGCGGCGCCGAGCTCGGCCCACACCATGCCGTCGCACATCACCAGCACCGCGCCCAGCACCCAGCCAAGCATCGCCTGCGGCCCGTGCATCGTCGCGACCATCAGCGGAATCGTGATGAAGGGACCGACGCCGATCATGTCGATCATGTTCAGCGCCGTCGCCTCGCCAAGGCCTATGCCTCGGACCAGATGGTCGGTTGATTCGCGAACGCCGGTATCCGCCACGCTGAGATACTACTATCCATGATTCGCATCTTCGTCACCGGCGGGACGTTTGACAAAACCTACGACGAGATCAAAGGGCAGCTCTCGTTCACGGACACGCACCTGCCGGAGATGCTGCGGCTGGGCCGATCGCGAGTCGACGTCAGCGTGCGCACGCTGATGATGATCGACAGCCTCGACATGACCGACGCCGACCGCGAGCTCATTGTCCGCAACTGCCAGCAGTGCGAGGAGTCGTGCATCGTCATTACGCACGGCACCGATACGATGGTGGAAACCGCCGCCGCGCTGGCGCGCAGCGTGCCCGGCAAGACGATTGTCCTCACCGGAGCGATGATTCCGTACGCGTTTGGCTCGTCAGATGGACTGTTCAACCTGGGAAGCGCGCTCTCACTCGTGCAGGTGCTGAAGCCAGGCATCTACATCGCGATGAATGGGCGGCATTTCGAGTGGAGCAAGGTGAGGAAGAATCGGGAGACCGGGGTGTTTGAGGCAATCTCGTGATCGGGAACGCAGATTGTCGCGGTGAGCCGAATCCCTTGCATTCGGCACATTAGAGTCTGGGGAGGACGAAATGCCTCAATTCCGGATCCGATCGGCCGTCGTGGTGTTGGCGGTGTTTGTGGTAATGACTTTCTCTGACAGTGCGCGCGCGTTCGCAGAGGAGCCACCATCAGCACCGTGCACCGCGGTCGCGGCAGGACCGCCCGACTCGGTTTCTACCGAACTTTCACCAGATTGCTACGCGAAGCCCGAGCTGTTATCGCAAATTGGCGGCTGGAATCCCGCTCACCATAAGAAACGGCTCTCGCTGAAAGCTACGCTCATCATCGTCGGCGTTGTTGTCGGTGCCGTATACGTGCTCGCGCATGTGCTGGTGCCGTACACCTAAGGGCGGCGCTCTATCAGTTGTTCGAGAACCAGTGGGTACATCCCGCGATAGACGAGGTGAACTACTCCGTAGCCGAAAACGCGGATCCCGGTTCCGATAGAGGAGATTCCACCCTCTGGCTCATCGCGCTTGCCGCATGGGACTGACCCGCCGAAGGGGGGTAAAATTTCGGTTTCCTGGTGCCCTCGACCTCGCCTCATCCACTCGTCGCCGTCATCATGGGCTCCTCCTCCGATTGGGAGACGATGCAGCACGCCGTGGCCGCGCTGGAGCAGTTCGGCGTCGCATTCGAGAAGCACATCGTCTCCGCGCACCGGACGCCGGTATGGATGGCGGAGTTCGCGAGCGGCGCCGAAGCGCGCGGCATCGAGGTGATCATCGCGGGCGCGGGCGGCGCCGCGCATCTTCCTGGGATGGTCGCGGCGCACACGGTGCTGCCCGTGCTCGGCGTGCCGGTGCAGAGCGCCGCGCTTCAAGGGCTCGATTCACTCCTCTCGATCGTGCAGATGCCGGGCGGGGTTCCCGTCGGCACGCTCGCCATCGGCAAGCCGGGTGCGACCAACGCGGGACTTCTCGCCGTGTCGATCCTCGCCAACTCGCGTCCCGATCTGCGTGCGCGGCTGCGCGACTTCCGCACCGAGCAGACGCAGAAGGTCCGTCAGGAACGGCTCCCGTGACAAAGGTGATCGCGCCGGGCGCTGCGCTCGGCGTCCTGGGAAGCGGTCAGCTTGGACGGATGTTCGCGATTGCGGCGCGGCGCATGGGCTACCGCGTGCACACGTTCTCTCCAGATGCGGATACGCCCACCGGCCAGGTCGCGGACGTCGAGGTCGTCGCCGAATACGAAGATCTCGATGCGCTGCGCGCGTTCGCGCGGCAGGTGGATGTCGTCACCTTCGAATTCGAGAACGTGCCGATCGACGCGATTGACGCCATCGAGGCGATCACGCCGGTCCGCCCGTGCGGCGTCGCGCTGCACACCGCGCAGCAGCGCGCGCGCGAGAAACAGTTCCTCGCGGACCGCGGATTTCCGACGGCGCCCTTCGGCCGCGCGGCGTCGCTCGATGAACTGTGGGACGCGGTGGCGCGCATCGGCACGCCGTCGGTGATCAAGACGGCTGCGTTCGGATACGACGGCAAGGGCCAGCACAAGGTGACCACGCCGGCTGACGTCGAACACATCTGGACCGCGATAGGCCATCAGGAAGCCGTGGTCGAGAAGTTCATCGGTCTGCAGACGGAAATATCGATGATCGGCGTGCGCGGAATCGATGGGGAGATGGAGCACTATCAACCCTTCGAGAACCGTCATCGTGATCACATCCTGGATGTCACCACCACACCAGCTGCGATTACGCCCGCGCTCGCCGCGCGCGCGGCAGAGATCACGCGTCACGTCCTCGAAGAGCTGCAGTACGTCGGCGTGCTGTGCGTGGAGTTCTTCGTCGACACCGAGGGCGAGCTGCTGGTCAACGAGCTCGCGCCGCGGCCGCACAATTCCGGGCATCTCACTTTTGATGCGGCGGTGACAAGTCAGTTCGAGCAGCAGGTGCGTGCCATCTGCGCGCTGCCGCTGGGATCGACAATGCTGTTAACGCCGGCGGCGGCGATGGCGAATCTCCTCGGCGAGCTGTGGGAGGACGGTGAGCCGAACTGGGCGGCCGCGTCCCGCTTCAGCGACGTGAAATTGCATCTGTACGGGAAGACCGAACCTCGCCGCGGGCGCAAGATGGGACACATGACGGCGATGGGGCGAACGACGGACGAAGCGCTCGATCGTGTAATCAGTGCACGGGATGCGCTCCTGATTTAGTAACCGCGATCTCAACAATAACCCGGCGTCCCGTTTGCACGAGCGGTCGATGCCATGGGTCGCCTCGCCCTTGTTCTTGTTGCACCGGCGGCACTTACCGCACTCGTCACGGCTGAGCCTGCGTCGAGTCCGGCGACGTTTGAGCCGGTATTGCACCGGTTCCTCAGCCGCCCCGACGAGCCGCTCGTCACCTATCGCGGCACGCGCCGCCTCGAGGGGCGCAACGAGCGCTTCAACGTGGACGGCTGGATGGAAATCGCCACGGAACTTACGGCAGAGGGTTTCCACTATCGGGTGATCAGCGAGGGCGGCAGCGATTTGATCCGCGGGCGGGTCTTCCGCTCGATGCTCGAAAACGAGGAACAGATCTTCGCGAACGGAGACATGGCTCGATCGAGCTTTACCGCCATCAATTACGACCTGACCGCCGGCGACAGCGTCGAACCGGGACTCGTGAAGCTGTTTGCCCGTCCCAAGCGCAAGGACGTCACGCTGATTGACGGCGCTGTCTACATCACCGACACGGATGCCGACCTCGTTCGCGTCGAGGGCCGTCTCGCCAGGAGTCCCTCCTTCTGGACGCGCCGCGTCGACGTCGTCAAACAGTACGCGCGTGTCGCCGGCCTTCGCGTGCCGGTCCGCGTCGAATCGACCGCGCAAATCCGCTTGGCCGGCACCTCCACGATGACGATGACGTATGACTACGAGATGATTAACGGCGTCAACGTCAGCGCGTCACGTGCGATCGCCGCAAACACACATTAACTACCGCTTCGGCCCCTTCGAGCTCGATTCCACACGCCGCCGCCTGAGCCGTGACGGCGAGCCGCTGCTCGTCTCCGACCGCCACCTCGAAATCCTGTCGCTGCTTGCCGCCAACGCCGGGCAGGTCATCTCGAAGGATGAATCGATCGAGGCGGCCTGGAAGGACGTCGCGGTCGCCCACAGCGCGGCCTGAACGGTCGTTTCAGGGTTTTTCAGCGATCCCGTCAGGACATCCTTCCGGGAAGATCGGACCATGGCATCAGGAGGATGTCATGCGATACGAAGCCGCGCGTGCGCCGGCGCTCTCGTTTCGTGTGCGGTTCTAGGGACCCAGCGTCAGCGTGTGTTCGGCCGGACCGGGAAGAAACGGCGTCGGGTCGCCGTTGACCCACGCCTCGTGAGAGTTCGCGTAGTACGGCGACAGCGGGTGGCCGCTCTGCCCGGCCGGCATGTGCATGATGCCCTCGGCTTCATGGCCGGGCGAGACGACCATCCGCTCCGACGCGCCGAGCGTTCCCGAATGCACCTGAATCGTGTACATGTCGCCGGCGAACGCACGCTTCGGCATGTCGAGCCATCGGCTGAAGAACGATGGCAGCGCGGGCGACAGCGGGTGTCGAAACTCGATGACGTTGTACTCGGACCACTTGCGCTCCGCGAGCGGCGTTGAGTGATCCTTCTTCGCTTCCTCGATCACCGCATCAACCGTCGCCAGAATCATCTCGTCCCACGTGGCGTACTGCGGGTCGAGCAGATGCTGCGGCTTCTCGGTGACCATCTTCCAGATCGGTCCTTCACGGCGGCGAACGGTGGCGTAGTCGAACGTCGGGTCAGCCTCATAGCACTCCGACAACACAAACGAGACGAGGCGCTCGGACAGGAGATCGCGGAAGCGATGTACGAAGCCGTACGCCGCTGAATCGGGTTCCGCGCGGCCGGACCAGCCGTGCTCGATGATGCGGCGCAGCTCCGCGCGATCCTTACGGCCGTCCAACGCTTTCGGGCTGAGCGAGTCGAGCAGCAATTGTCGCCAGCGGTCGAGAAATTCCGAGCGTGCGTCCATCTGGATGGCGAGCATGTCGCGGAGCGTGAAGTGGTCGCGCGCCATCAGCCGCTCGCGAATCTGACGGGCCCGCGCGCCGACTTCGTAGCTGCCGTCGCCCAGCTTGGCGAGCATGTCGCCGCCCACCACACGTGCGTTGGCGGTCCAGATGCGCCCGTTCCGGGGATTCACGATGCGCGGATACTCGGCGCGATCGAGCCACCCTTTCCAGGCGTGCGAACCGTCCGCCCACGAGGTGGGCAGCGAGCCATCGAAGCCGACACGTCGGGGCATCGCGGCGTAGACTGTCCAGCCGATGTTGCCGGTTTCGTCGGCGACGACGAGATTCTGGCCGGGGATGCCGGCGCCGTTCGCCTCGTCGAACGCCTGCGCGACCGTGCGCGCATTCTCGAGCGGCGTGACCGTCGTCGCCAGCCGCTCCGCTGAGTGCGCCACCCACGCGTAGGCGCGCATCCGCCCGCGATAATCCGGTCCGAGCACAGGACCCCAGATCGTCCAATACACCAGTTCGTGCTGCTCGGGCTCTCCAGTCACCGCAATCGCTTCGTCGAACCGTTCGAACTCGCGCCAGCCGTCGGGGGTCAGGTAGTAGTCGGGGTCGGCGGGATCGATCTGGAGCTCGATGAGGTCGCCCCAGTCGGCATACGTGTTGGTGAAGCCCCACGCGATGTGGGTATTGCTGCCGGTCACGAGTGCGGGAACGCCGGGCAAGGTGACGCCAACGAGACGATGATCGGGCCACTCCATCGACGCGCGATACCACGTGTTCGGCACGCGGATGAAGAGATGCATGTCGTTGGCAACGATCGCGTGTCCATCCGCGCTCAACGCGCCAGACACCGCCCAGTTGTTGCTGCCGAGCGCTTCGTCTGTTGACGCGCGCGGATCCCAGAGCTCGACGCGCGGCGGACGTTCGGGCAGAGGCAGCGTCGATCGGCCCGCGCGCCGCGTGCGCAGGTTGTAGACATCAGGTCCTGGAATCGGCGGCGTGCTGAATGATTCGCCGGCAACGGGCGCATCCCATTCCGTTCCCTTCGGCGCGAGGAAGTCGAACATCGGCTGCGGCAGCAGCTCGTGCATCGTCCCCAGCGTCGATTCGTACGAGCCGTCCGTGTCCTGCAGCGTGATGAACATCGAGAGCACGACGAGGAACGAATCCTCCGGCCGCCACGGCTCCGGCTTCTGACGCAGCATCAGGTACTCGAACGGCGGAGCGCCCAGCGATGAAAGGCCGGCGTTCACGCCGTCGGTATAGGCATTCGCAATGCGGCGGCTCTCGGGCGTCAGGAGGTCAACGGCGCGATGCGCTTCCTCGCGAAAACGGTGGATGCGAATCTCGTGATCGAGCGCCAGCGCGCGTGCGCCGACCAGCGCGGCGAGCTCGCCGGCCGCACGCCGGCGCGCGAGATCCATCTGGAAGAAGCGGTCTTGCGCATGCAGGAATCCGAGCGCGCGGGCGACGTCCTCGCGCGTGGCGCCGTGCATAGACGGGATGCCGAGCCGATCGCGCTCGATGCGCACCGGCGCCGTCAACCCCTGCACCTGATGGGTGCCATCGAGCTGCGCCAGGCTTGCCCGAACCTCGCTGCGTGCCCAGAACGCGCCCGCCACGATGGCGACCAGAATGACGATCAGCGCAATCAGCAGCGCTTTGAGCAGGCGGCGCAGCACGATTTCGGCATGTTATAACGAGCGCAAGGGGCGGATAGATGGCCGCCGCGGCGGCAGCTATCGTTGCCGCATGATGATGAACATGATTGGTCCGGCTGAAGCCGGACACTACCGAATGAATGTGACCGACGATTCGTTTTGGCAAGCGGTGCTGGCGCGCGATGCCGCGAGCGATGGCCGCTTCGTCTATGCCGTCCGATCGACTCGTATCTATTGCCGGCCGAGCTGCCCGAGCCGCAGGCCGAAGCGCGAGTCCGTCAGCTTCTTCGCGGGCCCCGACCTCGCGGAGGTCGCCGGCTTCCGCGAGTGCCGCCGCTGCCGCCCGCGTGCTGGTGCGCCGCCCGCGCCCGGCATCGAACACGTGCGCAAGGCCGCGCGCTTCATCGCCTCGCATGCGGACGAGCCGATCACGCTGTCGGCGCTCGCCGCGCACGTCGGCACCAGCCCCTTCCATCTGCAGCGGACCTTCGCGCGCCTGCTCGGCATCTCGCCGCGTGCGTATCAGGACGCGCTGCGTGCGCAGCGCTTCCGCCGCGATCTGCGGGACGGCAAGCCGCTGATCGGCGCTATCTACGATGCAGGTTACGGATCGAGCAGCCGCGTCTACGAGCAGCATCCGACCGGCCGCGGCATGACGCCCGCGGAATATCGCCGCGGCGCCAAGGACACCTCCATCACCTTCACCATCGTCAATTCATCGCTCGGGCGTCTGCTGGTCGCGGGCACCAGCAAGGGCCTCTGCTCGGTGAAGCTCGGCGATCATGATGAGGCGCTCGAACAGGATCTGCGCGCGGAGTATCCGTCGGCGGCAATCGAGCGCGAGCGCGGAGCCTTCACCGACTGGGTGCGCCAGATCGTCGCGCATCTCGAGGGCCGCGGAGCAGAGATGGACCTGCCGCTCGATATCAAAGCCACGGCGTTTCAATGGAAGGTGTGGCGCTACCTGCAGTCGATCCCTTCCGGCGAAACGCGCGCCTATAGCGACGTCGCGAAGGCGATCGGCGCGCCGAGTGCTACCCGTGCCGTGGCGCGCGCCTGCGCGACCAATCATGTCTGCCTTGTCATTCCCTGCCACCGCGTGGTGCAGAAGGGCGGGGGCCTCGGCGGGTACCGCTGGGGCGTCGACCGCAAGCGCCGCCTGCTGCAGAAGGAGAAGCAATAACCTACAATCGCTACTCGCGTGGCGATTGCGTTTCGAGCCGATCTTCAGCGGTTCCTCGACGAGTTCATCGAACATCACCGCGGCCTGCGCGGCGGCCGTCTGTTCGGCCGCCCGGCCGCATTCGCGGGCCGGCGGATGTTCGTCTGCCTGCGCGGCAACGGGCTCATCGTGAAGCTGCCGAAGCGCGGCTGGGTGAAGTACACGCCGCGCAACAGACGTGAAGCCGCACGCCTCATTCCACTGCTCGAGGTGGCGGCGCGATACGTAGCGGAGGCCGCCTAGTTGCGCACTCGCTACGGCATTTCGCCCTGGATCGACCTCACCCCGAAATCGCGCGTTCCTGACTATTCCCGCTTTCGCGGCGCGCACACGGCCGACGTCGTCATCATCGGCGGCGGCCTGACCGGATGCGCGACCGCGTACGCGTGCGCGCTCGCGGGCATCAAGACGATCGTCCTCGACGCGGATCGTGTGGGGCAGGGCAGTGGTGGCCGCAGCGCCGGACTGCTGCTGCCGGATCCTGGCCCGGCGTTCCGCGACATCGAGCAGCTGCACGGCCTTCGCGCGGCGCGCACGGCGTTCCACAGTTGGCGGCGCGCATCGCTCGAAGGCGCGGCGCTGCTGCGGCGGCTGAACATCACGTGCGGCCTCGAGCCCGTCACGCCGCTGATTGTTGCCGACCGCTTTGACCCCTCGACTCCGCTCGGGGCAGGCGACAAGACGCTGCGGCGCGAGTTCGATGCGCGTTCGAAGGCGGGCGTCGGCGGCACCTGGCTCGCGCGCAAGCTGCTCGCCAGCCTCACGGTGCCCGAGGTACCTGCCGCGATGCGGATGCGCGACGCCTTCATCCTCGATCCGTATCGTGCATGCCTCGGCCTGTCGGCGGCCGCGGCATCGCGGGGTGCGATGATCTTCGAGCGATCGCGCGTCAAGAACGTGAAGGTCGCGCGCAGGCATGTAGATGTGATCGCCGAAGGCGGTCAGGTCCGCGCGTCAACGGTGATCGTCGCCACCGGCACCGCGACGATGGAGTTCCGTCAGCTGCGGCGTCACTTCAAGCGGCGCGAGTCGTATCTCGTGTTGACCGAGCCGATGCCGGCGGCGATTCGCAAACAGCTCGGCGGCCGCGGCACGACGTTCAAGGATACGCGCGATCCGCATCGGCGCGTGCGTTTCACCGGCGACGATCGCATCCTCGTGTCCGGCGCCACGCAGGATGAAACGCCCGAGCGCAAGCGTCCGGCGATTCTCGTCCAGCGCACCGGTCAGTTGATGTACGAGCTGCTGACGATGTTCCCGGCGATTTCGGGATTGATGCCCGAGTACGGATGGGACGTGATCTCCGGCGAGACCGCTGATGGCCTCATGTACATCGGCCCGCACCGCAACTATCCGCGGCACCTCTTCGCGCTCGGCAGCGGCGGCGATTCGGTGACGGGCGCGTTCCTGGCGGCGCGCCTTCTGGTCCGCGCTCTGCAGGATGCACACGAGAAAGAAGACGCGGTATGGAGCTGGACGCGATAAGGGGACTAGGGGACTAGGGGACTAAGGGAACTTGGGCACTAGGTTCCCGTTGGTTTGGGTTCCAGGTTCCCTTCTGCCTGCTTCAGTAGGCCGAATAAGGGCGCCGCGGCCGCTTTGACCTCGCGTTCGATCGCATCGTGATCCGACGCTGTGAGGTATCCCAGTCGCTTGGCGGCATGCAAGCAGTAGGAAACCTCCGCGAGCGAGCCCCAGGCAATGCGCAGGAATTGCGCGCGCTCTCGGTCGTGTTTTCGGGCCCTGCCCTCAACGATATTCGCCGCAACCGAGAAAGCCGCGCGACGTGTCTGGCTCGTTAACGCGAACCGCTCGTCGGCAGGAAACTTCTTTTTTGAAAGCAGATGAACGCTGATGAAGAGATCATCCGCTCGTTGCCACGCGACGAGTGACTCGTGAGGAAACTTCATGCGCGCTCGATTGGCAAGACGCGCGCCACCCCATCCCTAGTCCCTTAGTTCCTTAGTCCCCGTACAATCACTCCACGTGGATCCCGTCGACCTTCTCGTGTTCGGGCCGCATCCCGACGATCTCGAAATCGGCGCCGGTGGGACCGTGGCCAAGCACGCCGCGATGGGGCTGCGTGTCGGTCTAGTCGATCTCACGCAGGGCGAGATGGGGAGCAACGGCACGGTCGAGGAGCGTCTCGCCGAGGCCGAAGAGGCGCGCACGGTGCTCGGCGCCGCGTGGCGCACGAATCTCCGCTGGCCCGATCGCGCGATTGGATCGACGCCCGACCATGCGCTGGCGGCGACCGAACTGATTCGCCGCGTCCGCCCGAAGGCGATCGCGCTGCCGTACTGGTCCGATCGCCACCCGGATCATGTCGCCGCGAGCAACGTGCTGACCGACGCGATCTTCGACGCCGGGCTGCGCAGGTTCCGCGCGGAGGGTGAACCGTGGAAGCCCGAGATGATGTCCTACTACTTCATCAACGAATCCACCGAGCCTTCATTTGTCGTCGACGTGACTGATCAGTACGAGACCAAGCGGCGCGCGCTGGCGTGCCACAAGAGCCAGTTCAACCCGTCCACGGCAGGCGGCGTGCAGACGCGTCTCACCTCACCGCGCTTCAAGACCTTGATCGAGAGCCGCGATGCGCAATTCGGCGTGCTCGCCGGCGTCGATTTCGCGGAAGGGTTTGTCCTGCGCGAGCCCGTTCTTCGTCCGCATTTGCTTCGCGAGTGGCGGGTCCAAAAGGACCCGCCTTCCACTACCAAGAGCCAGTCGTGAACATCGGCATCATCTGCTACGCCTCCGTCGGCGGCAGCGGCATCGTCGCGACGGAGCTCGGCAAGGCACTCGCCAAACGCGGGCATCAGGTGCACGTCATCAGCACGGAAACGCCGTTCAGGCTCGGCGAGTTCCAGGCGGGACTCTCGTTCCATCAGGTGCTGACGCCGACCTATCCGCTGTTCCGCGAACCGCAGTACCTGCTCTCGCTGTCGAACAAGGTCGTGCAGGTGGCGCGCGAGTTCAGCCTCGACGTCATCCACGCCCACTACGCGATTCCGCACGCCACCGCCGGGTTCCTGTCGCGCGCGGTCGTCGGCGCGCACGGCCGCAAGGCGCCGAAGGTGGTGACGACGCTCCATGGCACGGACATCACGCTCGTCGGCAGCGATCCGTCGTATTCGGAGATCGTCGCGTTTTCGATCGAGCAGTCGGATCGCGTGACCGCCGTCTCGAACAGCCTGCGCGCATCGACGTACGAACAGCTTGGCGTGAAGCGCGAGATCGAGGTGATTCCGAACTTCCTCGACTGCGGCATTCATCGACGCCAGGATGTCGGCGACCTGCGCACGCGGTTCGTCGGCGGGGATCGCGACGCCAGGATCGTCATCCACATCTCGAATTTCAGGCCCGTCAAGCGTATCGATGCAGTGATGGCGGTGTTCGATCGGATCCGCAAGAAAGTCCCTGCGCACCTGCTCCTCGTCGGCGACGGGCCGGAGCTCGGAACGGCGTACCGGATGGCGCGCCAATTGGGCATCGCGCCGCTCGTGCACTCGCTCGGCGCGCAGGAAGAAGTGGTGCCGCTGCTGTCGATCGCGGATCTGTTCCTCCTGCCGTCGGCGCAGGAGAGCTTTGGCCTCGCGGCGCTCGAAGCGATGGCGTGCGAAGTGCCCGTCGTTGCGTCGCGCGTCGGTGGGATTCCCGAGGTCATCGAGCACGGCATCAGCGGATTCCTGCATGCGCCGGAGGCCGTCGACGAGATGGCGGAGAGCGGCGTGAGGCTGCTGAGCGATCCGAAACTGCATCGAGCCGTCGCATCGCGCGCCTGCGCGCGCGTTCGCAACGAGTTCGGCGCGGAGACAATCGTTCCGATGTACGAGAAATGTTACGAGTCGGTGGTGGCCTAGCGGCTGCCCTTGCCCTTCGTTCGCACCTTGACCCAGGACGCAAAGTCCTTGGGGACGTCGAGCTCCTTGAGTGTTGTCCACGCGGCGATTGCTTCCGCGCGCGTCGCCCCCTTGTCGGCTCCGAGGAAGTCAGCGACGAAGTTGATGTAGCGACCGTGAGGGACCCTCTCGAACCGCTGCATCTTGTTCAGGGCAATGTACCGCCGGACGAGATCGCCATACGTGGGGCGCCCGCCGCTCGTGATCCGTTCTTCTCGCCAGCGGTTCAGGCGATACCAGACCCCGGACTTCTCGCGAACATCCGGCGCCATCATACGGGCCTGTTCGACGATGAAGTCCTTCGTCGCACGGTTGCTCGTGTAGTTCTCAATCCGGAGCTTCAGGGTGAGGCCGCGTTCAACGTCCTTGACGCCCGTCTTGCGCAGTGAACGCCTGGTGGGCGACGCGGCATTGCCCGTGCGGAGAAATGTCACGATGGCCGTTTCGAGCTCGTCTTTTCGGAGCTTGCTCGCGGCTGGAATACCGATGCGCTCGGCGAACGTCTTCAATTGGTCGAGATACCAATAGCCGTTCTCGAAGTCGCGCACCGTCATCGCCGGCGAGAGGAACTTCAACTGAAAGGCACCAGCTTCTTGAAGGTCGCCAGTACCCAGCGATAACCATCGGGATCGGTGACGATGGCGGTGCGGTCGCCCCAGGGACGATCTTCCGCTTCGGAGACGCCGGCGCCTGCGGCGCGTGCTTTCGTCAGCGCCTTGTCCACGTCGCCGACGTACGTATACAGCGCCGCCGCGCCGCCGGTCGCCGTCGTCCCGTCACCCTTTGGAATCAGCATGACGACAGAGTCGCCGTGGCGCATCTCGGCGTAGCGCGGCTGGCCGTCGGCGCCGGGCAGCACGACGCCGCGCGTGAAGCCGAACGCCTTCTCGAGAAATTCAATCGACGCGTTGACGTTGGCGACGGTGAGATAGGTATTGACTGCCTGCATCTCGGGCGCAAGCCCGCTGGCATTCAGCACGGTCCCGGGCCTGGCGGCCGCCGTCTCGACCTTCTTCTTTTTTCTTGAAGCACGCTTCGTGGTGCGCCGACGCCTGGAGGCCATGGCGGACTATATTGTGCGCGATATGCGCGTGGACGCGCTCGTCATCGGCGCGGGCCCGGCCGGTTCCGCCGCCGCCATCACGCTGGCCGGCGCCGGACGCGACGTCGTGATGGTGGATCGCGCCGCCTTTCCGCGCGACAAGGTGTGCGGCGACGCGCTCATTCCCGATGCGCTCAAGGCGCTCGCTCGACTAGGGCTGCGAGAGGACGTACTTCGGTGCAGCCGGGTGCTCGATGGCGTGCGCGTCTATGCGCCGGACGGGCAGTTCGTCGACGTGAGCGGCGAGTGCGCGTGCATCCCGCGACTGACCGTAGACGAGGTGCTGCGATCCGCGGCAGTGAAGGCGGGCGCGCGGTTTCTTCCGAACGTCGACGTCAAGGGCGCACTGGTCGATGGCGAGCGCGTGGTCGGCGCGGATCTCGGAGCGTCGGAGCTGCGCGCCGACGTCACGCTGCTCGCAACCGGCGCCGCCGCGGAGCCGCTGAAGCGATTCGGCGTCTGTCACCGCATCGCGCCGAGCGCGACGGCGGCGCGCATCTACGTGCGGACGGACGAGGCGTTCGCGCGCGAGGCGCGGCACCTGTGCATTTCGTACGACGCCGCGATTTGTCCTGGTTATGGATGGATCTTTCCCGGCCCTGACGCGACGTTCAACGTGGGCGTAGGTTTCTTCTACGACGGCAAGGCGCGCCCGCAGGCCCGCCTCTCCGATCGCAAACTGAATACTCGCGAGCTGCTCCACCGCTTTCTCGACACGTTTCCGCCGGCGAAGGACCTGATGAGCCGGGCCATCGACATCACGGAGCTGAAAGGTGCGCCGCTGCGCACCGCGCTGTGCGGATCCGCGTTGGCACGCCCCGGCCTCCTCGTGGTCGGAGAGGCCGCGGGCCTGACGTATTCCTTCAGCGGCGAAGGCATCGGCAAGGCGCTCGAAAGCGGCATCATCGCAGCAGAGACGGTCCTCCGTGGCGACGGCGCCGAGACATACGCCGCGCGAATCCGCGCGGCCTTCGGTCCGCGGTTCAGGGGCTACAAGCTGGCGCAGGACTGGCTGGCGCGCCCGAGGCTCGCCAACTTCCTCGCGCGAAGGGCGCGCAAGAGTCCTTTCGTTCGCCGCGAGCTCTCGGGCCTCTTTCAAGAGACGTCGGATCCCCGGCGTCTCTTCTCCGCGGCAGGAATGTTGCGATCTTTCGTTTCGTAGGCAACACGCGGCGCGGTTTTTCCGTCAGAACACATACGAGCGGCGCGCGGTTCGATGCGGATCGCGTGCAAAAGTGTAATCCCGCAGGCGAAAACCGTCTCTCAAGCCGCTTGCGGCGTCGGTTAAGCTTCGAGGGCTCCCCAGGGGACACGCGATGCAGTCAGGGAATCCGCTTCTCGATCATCTGTTTCGGCGGGCAGGGTTCGGCGCCAGCGCGGCGGACCTGCAGGCGGTCGCGGGGATGTCGTATCCGGCGGCGGTCGACTACTTCGTCGACTTCGACAAGCTCGGAGACGACGTGGATTCGAAGATCGGGCTGTCGGACTACGTCGGCATCACGACGCGCGGACAGTTCTCGCCGAGCACGGTCATAGACGATGCGCGGCAGCGGTGGTTGTTCCGCATGCTGCACACCACGCGTCCGCTCCAGGAGAAAATGGCGCTCTTCTGGCACAACCACTTCGGCGTCGGCTACACGAAAGTGGCCGGCGCGGTCGGCGCGGTCGTCGGCACGAAGATGATGGCCAACAAGAGCGGCGACACGCCGGGTCCGCAGGGGCACTACGAGCTGCTGCGGCAGATGGGTATCGGGAAGTTTCGCGACATGCTGATCGCGGTGGCGCAGGACCCCGCGATGCTCGTCTTCCTCGACGGCCGCACGAACACGCGCGCGAAGCCGCAGGAAAACTTCGGCCGCGAGGTGATGGAGCTCTTCACGTGGGGGCTCGGCCACTACGTCGAGGCGGACGTCTACGCCGCCGCGCGCGTCTTCACCGGCTGGAACCTGCGCAACGTGCCCGGCGCCGACGCCAACGATCCTGCGTCGTATCAGGAGTTCATCTACAACTCCGGCCAGCACGACACGACCGCGAAGGCCTTCACGTTCCCGATCAACGGCGGCTCGAGCACGATTTCGACGCGGTCGGCGGCGGCGGGGATGCAGGACGGCATCGATCTGCTGACATCGCTGGCGAATCATCCGGAGACGGCGCGGCGTCTGGCGCGCAAGCTCTGGAACTTCTTCGTGTCCGATCTCGAGGATGCGCCGTCGGCGTTTGTCGAGGCGGTCGCCGACGTCTACCTGCGCAACGACACCAACATGCGCGCGGTGGTCCGCTACATCTTCAACTCGCAGTGGTTCACCAATCCCGGCAACTTCAACGCGCGCTACTCCTGGCCCGCCGAGTTCGTCATTCGCACCATCAAGGAGATGGGCTGGAACGGCTTGTCGATCGACTCGGCGCGCGTGTCGCTGACCAACATGGGGCAGACGCTGTTCGAGCCGCCCAACGTGGCGGGCTGGCAGCTGGGGCGCGCGTGGTTCGGCACCGGCCAGATGCTGGCGCGCATGAACTTCGCGGCGACCGTGGCCGCGAACCAGAAATTCAACCTGGCGCGCTCGTTCAGCGCGACCGAACGCGCGCAGGCAAGCCGCGTGCTCGATGCAATGCTGCAGCGGTTCACTCCCGCGCCGCTGGCAGCCAACGAAAAGACCGAGCTGCTCACCTACCTGAACACCGGTGGGCCGTGGACCGGCTCCGACGCGCAGATGCAGGCGAAAGCGCCGGGGCTTGCGCGGCTCGTCGCCGGTTCCGGCGAGTATCAGTTCGTCTGAGGAAGGAACATGGCGAGCAAAGTCACGCGGCGGGAGTTCATTCGTGATGGCGTGGCGGCCTTCACGCTCAGTTTCGCGGCGCCGGCGTTCCTCGTGGACATCGCGCGCGCGCAGGGCGCGGTCTCGCGCAACCTCGTGGTCATCTACCTCGCTGGTGGCAACGACGCGCTGAGCACGATCGTCCCCTACACCGACCCGTTCTACTACAGCCGTCGTCCGGCGATTGCGGTGCCGGCGGCGAACGTACTGCAGATCGGCAGCGACAGCGCCGGCCGGGCGCTCGGCCTCCATCCGCGCCTCACGGGACTGCAGACGATCTTCAATCAGGGACGCCTCGCGATCATTCAGCGCGCCGGCTATCAGAACTCGAGCCGCTCGCATTTCCAGGGGACCGACATCTGGGGCACGGCGGATCCGAACAACTCGTCGGGCACGGGATGGCTCGGGCGCTATCTCGACACGATGCCGTCGCCGATCGATCCGCTCTCCGGCTGGAACACGTCGGGCGCGACCTATCGCGCGCTCACCGGCAGCAACATCGCGGTTCCATCGATCACCAATCCAGCGGGCTACAGCTTTGCGAGCCCGAACAGCGGCGCGGAAGCGATCAACGAGCGCAACTCCGCCATTCGCCTCGCCTCGACCGACCGTCCTGATCGTCCGTCCCTGGCGTTCGTGAACACGAGCGCGATGGAGGCGTTCGCGACGCTCGATCGCGTGGCGTCGGTCGTCAGCTATCAGTCGACGCTGACGTATCCGAACAACGGATTCGCGCAGGCGCTGAAGACGGTCGCCGGTTCGATTGCCAAGGGCATCGGCACGCGCGTCTACTGGGTGCAGACCGGCGGCTTCGATACGCACTCGGGCCAGGGCAACGCCGGCGGCGGCGGCTACGCGACGCTGATGACAACCGTCGGCGACAGCCTGCTCGCCTTCTACAACGATCTGCAGAACCAGGGGCTCCTCAACAACACGTTGATGATCCAGTTCTCGGAATTCGGCCGCCGCATTTCGGAAAACGGCAGCCAGGGGACCGACCATGGCGCCGGCAGCATCATGATGGCGATTGGCGGCGGCGTGCGCGGCGGCATCTACGGCACGGCGCCGGATCTCAATCCAAAACCTGACAACCCGACGCTCGAGAACAGCGGTGGCGACGTCACCTACGAGACCGACTTCCGCACGGTGTACGCGAAGGTCCTCGACGGGTGGCTCGGCACGGACTCCGTTTCCATCCTCGGCGGAAATTTCCGCGCCAACGCGCCCGCGTTTATTTAACATCTCTCCATGAGAAAACTTACGACGGTTGCCGCGGCGGCCGTCTGTCTCGTCAGCTTCCTTGCTGCGCAGCCGCGGGCGCAGAAGGACGATGATGACAAGAACGAGCCGAAGCGCGTGCGCGACGCCGCGACCGTGTTCGGCGAGATCATGGCGGCCGAGGACAAGCGGCGCCGGCGTTTCTGACGTTGACGGGGGGCAGCTTCGGGCTGCAGATCGGCGGTCAGGCCGCGGACATCATCCTCGTCATCAACGGCGACCGCGGGCTGCAGAACCTCGTCAGCAACCAGTTCAAGATCGGCGCGGACGCGGCGATTGCTGCGGGTCCCGTCGGCCGCGATGCGCAGGCGGCAACCGACATCCAGCTGCGCGCGCAGATCCTGAGCTACTCGAGGGCACGCGGGCTCTTTGCCGGCGTGACGATCAACGGCAGCACGATCCGGCAGGATGTCGACGCCAACCAGCGCTTCTATGGATCGCGGCTGACGACGCGGCAGATCGTGTTCGAAGGGAAGGCCGGATCGCCCGATCCGGTCGGCCTGTGGCGTGAAACGCTGGTGAAATACGCGAAATAGAAGCGTGGGGCGGGACCTTGCGCCCCGCCAATCCAATCCCTGTCATAACCCGTAGAATTCACCGGGCACATGTGGCTGCTGGCTGCGCTCGCGCGGATGAGCCCTGCGGCGGAATCGCAGGCGGAGGACGTCGCGTGCCTGGAGCGGCTCGGCGCGGGCGATCAGACGGCGGCGGCCGGGCTCTACGACCGCCACTCGCGCGCGGTCTACTCGCTCATCCTGCGGATTGTCGGCGATGAAACGGAAGCCGAGGACGTCCTGCAGGAGGTGTTCGCGCAGGCGTTCCGTCAGGCGTCGCGCTATGACGAATCGCGCGGCGTGGTGGCGGCCTGGCTGCTGATGATGGCGCGGTCGAGGGCGATCGATCGCATCCGCTCGCGGCGCGCGCGGTTCGAGGCGCGCACCGGCGAGGTGCTGCAGCCGCTCGACGAGATCCCGGCGGCGCAGGCGGACGCGGCCTCGGCGATGCTCGACGCAGAGCAGACGCGGCTGTTGCGGCAGGCGCTCGGCGAGCTGCCGCTGCTGCAGCGCATGGCGATCGAGCTCGCTTACTACGAAGGACTCAGCCACACGGAGATCGCGGAGCGGCTCGAGCAGCCGCTCGGCACGGTGAAGACGCGCATCCGTCTCGGGCTGCTGAAGCTGCGCGAAGTACTGACGGAGGGGCAGGCATGAGCACGCACGACGAGCTGAAGGCGAACGCCGCCGGCTACGTGCTCGGCAGCCTCGATGCTGGTGAGCGCCGAGAGTTCGAATCGCATCTGAAGGGATGTGCGGAGTGCGCGGCGGAGGTCGCGTCACTGCGGCCGATCGTTTCCGTGCTGGCGACCGCGGTTCCGCAGGTGACGCCGAGCGCGGAGCTTCGCGATCGGGTCCTTCGCTCCGCTCCCGAAGCCGGCGGAGCGAAGTCCCGCCGAAGCGCGTCGAAGACGGGCGTAGGCGGATGGCTGCCGCTCGCCGCGGCGGTCGTCATCGCCGTTGGCGCGGCCGTGTATGCCGTGCGCGTGCAGCGGCAGCTCGGCGACCTGCAGGCGCGCTTCGATCAGACACAGGCGACCGCCGCCGTGTTGTCGGCGCCGGATCTGGCGCGCATCGATCTGCAGGGGCAGTCCGTCGCGCCCGACGCGCGCGCCCGCGCGTTGTGGAGCCGCTCGCGCGGGCTCGTCTTCACCGCGGCAAATCTGCCGCCGGCGCCCGCGGGCAAGGCGTATCAGGTGTGGGTCGTCACCGCGCAGATGCCGATCAGCGCCGGCCTGCTTGCCACCGATCCGACCGGCGCGGGGACGCAGTACTACATGACGCCGCCCGATATCGGTG
>QHWQ01000421.1 GCA_003222635.1 Acidobacteriota bacterium | reverse complement strand
CCATGCCGAAGAGGACGACGTCGGTGAAGGCGCCCGCCTGGACGCGCTTGACGAACTTGTCGACATGGGTCCGTTGAGCCTCGACGAAGTCGATCGCGCCGAGCCACCCAAGCCGCTCCGCGATTGCCGTCTTGACGGAGTACTCGCTGCTCCAGGCATCGGCGCGGCGCGTCCAGAGGGCCTCGACGAATCGATCGTGGTCGAGTTGTGAAAAAACCGTGTCGAGCGAGCCGGTCAGGTCCCCCGGTTCGATGGAGAAGTCAATCACGCGATACGATACCTATAGCATGACGGCTGTGCCGCGGATCATCCTCGTCGGTGTCGCTCTGACGGCGTTGGCGTGCTCGTCGAACGAGCCGGCCGCGGCCGCCGCCAGCGACGCCGCGACGGCGTCGTCTGCTCCCCTCGTCGCCCCGGCCGCGACTCGCCCGCGAATCGTGTTTCTCGGCGACAGCCTGACCGCCGGGTACGGCCTCGATCTCGAACAGTCGGTGCCGTCGCTCGTGCAGAAGCAACTCGACGCGGAAGGCTACAAGTTCGAGGTCGTCAATGCGGGTGTCTCCGGCGATACGTCCGCCGGTGGTCTTCGGCGGCTCGAATGGTCGCTCGATGGGGACGTCAGAATTCTGGTCCTCGAGCTCGGCGCCAACGACGGACTGCGCGGGCTGCCGGTCGCGGGGATGAAGCAGAACCTGAAGACGATCATCACGACCGCCAGGACGCGCGGCATCGACGTGCTGCTGACCGGTATGGAGGCCCCGCCGAACTACGGTCCGGCGTACACGTCGGAATTCCGCCGAGCGTTCCGCGATCTCGCTGCCGACGAGCACGTCGCGTTCATGCCGTTCTATCTCTACGAGGTTGCCGGCGTGCCGACGCTGAACATCGCCGACGGCATGCATCCCAACCCGGCCGGCGCGCGGATCGTGGAAGCGAACCTGTGGCGGTCGCTCAAGCCGCTGCTGGATAAGCAGGATCGATGATCCAGCTTCGCGGCGTCTCGAAGACCGTCATGAGCGGCGGGCGGCCGCTGACGATTCTCCACCCGCTCGATCTCACGATCCGCTCCGGCCAGTTTCTCGCGGTGCTCGGACCGTCGGGCAGCCGGGTTCGTCTTCCAGTTCTTTCATCTCGTGCCGTCGCTGACCGCGTTCGAGAACATCCTCGTGCCGATGGAGATCGCGGGGCGGCGTGATGCGGCTGCTCGCGCGAAGCGCCTGCTCGGCGAGGTCGGTCTCTCCGACCGCGGCCATCACTATCCGTCGCAGCTCTCGGGCGGAGAGCAGCAGCGCGTCGCCATCGCTCGCGCGCTGTCGAACGATCCGCCGATCATCCTCGCGGACGAACCGACCGGCAATCTCGACTCGACGACTGGGAAGCTGGTCATGCAGCTGCTGCTCGACGTGCGGCGCACGCGGCAGACGACGATGATGCTCGTCACGCACGACGCGGATCTGGCGTCGCTGGCCGATTCGCGGCTCGTGCTGCGCGATGGCCGGCCCGTCGACGATCGCGTGGAGGCCACGAGATGAGCTTCATCCTTCGCATGGCCGTGCGGGAGATCCGCTCGTCCTGGCAGCGCCTCCTCTTCTTCTTCGTCTGCATCGCCGTCGGCGTCGCCGCGATCATCGCGCTGCGATCGGTCATTCAGAGCGTTCGCGCCGGCATGTCGCAGCAGGCGCAGACGCTCATCGCCTCGGACGTCCTGCTGACGAGCAATCGTCCGTTCACCTCGAAGGTGCTCGAGACGCTGACGGCGGAGCAGCGCGCCGGCCGCATCACCGAGATCTCGCAGGCGACGGAGATTCCGACGATGGTCCGGCCGGCGGATCCGGCCAGGGCGGTCACGCGGATGGTGGAGCTGCGCGCGGTGCAGCAGGAGTTCCCGCTCTACGGCACGCTGACGCTCGCGGGCGGAACCTATTCGCACGACCTGCTGATGAATCACGGCGCCATCGTCCGCCCCGAGCTGCTGTCGCAGCTCGACCTGAAGGTTGGCGATCAGATCATCATCGGCAACGTTCCGTTCCAGATCCGCGGCGTGATCGCGTCGGAGCCGGGGCGGAGCCTTGGCGCGTTCAGCCTCGGACCGCGCGTCATCATCGACTACGACGCGCTGAATGATACCGGCCTGCTCTCGTTCGGCAGCCGTTCGTCGCGCCAGATCCTGCTGCGCGTGCCGGCGCCCTCGCTCGACGCCGTCACCGACTCGCTGCGGACCTCGTTCGCCAACGAGTTCGTCGGCGTGCGCTCGTACCGGCGCAGCGAGGATCAGATGGGGCAGAACCTGACGCGGGCGGAGAACTACCTCAGCCTCGTCGGCCTCGTCGTCCTGATTCTCGGCGGCATCGGCGTGTCGAGCGTCACTCGCGTGTTCGTGCAGCAGAAGCTGCGCAGCATCGCCATCCTGAAATGCGTCGGCGCCTCGTCTCGCGAGATTCTCGCGGTCTACATGACGCAGGTGTTGATGCTCGGCATCGCCGGGAGTGTCCTTGGCGTTGCGATTGCCGCGGCCGTCATCGCCGCCGTCCCCGCATTCGTCGGCAACATCGGGGCGGTGCTTCACGTCGAGTACGGCCTGACGTCGACAGCGGTGGCGCAGGGGCTCGCTGTTGGTCTCCTCGTGTCGGTGCTCTTCTCGCTGGTGCCGCTCCTCGACGTGCGTCACGTAAAACCGTCACTCCTGCTGCGTCACGACATCCCACCGCTCGCGCGGATCGATTGGCTGAAGTGGATCGTCACCGCCGTCGTGGCGGCGTCGCTCGTCGCCGTTGCGGCGTGGCAGGCAGGGTCGCTGCGCGTCGGCCTGATGCTGTCGGGCGGGTTCGTCGCCACCGCGTTCGTGCTTCATCTCGCCGGCCTTGCGCTCGTTCGCGCGGTACAGCCGCTGCGCTACTCACGGTCGTTTGCGCTTCGCCAGGCGGTGCTCCACATCGCGCGTCCGGGCAACCAGACGCGCGTCATCCTGCTCGCCGTCGGCCTCGGCACCTTCTTCATCCTCGGCGTCCGGACGCTGCAGGCCAACCTGCTCGAAGACTTCTCCGTCCAGGTCGGGAAAGACGCGCCCGACATGTTCCTCATCGACATCCAGCCGGATCA
>QHWQ01000163.1 GCA_003222635.1 Acidobacteriota bacterium | reverse complement strand
TCCGCAGATCCGCGTCGAGATTGGTCGCGGCGAAGTGTTCGCTCGCGTAGCTCCCGAACAGCGTCCCGTTGAACGTGTTGCCGCCGTCGCGCGGGATGATGTTCAGCCGCACGCCCCCTTCCGGCGATTCCGCCGACACCGCGGCCGCGTCGATCGTGATCTCCTGCGTCGCGCTCATGTTCGGCGTGTAGCCGGTCTCGAACGTCTCGTTCGCCCAGCCGGTCGACAGGCCGTTGAGATTCATGCGGAAGTCGGTGTTCTGCCCGCCGTGAATCGACAGGTTCGTCGTCGTGTCGCCGCCGGCGCCGCCGACTTCCTGCGACCCGAGTCCGGTGAAGTTCGCGGCGCTGATCGCCGTCACCATCCCTGGAATGAGCGCGCCAAGGGAAGACGGCATGCGGCTCGACGGCACGGCATCAGCAACCTCGTGGTTGATGACGCGCTGCTGCGTGGTGCTCTGCACGTCGACGATCGCGGTCTCCGCCGTCACCGTCACCGTCTGCTCGACCGAGCCAACCTGCAGCACCGCGTTCACCGTCGCGGTAAAGGATCCGGAGAGCTCGATGCCCTCTCGTCTGAACGTGTTGAAGCCGCTGAGGCTGACGGTGACGACGTACGCGCCGGGCCGCAAATCGATGATGCGGTACTGGCCGGTGCCATCCGTCACCACAGTCCGCACGCGTTCGATCAGCGCGGGGCTTGACGCTTCGACGGTGACGCCCGGCAGCACGGCGCCCGACGGATCGCGCACGACCCCGGTAATGGTGCCCTGTGCGAAGAGAGTCGAGGGAACGAGCAGCAGGATGAACGCGGCGAGCAGTCGGCGCATGGCGACCTCCTCAGGCCTATTGGTTCGACGGCGGCGCACCCTGGACGCAGTTGATGGTGCATGCGCCCGGAGGGCCTCCCTTCTTCATCTTCTTCCGGTATTCGGGATATGTCGTCTCGGGCACCCCAAGCGCGGCGTCGCGCGGCACCCCGAAGGTCGTCGTCATCTCGTCGATGAACGGATTCTGCTCGGGGATGTAGTGCGGCACGCTCTCGCCGGGCACGCGTCCCTGATACGCCGACACGCACGGCGGACCGTTGGTCGCCAGCTCCTGCGTGGTCAGCTGAAAACTCTTCGTGAGAATGAACGGCTCCGCGAGATAGATCGGATCCTCGACAACGGCCAGCACCGTGAGGATGTCGCCGTGCCGATAGAACCGCGCCGTCATCGTCGCGCGATCGCTGTTGGGCGGCCCGGTCTTGCGGACGAAGCCGGCCTTCATGTGCGTCGTGTAGGCGACGAGCGTGTTGCCTTCCCAGTGGCCGGTCGTAAATCCTCCGCGTGTGTGCTCGGCAAGCTCGGACGGATGCGGACGGTTGTCCATCCAGATGACGAGTGGCGCGCGATCTTCCCAGGCGCCCACCGTGTAGGAGACGACCTCGCCTTTCGTCTGATCGATGTCGCTCCAGATCTTCAGCCCGAACGGACCCTGCGCGAAGTAGAACGCCGGCCATCCCTGGCACTGCCGCTCGATCATCGCCAGCTGCGACTCGTTGTAGCTGAGCGCGCGCACGCGCGCTTCATCCGTCAGCGCGAGGCCGGTGTAATCGACCGGCAGCGAATCGCCGCTCAGATCTTCGTTGTTGGTCGCGCCCCAGGAACCGGTCAGCTCCGCCTGCGCGAAGGCCGGACGTCCACCGAGCGCGGTGACCAGCACGATCGCCGCCGCGGCCGCGCGCACGCTTACCAGGTTGTGGTGCATGGTGTCGGGTCCCATTTCGATCCATCCGCTTCTTTCTTGAAGTGCGAGCTCAGGATGTAGGGCTGGCGCAAGTAGCGTGGATCTTCGACGACGGTCGTCACGATCAGCAGTTGTCCATTGCCGGGCAACGGCGACAGGTCGAAGTACTCCGTGACCCAGGCGTCCTCGCTGTAGGGAACGCCGTTCCGCCGCAGGTAGCCAGGACGAAGATTCGTCGTGACCACGGTCAGCGCGCCCGCCGCAACCGCCGGCGCGCCGCGTCCCGCGCGATCCCATCGCGCGGCCGATGTTCCCTGCCAGCTCGGCGCCTGGCTCCTACCCGCCTCACCCGCCCTACCCGCCTCACCCGCCTCAAAGTGCAACAACCGCGTCTGCGTCCCGGCGTCGGTATCGAGGCGAAGCGTGCTGTCGTCCTGCCACGTGACGTGCAGCCGCGTCGGGATGCGCATGATGGCGGCCGCGCCGTACGGCTTGCACTGCTCCGCCGCCGGCTCGGTGGCTGTCGGTGTCCACGTGTTGGCGACGCGCGTCCCTTCGGCGTTCAACGGAATGCCGCGGAAGTCGCCCTTGAGCGGCATCACCATGCGATAGCGCCAGTCTTCGCTGATGACCGAGACCCAGTAGCCGGTGAGATCGATCGGCGCCGCCGCTTTAGCGGTTTGCGCAGCCGATGCTCCAGCGATGAGGACGATGGCGAGTGTCGCGGTCGCGATTTTCACGATTTCGGCGCCACGAGGCTCTTGTAAACCGCCTCGACGAATTGATCGGTCGTCCACGGTCCCGTCGCTGCGCCGAACCGTCCCTTGAAGCCGCGCGCGGGATCGGTCGCCTTCACCTGCTCGAGCATCTTGCCGGCCTTGATCAGATCGCGCACACGGTCGCGAATGATTGTCACCATGTCGCGGTAATCGACGGCATCCACCTGATCGAAGACGTGTCCGTGTCCCGGGATGATCGACGTGCCCACCTCGCGCGACACGATCGGCACAGACGGAATCGCCAGGTCCACCAGGCGGCCGAGCGCCGCGATCTCCCCATCGATGCTGCCGCCGCGCGCGACGTCAATCACCGGAAAGCGATTCGTGTCGAGAATGTCCCCGGCCACGACGATGTCGGAGCGGCGGAAGAAGACGAAGACGTCGCCATCGCTGTGCGCGTTGGGCTGATGAAGAATCTCGATCCCCTCGCCGTTGAGGTACATGTACTTGCGCGGATAGAAGAATGTCTCGCTCGGCAGCGCCGCAGTTGGATATTCGGGCCGCGCCGCCGTCATCCGCGTCAGCACGTTCTCGGTCGCGAGAATCGACGCCGCGCTCCCCTGGAACTCGCTCGGCAGCCCTATCGTGCGTCCTGTAAAGAGCGTCTGCCCCGCTTTCGACAGCCGCTCGTTGCCGCCGACGTGATCCGGATCCGCGCTCGTGTCGATCACGTAGCGGATCGGCTTCGGCGAAATCTTCTTGATCGCGGCCAGCACCGCGTCGCTGCTTGCCTGCATGCCACTGTCCACGACGACGACGCCGTCCTCGCCGACCTGAACCGCGATGTTCGATCCGGCGCCGGCAATCATGTAGAAGTTCGGACGGAGCTCGAGGACTTCGAGGGCGGGCGCCTGGCCGGCGGTCACGGCAACGGCCGCCGCGACGAGCGCCGTCATGGCGAGCACGGTCCGTGGCATCGCGGCGAATAGTAGCAGATTTCCTTTGTGTAAACCTTTACTTTGGATAAGATGGCGCGCATGACCGACCGACGCGCCTTCCTCGAGGCGCTCGCGCGCGCATGCCGGCGGCACGGTGCCGATGCTCGTCGGGCGCATGAAGGATCGCGTCCCGCAGGGCTCGCAGCAGTACCTGCCGAACGGCCTCTACGCCGAGGTGCGCAAGTGGTACTTTGATGTGGCGCACGCGACGTTCCCGTGGCCGTTTGCAGCCGCGAAGGCGTTCATGCCGGAATCACAGCTGCTCTTCGGCACGGACTAGGCCAATTCGAGCTGGCCTTGCTGCGCGGCAACGCGGAGCGGCTCTTCCCGAAGTTCAAGGCGGGCAACAGAAAGACCTAGGAGGAATCCCGTGAAGGTTGTCAGACTCCGAACCGCGATGACCGCGGCGCTCGTGGCGCTGGCCATCGCGGCGTTGTCGGCGCAGGGGCGCGGAGGCGCGCCTCCCGCGGGGCCTCCGCCGACGCCGCGTGCGGCGGCGCTTTTCGACATCACCGGCTACTGGGTGTCGCTCGTCACCGAAGACTGGCGGTATCGCCAGTTCACGCCCGCGAAGGGCGATTACGTGTCGGTGCCGATCAGCGCGGACGGCAAGAAGATCGCCGACATGTGGGATCCGGCGAAAGATGAAGCCGCGGGCGAGCCGTGCAAGGCGTACGGCGCCGCGGGGCTGATGCGCATCCCGACGCGCCTCCACGTCACGTGGCAGGACGACAACACGCTCACGCTGGAAACGGATGCCGGCACGCAGACGCGCACGTTCACGTTCGGCAGGACGCCGGCCGGCGCCGGCACGCTGCAGGGCGCATCGGCCGCGACGTGGGATCAGCCGCGGGCGATCTTCGCGTCGCCGATCCCGAATCGCGGGGGCCCGCAGGTTCGCGGCGGCTCGCTCAAGGTCGTGACCACGAACATGAAGCCGGGCTATCTCCGCAAGAACGGCGTCCCGTACAGCGCGAACGCCGTGATGACCGAATACTTCGATCGGCTCGACGTGCCCGGCGGCGAGTCGCTGCTGGTCGTCACGACCGAGATCGTCGATCCCGAAAATCTGACGACACCGTACTGGACCAGCCCCCATTTCAAACGGCAGAACGACGCGAGCGGCTGGCATCCGACCGCGTGCACGGCGCGTTGAGGAGAACGCCATGACAGTTGTGCGAAAACCTTCGCTTCGAACCTCCGTGTCGTTGGGATTTGGGATTTGGTTTTTGGGATTTGGGATTTCCTTTTTGTTCGCGCAAGGCCAGCCCGCTCCCGTCCCTGCAGGCGCCGACGCGCCATCCGGACCAGCGATCGATATCTCCGGCTACTGGACGCCGACGATGAACGAGGACGGGATGGAACGCGGCGGCGGATCGGAACTGCACGACTACGGCGGCTTTCCGCTCAACGAGGCGGGGCGCCTCTGGGCGCTCTCCTACGACCCGTCGCGCGTGACGCTGCGGCATCATCAGTGCGACGCGTACGTGACGCCGTATCAGATGCGCGCCACCGGCAACTTCCGCGCATGGGAGGAACGCGATCCCCATACGCAGCGCCTCGTCGCCATTCACTGGTGGGCGCAGGTCACCGAAGGCCATCGCGTCATCTGGATGGATGGCCGTCCGCATCCGCCCGCCTGGGCGCCGCATACCTTCCGCGGCTTCTCCACCGGCACGTTCGTCGGCCCGACGCTCGTCGTGACGACGACGCACCTGAAGCAGGGATGGCTGCGCCGCAACGGCACACCCGAAAGCGATCAGGCCACCGTCACGGAATTTTTCGTGCGTCACGGAGACCATCTCACGAACACGACCGTCGTCACCGATCCGGTCTTCCTGACCGAGCCGATGGTGCGCAGCAACGACTACTACCGGACGCCAATCGACCATGGCACGTGGCTCTATGCGTGCGACGACAGCGAACAGATCGTCGGCCGCGCGCCCGAAGTGGTGCCGTTCTATATGTTCGGCAAGCAGCCGTACGCGAAGGAATACTCGGAGCGCCACGCGCTGCCGCTCGGCGTCGCCTGGACGGGCGCTGAATCGATGCTGCCGGGGTACGCCGACATCGCGAAGACGCTCACCGATGCGCAAGGGACCGCGCTGCTCTCGCCCGCGCCCGGACGTCCCAGCGAGACCAGCAAGGCCGTCGATCCGGAGCCGAAGGACGGCGACATCCACGTCCTGCCGATTCGCAACAACGTCTACATGCTCGCCGGCGACGGCGGCAACATCGTCGTGCAGACCGGCGATCAGGGCGCCTTTGTGGTCGATACCGGCACCGGAAAGCTGTCGGACAAAGTGATCGCGGCGATCGCCAAGCTGAGCGAACGGCCGATCCAGTTCATCGCGAACACGAGCTTCCTTCCGGACCGTACGGGCGGCAACGCGACGCTCGGCGCCGCGGGCATGGACCCGAGCCTGCCGGGATCGTTTTTCGTCAATTCAGCGCCGCGGGCGGTGACTGGCCTGTTCGCCGATCCGCTGCGGCACGCGACGATCATCGCGCACAACAACGTCACGAACCGCCTGCAGGACGCGAAGGCGCCAGACGAGGCGGTGCCGGGCGACACGTATCTCGAGGAGCGCCGCCGCAAATCGCATAACGACGACAGCATCGAGCTGTTCTACGAGCCGAACGCCGTCACCGACGGCGACAGCATCGTCGTGTTCCGGCGCGCCGACGTGATCGTCGCGGGCGACATCCTCGATCTCACGCGCTATCCGATGATCGACCCGAAGAACGGCGGCGGCATCAACGGCGAGGTCAAGGCGCTCAACGACATCCTCGACCGCACCAACTACGAGCATGAAGGCGAAGGCGGCACCTACGTCGTGCCGGGCCACGGGTTCCTCGCCGACGAGCACGAGGTCGTCGAGTACCGCGACATGGCCGTCATCGTTCGCGATCGGGTGAAGGCGATGATCGACGCGGGCGCCACGCTCGCGCAGGTAAAGGCGGCTCGCCTCACGGCCGACTATGACACGCGGTACGGAACGAATTCAGGTCCGTGGACGACGGAGATGTTCGTCGAAGCGGTCTACAACAGTCTGAAACCGGCGCCGAAGACAAACTAGGTCGTTCGGATCGTTCAACGGCACTGCGCCGGGATCGAGAGAGCCGACCCATTTGCCTGCCAGCAAGGGCACTGATGGCGCAACGGGGTTAGACTGCGAGCCGCATCCCGCGACACCGAGCATGCATATGAAGACGAACGTCCTGCGGACCAAGGGACGGGCCGGACGCGCACGGGCATCGCGTATGACGTGCAGGGCCAGGGGCCTGCCGTCGTCCTGATCACCGGCTCGAACCTCGATCGGCGCATGTGGATACGCGAGGCCGCGTGGTTGGCGGCCACGCATACGGTTGTTCGCTACGATCTGCGGGCACACGGCGCGTCGGACACCGCAACCGCACCATTCAGCCACCTCGACGATCTTGTTTCGCTGCTCGACGAGACCGGCATTCGCAGCGCAACGCTGATTGGCTTGTCGGCCGGATCCACGATTGCGCTGGATGCTGCGCTTGCACAGCCATCACGTGTCGAACGACTCGTGCTCGTGGGTCCGAGCATCAGCGGGTTTCGTTCGTCAGTGCAGTTGCCATTCACCGCGGCATTGGTTGCGGCGTTGCAGGCGCGCGACTACGCGAAGGCGGGTGAAGTGCTCCTCGCCTCGTCGGTGTTCGCCGTGCCGCCTGAATCTCAGGCGCTCGTTCGGCAGATGGTGATGGAAAACGATCGGCTCTGGTCGATTCCGCGCGCGTTCCTCAGGCCAGTTGAACGGCCGGCGGTTGATCGTCTCAATGAGCTCAAGATTCCGACGCTTGTGATGGTCGGAGAGCAGGATGTTTTCCAGCGCGAGGAAGCAGAATTACTCGCGCAGCGTGTGGCCGGCGCACGCTTAGCGGTGATCCCCGACGGCGGTCATCTGCTGAACCTGACCTCCCCGGACGCGTTCCACGCCGAAGTCTCTCGATTCCTCAATTAGCATCTGCGACGGAGCTTCAATGTCGCGCACTCCGCGTGAGCGCTCGGGCGGCGCGGCGCGCGGCTACATTCAGCCGGTCATCAAAACTCGAGAACTCCGTATCCGCGACACCCGTCTGACGTGCGACTTCGAGAAACGACGCCAGATGAACGCTGTCGTAGCCCCGCAGCGCGTACCGCTCCGCGAGCTCGCCGGCGTCTTTGCACAGGGTGTCAGTGACTTCAACAACGACATACCTCGCCCACTCGACGTCGAGTGCCCGCTTCGCAGCGGCAAAGCTGGCAGCACTGAGTATGTGCTCACGACGCCGCCGAGCGAGGGCTGCCCTTATCTCCGGGTAGGCCACCGCCGACGTAGCGACGCTCGTTGCGAGTTCCATCTGTTCCCAGACACGCTCGTTGCCTGATTCCTCTATGTACAGCTTCACCAAGCTGCTGGCGTCTAAGTA
This sequence comes from Acidobacteriota bacterium, assembly GCA_003222635.1. Taxonomy (GTDB): domain Bacteria; phylum Acidobacteriota; class Vicinamibacteria; order Vicinamibacterales; family UBA2999; genus Gp6-AA40. The sequence continues at coordinate 7,871 of QHWQ01000163.1, read as the reverse complement.
CAGGGTCACCCGCGATCCTCAATCACCGCGTCTGACACTGTCTTCTTTCCCTTGATACGGACGCCCGGACGTAGCCCGCGCGGCTTGCCACCGCCCCAGCGCGCGCGCCCGGCCGCCACCATTGCGTGAGCCCACTCGACGTCAGCGGCTGGTTCGATCGGCTCAATTCTGGCTATCGCCCGCCCGCGCTCGGTGACGACGAGCCTGGTTCCCGATCGGACGCGCCTCAGATGACGACTCAGATGTGCTTTCAGCTCGCGAATGCCGACAGTATTCATCGGATCAATCCCTCGTCGATGTGACTACAAGAATATCACGATGTGGTCACTTAGAACGCGAACGATCCGAACGATTCGAACGATCCAAACGAATCGAACGACTTAAACCACGCTGCGGTCAGGATCGATCAGGAAGGCCCAGATGAGCGCGCCGAGGCCCATCACCGCCGCGCTCACGAGGAACGGCGCCACCCAGTAGCCGGCGCCGAAGAGCGATCCGTAGACGATCGCGGTGAACGAGGCGGCAAGCGCGCCCGCCATGTTCATCACGCCGGTGACGGTGCCGCTGAAGCGGCCGCCGACATCCATCGGCACCGCCCACGCCGGGCCAATCACCCACTCCAGGAAGAAGAACGACGCCGACAGCATCAGGATCGACATCGTCGTGCCGGCAACCATCGCGGCCGGGATGACGAAGACGCCCGCGAGGATGAATCCCGGCACCGCCACCCCGCGGCGTGCGAGCTTTGCGTTGCGCGTGCGCTTGAGGATCAGATCGGACAGCGAGCCGCCGACGACGTCGCCGAGCATGCCCGCGAGCAGCGGAATCGACCCCCAGATGCCGAGCGCGGCCACCGAGAGGCCGCGATGCTCGCGCAGGTAGGTCGGATACCATGTCAGGTAGAAGTTCGTGCCGAAGAAGAAGCAGGCGTAGCCGAGGGCGATCCACCACATGTTCGGCGACAGCAGGATCTGCCGCCACGGCGTCTGCTGCTTCGCCGTGCTCGCCGCGTTGATGTCGCCGCGCGCGTCAACGCCGCGGATCTGTGCGAGCTCCGCGCGGTTGACCTGCGGATGGTCCTCGGGCCGCTCGCGATAGAACCACCAGAACGCCGCTACCCACGCGAAGCCGATCGCGCCGAACACGTAGAACATCACGCGCCAGCCGTAGGCGACGAGCAGGCCGCCGGCCGTGAGCGGCGTGATGGCAACCGCGAAGCGGCTGAAGAAATGCGTGACGCCCTGGATGCGGCCGCGCTCCGACGGCGCGAACCAGAGCTGCATGCCGCGGCTCGGTTTGGGACCGAAGCGATCGCCGAGCCAGCCGACGGGAATCTGCCCGATCGCGTACGCCCACGTGAACGCCGCGAGCACGAGCCCCATCTGGCCGAGCGTAAGGCCGAATGCCTGACGCATCTCCGGCTGCGCGACGGAGATGATGCCCCGATCGAGATAGCAGATCAGGTACATCAGGCTGAAGAGGACGAGCATCCACCAGCGCGTGCGCGTCGCGGCCGCCGTGACGACGGCGACGCGCGGCGCGGTGTCGGCGAGGCTCTCGTGGGTCGCCACGGCCTGCCTATGCGGACGTCGTGGCGAGCGTCGGCACTTCGGTCGCGGTCAACTCGACCGGCTTGTTCGTCTCCACCGAACGGTCGGCGGCCTGATACACCTCCATCACCATGCGCGCGTGCTCGCCGGTGACGAGCGGCTGCTTGCCGGTGGCGACGCATTCGAGGAAGTGCAGCGTCTCGGCTTCCATCGGACCGGCGTACACGTGCTTCACCTTCTCGCCCGGCATCGAGGAGATCGGGAAGCGGATCCCATCCTTCATGCTCGTCACGTAGACGTCGCGGTGCGTGTCGTCCACCATCACCGCGCCTTCGGTGCCGACAAACTCGATCCACGTCGAGGAGAAGTTCGGATACGCCGGCGGCAGCACCCACCCGCCGCCGACCGTGAACACGGTGCCGTCGTCCATCGTGACGATCATCCAGACACAGTCGGCCGCGTTGTACTGCTGCTTCATGATCTTGGCGGCTTCCTGCGCGTAAACCCGAATGGGCCTCCTCGGCGCGAGACACCACAGCACGAAGTCGAGGTCGTGCGTCGATTCCATCGCGGCCGGCGACAACCGGACGCGGCCGCTGATCTTCTTGCCGAGATTCCGCGTGATGTGGCGGCTCACGAGCGCAGTCACCGGCTCGCCGATCGTGCCGTCCTCGAGCGAGCGCTTCACGTAGGCGAACTTCGGATTGAAGCGCTGCGAGTAGCCGATGGTGAACAGGAGCTTCTTCTCGCGCGAGAGCTGGATGAGATCGTCGGCTTCGGACAGATCGAGGCCCATCGGCTTCTCGAGGAAGACGTGCTTGCCCGCCAGCATCGCTTCCTTCGCGAGCGGGTAATGTGTGCCCTCCGGCGTCGTCGAGACCATCACCGCGTCAACGGAGGCGTTCTCGAGAATGCGCCGGTAGTCGGTCGTCGCGGTCACCGGATGCGTCTGCGCCGCGACCTCCGTGAGGCGCTCCTCCTTGATCTCCGCGAGGTGCAGCTCCTTCACCCACGGACTCGACGCGGACGCGACCGCGCGAATGCCCCCGCACCACCCGGTCCCGATGATTCCAACGTTGATCTGTTTCATATGCCTGCCTTGACCTGCGTCCGTTAGCGGAGTTCCTGCAGCATGCCGGCAACGTTGCCTGCACCCGGCCCCGTGCCCCAGTTGAATTCCTCGAGAAGGGTCCGGGTAATCTCGTCCTGGGTTTTGCGCTCGCGATTGAGCGCGCGAGCCCGCTCGCGAATGGCGGCGATCCGGTCGCGATACTTCAGGAACTCGGCCCGGCTCAACGCGGGCCCATGACCGGCAATCAGCGTATCGAAGTCGAGGGTCGCCACCTCGTCGAGGGCGCGGCCCAGGTCGGTCCAACTGCCGCCGTCGCCGTAGTTGACGATGGTCGGAATCGTGTCGGGCGTAGTGACCAGATCGCCGGCAACGGCGACACGCGCCGAGGGGATGAGCACGACCGTGTCGCCGCGCGTGTGCCCGCGCAGCTCGCGCAGCTGCACGACCTTGCCGCCAAGCGCGATCTCTGAATAGCCGCTGTAGGCCACCTGCGGCGCGCCGGGCTGATTGGCGCGTAGCATGTTCTCGCGCGTGCCGACCGACGCGACGATCGTCGTGCCCTCTGCCTGCAATTTCGCGGCGCCGCCCGAGTGATCGGCGTGGTTGTGCGTGAGCACGGCGTACTTGATCGGTTGATTCGTCAAAGACTTCACCTTCGCCATCAGGTCGTCGTGCATCCGATCGTTCTTCGTGTCGATCAGAATCACGCCCTCGTTGGTCACGACGACCGTCGCGTTGCCGCCGTTCTGCCCGATCTCCGCGACGACATGATTGACGTTCTGAATGACGGCCACATCGTCACGCACCTTGACGAGCGTCGGCGGCGGCGCCGGCGCCTGAGCGGGCGCAGGCGTCTGCGCGCCGGCAAGGACCGCGACCATCAGCGCCTCGACAGCGAACACCATCTTCGGCATCGTCAACTCAGAAGAACGTCATCCTCGGAAACCGATTTGCCTCTGCAGGCAAGAAAAAAGTCTTAGAAATCGATCTGCAACGCAAACTTCGCCAGGCGCGGCGACAGGACTGTGCGGACCTGCTGCCACGCCGGGCCGACGCGCGGATTGATCGCGAGGATCGGGGCCGAGTTGAGCGCGTTGTGCAGCTCGAACCGCGGCTGGACGCGCGAGTTCCCCAGGCGGAACAGGCGATTGATCGCGAAGTTCACCTGGTTGACGCGTCCCTCACGATAGAGCGACCGCGGATTGATGAGTTCGATGTTCGCCGTGCCGCGCGGCCCCGCCGCGAGGTCGCGGCCGAGCGACGGCGCGATTTCCGCGTTGGTCGCCACATAGGTCGCTGTCGTATCGATGCCCGGGTTGTTCTGATAGAGCGCGCTCACGCGCAGATCCCACGGCAGACTGTACGCACCCGACATCTTGAACTGACTCTCCGCGCCAAGCGGCGGATCGAGCCGGCACACGCTCTGCGGGCTCGCACGGCCGGCATCCGCGCTGAGCGGACCGAACGCCGCCGTCGTCATCTCCGGAAGCTTGCTCAGCACCGCGCAGTTGTCGAACACGGTCTTGCCGAGCGACACCCCGCCCGTCAGCAGGCCGCCATCGCCGAAGCGCGCGTTCAACGTCAGGTCGACCGCGTTGTGGATCTCGCTCTGCTTGCCGTAGTGCTGCGAGTTGGTGACGAGGTTGTCCTGCCGCCCGAACTTCGCGGGTTTGATCGCCAGCAGCCCGCACACGCGCTCGCCCGGGTTCGGCAGCTGCTGATCGTTCGGCGCGGTAATGCAGTAGCTGTCGTAGTCCTCCGGACCGACGAGCAGGTTGTCGGTGACGAGGAAGTTGCCGTACCACGTGCGGTAGTACGCCGCGTTGACGGCAAGCCCCCGCAGCAGCTCGTGCTGCAGCGACACGGATCCCTGCCAGCTGAACGGCCCGGCGCTCCATCCATGCAGCACGTCATCCGCATAGCGCGTCACGACGCGCGGCTTGCCGAAATCCGCCGCCGAAGACGGACCGAGCTCGGAGTCCTGCGGGATGTAATCGCCGTTGGCGTCGGTCCACGTGCGCGTGGAGCTGATGACCATCGCGCTCACCGGATTGTTCGGAAAGACGATGCCGGACGTGGTGCCGATCGGGATATTGCTCTGAATCGGGATGAAGCGGCCGATCGATCCCTTGAGCGCGGTGCGGCCGTTGCCGAACAGATCGTAGGACGCGCCCAGGCGGGGGTTGACGTCCTTCCAGTTCGGGACATTCTTCACCGGCGCGAAATCGCGCGCCGGGACCCACGGTCCCGCGGGCAGATGCTGCTCCGGAATATAGCCGTTGACGAACTCGAGCCGCGCGCCGAGATTCAGCGTCAGCCGGCTCCTCGTCCACTGCTCCTGGGCGAAGTACGCGCCCTGGATGACGCGGTTCATGTTGCGGTACGGCGTCGCCCAATACGTCACCGACTCGGGCACGCGGCCGGCGAACGTGTAGCTGACGTCGTGGTTGATGAAGAAGTTGTTGTCGAGCGTCGCGCGGCGGTACTGGATGCCGGTCTTGAAATTGTGCGCCCCGCTCACGTACGACACCGAGGCGCGGAGGTTGAGCGCCGCGAAATCCTGATAGCCGCGCGCGACACCCTGGTTGAGCGTCTCGCCGGGCGAGCCGTACCAGTAGTTCCTCACGCGGTCGAATACCGCGATGTCGTTCGGGCTGTCGTCCGGTTTGCCGTCGTTGCCGTAGCGGCTGATGATGCGGTGACCGAGCACGAGCGAGCCCGCGTCAAGCAGGATGTGGTTGGTCAGCGGGTTGGTCCAGCCGCCCTGCAGGGTGTAGGTGCCCCACGGATAGCGGCGGTCCCCTGATCCTTCCGGTGACTTCAGCGCGCCCGATGCGCTCGGCACCAATACGTCGCGCAAGCACGCGCAGCTGCGCTCGTCGCGCGCGAGGACGGTGACGCGGTGCTTTTCCGCCGCCTTGATCGTGAAGCGGGCGCCGAGCTCCTGATAGTAGTTGCGGTCGTAGGCGGGACGACTCAAGTCGGGCTCATAGAAGAGCGACCCCGTCAGCTTGTTGTAATAGTTGCCCGGGGCGTAGGTGGACGCCCCGTTGTAGCGGGAGCTGGCGAAGAACCAGACGCGATCGCGGGCGATCGGTCCGCCGACGCCGCCGCCGACATCGTGCAGTTGCCGCAGATCGCCCGGCCGCGCGGCGCCGCGCGCGCGCAGCTCCGGCGAGATGTTGTCGCCCTGCAGCCTGGAGCTGCCGAAATCGGTCGAAAACGATCCGCTGAAGATATTGCCGCCGTCGCGCGGCACGAAATTGGTCTGCGGGCCGTCACCCATCACTTCCGCCGTGAGGGTGCCGGGCAGCTGCACCGTGACCTCTTCGATGGTCGCGGGATTCACGGCGGAGTTGAAGTTGGCGCCGCCCATCGGCGTCCCGATGAACATGCCGTCGCGCAGCTGCGTGCTGCGCCCGCTGTCGTGCATGCGGAACCACTGCGTGTCCTCGCCCTTCGTCCCGCCGACATCCTGCTGCGTCGGGCTGAGCGGCGCGGCCCCGGGAATGAGCGCCGCATAGATCCCGGCGTTCTTGCCCATCGGCAGCGTCTTCACCGTCTCGCGCGTGAACACCTGCTGCTGCGTTATGCCCTGTACGTCCACGAGCGGCGCTTCGCCGGTCACCGTGATCGTTTCGGCGAGCTGGCCGACGCCGAGGTCCGCGTTGACGGTGGCGACAAATCCCGTGGAGATATCGATGCCTTCGCGGCGCACGGTTCTGAATCCCTGCAGCGTGAAGGTGACCACGTAGGTGCCGGGCCGGAGATCGACGATCCGGTAGCGCCCCTCGCCGTCGGTGATGACGGTGCGCGTCCGTTCGATGAGCGCCGGGCTCGAGGCCTCCACCGTCACGCCGGGGAGCACCGCGCCACCTTCGTCACGCACAACACCCGCGATGGTGCCGCTCGAGGCGTCCTGTGCCGCGGAAACGGCGGGCACAGCGAGAAGGATCAGAACCGCCAGAACTGCCGCCGGCCGGAGCATGAAGCCCTCCTTGCGCGTGTGACGAGCCACGCGCGTATTCGTTTACATTGGCGCGAAGTCTAGCCATGTTGTCCTTCGAATGCAATGACCTCAACATTGACAGAAGCGCGCCGTGCGCTTACATTCCGCGCATGCTGACTTCGCGCACACACGTCTCGCTGCGCTCGCTCGCCGCCGGCCTGCTGCTCGTCTTCGCGTCGGCCACCGCCTTCGCGCAGGGCGTGTGGAAGAACGTCGCGCCGTTTCCAGAGCCGCGCGAGGAGCTGCTCGGCGCCGCCGCCGGCGGAAAGCTGTACGTGTTCGCCGGCCTGATTCCGCTCTGGCACCCGGCGGGCGTGGTGTACGAATACGATCCGGCCGCCGACAAGTGGACGAAGAAGAAACCGATGGCGCTGCCGGCCCATCACGTGGCGCTCGCCAGCTACAACAACCGGATCTATGCGTTCGGCGGGTTCGTGTACCCGACGACAGGCGGCGCCGCGTGGGTGCCGATCGACAACGCGTGGGAGTACAACCCGGCAACCGATGCCTGGAAGGCGCTGGCGCCAATGCCGATCAAGCGCGGCGGCGCGTCGGCCACCGCCGTCGGCGACAAGATTTACGTGATTGGTGGCGCGACGACGCAGCCGTGGGCGAAAGAGAACTTCCTGAGCCCCGTCACGCCGCAGCGTGGACTCGGCACCGTCCAGGCGTATGACCCGGCCACCAACACATGGAAAGAGCTGACGCCGATGCCGACGCCGCGCAACCACGCAGCGATCGGTGCAGTGAACGGCAAGATCTACGTGATCGGCGGACGTGTCGGCGCCGCGTTCATCGGGCTCGCCTCCGACACGTCGCTCGTCGAGGTCTACGACCCCGCAACCGACACGTGGGGGACGCCCGGCGCCCGGATGCCGACGACGCGCAGCGCGCTCGCCTATGGCGTCTATAACAACAAGATCTACATCGCGGGTGGTGAGTTCCAGGATCCGCAGCAGCAGACGGTCTTCCGCACGTTCGAGGAATACGATCCCGCGAGCAACAGCTGGACGGTGCTGCCGCCGATGGCGATCGCCCGACATGGCGTGGCGGCAGCGGTGATCGGGAATCGCTTTTACGCGGTCAGCGGCGACGTGCAGTCGTCCGGCACAGGTGTAGACGTCTCGACCAACGCCGTCTCCGCGTTCGAATTCACGCGCTAGAAGCTGTACTGCACGCTCATCTTCACCGAGCGTCCAACCAGAATCCCCTGCGGCTGCTGCCAGTTGCCGTACGTGTT
>QHWQ01000162.1 GCA_003222635.1 Acidobacteriota bacterium | reverse complement strand
GCGTCTACTGGCTGGCAATGATCGCGGCCGCCAAGACGGCTGACAGTCCAAGACTGCGGCCGCTCCTCGCAGAGGCAAACGAACTGTGGGCAATACTGAATCAATCGCAAGTAACGGCCCGGGCGAATCAGGCCAAACGACGCGGCATGAGATCTCCAATACGCCAATCCTCAGTCCAACAATCAAATCCGTAAATTCGTAAATTCGTAAATTCGTAAATTAAACTGTCTATGGATGGAGATCGTTCCTGTCGAGTTGATTCGGCCGCGTGAGCCAAAACCAGCGTGGCTGAAGGTACGTGCGCCCGGGTCGGAGAACTATCTCCGCCTCAAGAGCGTGATGAAGGAGCTGAAGCTCCATACGGTCTGCGAGGAAGCACGCTGCCCGAACATCGGCGAGTGCTGGCATCACGGTACCGCGACCTTCATGATTCTCGGCGACGTCTGCACGCGCGCGTGCGCGTATTGCGCCGTCGCGCACGGCAAGCCGCACGAGCTCGACCTGGCGGAGCCCGCCCGCGTGGCGGACGCGATCGAGCGCATGGCGCTGCGTCATGCGGTCATCACCTCGGTCGATCGCGACGACCTGCCGGACGGCGGCGCGTTCATCTTCGCCGAAACGATCCGCCGCACGCGCGAGCGGGTGCCCGGCTGCCGCATCGAGGTGCTGATCCCGGACTTCCAGGGCATCGAGTCCTCTCTACGCACGGTGCTCGACGCCGGTCCCGACGTTCTCAATCACAACATCGAAACCGTCCCGCGGCTCTATCGCATGGCGCGCTCGGGCGGGAAGTACCCGCGATCGCTGGAGCTGCTCGATCGCTCGCGGCAGTATCGGCCGTCGATTGCGACCAAGACGGGCATCATGGTCGGCCTCGGCGAGGAGTTTGACGAGGTCGTCTCGGTGTTTGGCGACCTGCGCCGCGCCGGCGTCTCGATTCTGACCATCGGCCAGTATCTGCGTCCCTCGCCTGCGCACGCGCCGATGGCCCGCTACTACCATCCCGATGAATTCGCGGAGTTGAAGCGTCTGGCGCTGGCGCGCGGCTTCGTCCATGTCGAATCGGGGCCTCTTGTGCGAAGCTCTTATCACGCACATGAGCAAGCCGACGCCTACGAGAAGAGTCGCTAGCCTCGGCGTTCTGATCCTGGTACTGGCGGCGACGGCACAGGCCCAACCCGGCCTACCCGCCTCACCCGCCCCGACCCGCGGAGATGTGCTGCGCGGCGAGTACGGCCCGTACCGCGCCAACAACGACCTGCTCTCCTACCACCTCGACATCCGCGTCGATCCCGTCAAGCAGTTCATCAGCGGCAAGAACACGATCCGCTTCCGGATGCTGAAGGACGACACACGCATCCAGATGGATCTCTATGCGTATCTGAAGGTCGAAAAGATTCTTCTCGGGAACGCCGCGCTGAAGTACACGCGCGAGCTGAACGCGGTCTTCATCGACTTCCCGCAAACGCTGCGCGCCGGACGCGAGTACGCGATTGACTTCTACTACTCGGGGATGCCCGAACCCGTTGCGCGATTCGGCTGCCTTACGTTCAGGAAAGACGCGGCGGGACGCGACTGGATCACGACCGCCTGCGAGGACGTCGGCGCCAGCTATTGGTGGCCGAACAAGGAACAATGGCGGGACGAGCCCGAAGGCATGCAGATCAGCGTCGCGGTGCCCAACGGCCTGATGGACGTCTCGAACGGCGCGTTCGCCGGCAAGACCGATCTGCGCGACGGCTACACACGATGGGACTGGGTGGTCCACTATCCGATCAACAACTACGACGTCGCGCTCAACATCGCCGCCTACGAGCACTTCAGCGATCGGCTCGGGGACCTGCCGCTCGATTTCTACGCGCTGCCCGAGGACTTGGGCGCGGCGAAGGAGCAGTTCGCCCAGGCGAAGCCGATGCTGCAGGTGTTCGAGCACTACTTCGGCGAGTACCCGTTCGGCAGCGACGGCTACAAGCTGGTGCAGGTGCCGTACGCGGGGATGGAGCATCAGAGCGCGGTCGCCTACGGCAACCACTTCGTCAACAGCTACTACCCCTCACGCGACTGGACCGGCGTCCAGATCAGCCCGCGCTTCGACTTCATCATCATCCACGAGAGCGCGCACGAGTGGTTCGGCAACGCGGTGACCGCCGCGGATGCCTCCGATATGTGGATTCACGAGGGATGGGCCACATACATGGAATGCCTGTTCGTCGAATACATGTACGGCCACGCGGACTACCTGGCCTACGTCAACGGCGAGAAGAGCAAGGTCAGAAACACCGAGCCGATCATCACGCCGCGCGGCATCCACCGCGAGCCGACACAGGATCAGTACTTCAAGGGCGCGCTCTTCCTTCACACGCTGCGCAGCGCCATCGACAACGACCAGAAGTGGTTCGAGCTGATTCGCGGTGTCTACCAGACGTTCAAGTACAAGACGATCCTCACCGAGGACATCGTCGGCTACTTCAACCGGCAGTCCGGCATGAACCTGACGCCGATCTTCAACGAGTACCTGCGCCACGCCGACGTTCCGGCGCTGCAGCTCAAGTTCGACGAGCAGGCACACACCGTGGCGTATCGGTGGAAGGCGGGCGAAAAGGATTTCGCGATGCCGGTGCGTGCCGGCGATCCGAACGCGTGGCAGCTGGTTCGCCCGACCAGCGAATGGCAGATGATGCCGTGGGCCGGCAAACCCACGGACTTCGAGGTCGCAACCGATCTCTATTACGTGTACGTCGATCGCCTTTGATTACGGCACCATCGGGTTGAACCACTTGAATCCTAGACTCTTGATCTCCGCCACGTTATCGATGTTGCCCTCGATGCACGTGTTCTCCCACACCTCCTTCGCGTAGCGATCGTTGTTGACGTTCGCCACCGCGCTCGCGGCCGTCGTGCCTCCAGGATTGGCGCCGGCTCCGGTGCCCTGCCGCCGCTTCGGATACGTCATCGTCCACGGACGCGTGTAGAGCGTCGGATCCTCGAGCGTGATCTGGTAGTCGATCGTGTTCGGCTCGACGCGCGTCCAGCGCTCGATCATGTGCGTGTTCGGGCCGTAGAAGTTGCCGGCGCTGTCGATCCAGGTCTCGCCGTTCACACCCGTCACGTCGACGACGAGCGTCTCCCCTTCCCAGCGGCCGCGTGAGTTGCCGAAGAAGGTCTTCGCGCCCGAGCTCAGATGCGCGCGCCCATCGGTCGGAATGACGCGATACGTGTTCGCCGTGAGCAGGATCACCTGGTTCCGCGTCTGAACGATCTCCTGCGCGCCGAAGGAGCTGCGCGGCATGCCGACGAGGCAGAGCGCCGCCGGATCTCCATACAGACGTTGACCCGTTTCGCCGGGCCACCCGCGCGCGAGGCCCGCGCGAATCTCATTGCGCTTCGCGAGCGCCCACGGCGTGTACGGCACCTTGCCGTCCGGCGGATCCGAGATGTAGCTCTCCTGCGGCGGCGTCGTCACGTCGATGTAGTCGTGCTCCTCGAGATCGTCGTTGCCGCCCCCGATCGGTCCGTTCCAGTTGCCCTGCAGGTCCGGAACGCCATCCGGCGTGCGCGGCGCCTTGTACGGCGGGAGCTTGGCGCGCTGCGCGACCCAGGTGCGCGCCTGCGGGAACTTCGGCGTGTCGGGCTTGTAGAATGCCTGGCCGCGCACGAGCACGGCCGAGGCGATCACGACGCTGGCGACGAGCAGCAACTGTCTCATCGGAAACCTCACCGCTGATTGAACAGCGCCGAATTCGGCTTGTTCCATTCCTCTTGGAGCAGGTACGGGCCGCACTCGTACTCGAGCAGCTCGGCGTCCTTCTCCTGACGCCGATAGATCGGCATACTCATCTTCCACGGCCGCGTGAACGTCTTCGGATCCTCGATTGTGACCTCGTAGTTCATGTGATCGCGATCGGTCGGCGTGAAGCGTTCGACCACGTGCAGCGCGTCGCTGTGGTGGTTGCCGGCGCGATCGAACCAGGTCTCATCGTTGAAGTGAATCACGTCGACGACGAGCGTGTTGCCGTCGAAACGGCCGCGCGAATCGCCCATGAACCAGTCGATCGGTCCGGGCGGATGCGGGTTGCCGTTCATGTAGATGTAGCGGATGACGCGCGAGTACTCGTGCAGGATGTCGATGCGCTCACGCTGCTGGACGATCTGAAACGGGTACGGCAGATACGTGACGCGCGGCACGCCCGGCAGGAAACATTTGTTCAGGGGGTCGAGCGCCTGCCGGTTCTTGAAGTTCTCCTGCTTCTTGGCGAGCGCCGCCGGCGTGTACGGGATGTCGTTGCCGTCGACCACGCCGTGGCCGGCCGGCACGCCGAGGCTGGCGCCGTGATCCTGAATATCCCACGAGGCGGTGTTGAGCACCTGCCAGATCCCCTGCAGGTCCGGCTGTCCATCGCGCGTTTTCGGCGGCGTGTACGTGGACGAATCCTGCGCCGCGGCCGGCGTCGCGGCGAGCACCAAGACGATGATCCAGTGTTTCACTGGCGTGTCCCTCTCTGAGGTGCTGGATTATACGTCCGCCAGCGAATCGCCTTTCCCGAGTAGAATCTGGCGCCCCAACCCCCGGAGGTGCCTGCGTTCGCGTCGCTCGGTTTTCCGACGCGCAATCGCGTTATCACGACACCTATGGCGTGTTCGCGAGCAGTCTCCGGCTCGCGGCCGCCGGACTCATCGACGATATCCTCGGGTCAGGTCAGGATCATGGCTACGATTTCAACGTGAGCGCGCGGGCCCCATCATCGCCTGCGATGAGCTGTTGAATGCCGACTTGCTCTCGCTCGCGCGATCGCTGCGTGCGACCCGCGACGACCTGCAGCTTGGGGTCGCGCACGAAACCGAACCGCCGGCTGTCCCGCTCCCTGCCGGAGCGAGTGTGACGCCCAGGCGATAGGCGGCCGCGCGTCGTGACTTGACACAGGTCTTACAAAATGTAAGATCGGCGGCGCTTGACCGAACAGCGCCTTCCGTCGATTTCTTCCAGCGAGTCGCTCGTGCTCGATCTGCTCGAGTCCTCCGAGCGCTACGGCCTCGAGCTCGTTGACGCGTCGGGCGGCCGGCTGAAACGCGGATCGATTTACGTGACGCTCGGCCGGATGGAAGCGAAGGGCTTTGTCGCGTCTCGGCAGGAAGATCGCCCGGCTGGCGCGATTGGCCTGCCGCGCCGCCTCTATCGCCCGACCCCGTACGGTCTGAAGGTGCGCGACGCCTATCGCCTGCTGCGCGACGCGCTCGCGCTCAAACCCGCCGAGGCGCAGTGATGACCGGCATCTGGATCGCACGCATCGGCCACCGGCTTCTGCATCGAGAGACGTTCACCATGATGCTCTCGCCCGCGATCGCCGATCTGCAATTCGAGACGGCAACGCGCGGGACCACACGGCCGGGCGACTACTGCGGCGTGCTGCGTGCGCTGGGGGGCGCGCTCTGGTTCGACGTGTCAGGCGATCTCCTCGCGCTCAAGAGCGACGTCGAGATGATCGCGCTGCTGACGCTGCTCCAGACGATCTACTACACCTTCATGCTCGTGCTGCTCTCGGGCTTCGGCGCAGCCAGATTGTCGGCGATCGATCTGGACGCTGCGGTGGTGACGCGTGCGCTCTCGTACGTCGGCGGCGTGGGCATCGCGTGTCTCGTCACCTCATTCGCGTGCTTCTGGCCCCCGCGGCGGACCTACGAAGCACCGATCGAAGACTGACATGCTCGACGTCGCCGAGGTATGGAAAAGCTATCGCGGCGTCCCCGCCGTGCGCGCGCTGACGCTGCACGCCGCGCCCGGCACCGTTGTCGGGCTGCTCGGCCCGAACGGCTGCGGCAAGAGCACCACGGTCCGGATGATCGTCGGCCTGCTGCGGCCCAATCGCGGACGCATCCGCTGGCGCGGGGTCGACATCCACCAGCAGCTCCTCGCATATCAGACCATCGTCGGCTACATCCCGGAGGAGCCGCGCCTCTACGCCTACCTCTCCGCGGGTGAGTACCTCGAGCTGGTCGGCGGGCTTCGCGGCATCCCGCGCGCGACGCTGACGCGCCGCATCAACCGCTATCTGGAAATCTTCGGCCTCGACACCGATCGCCACGCGCCGCTCTCGGCCTTTTCGAAAGGGATGCGGCAGAAGGTGCTGATTTCCGCGGCGCTCATTCACGACCCGGAGCTCATCGTGCTCGACGAACCGAATTCCGGGCTCGACGTCGCCGCCACGCTCGTGCTGCGATCGCTGGTCGCCACGCTCGCCGAGCGCGGCAAGGTGATCATCTACAGCTCGCACATGCTCGACGCGGTCGAGAAGGTGTGTCAGGAGATCGTGATCATGCGCAACGGCCGCGCGATCGCGTCCACATCCGTCACGCGCCTGCGCGAGAGCACCGACTCGACGACCCTCGAGCAGGCGTTCACGAGCGTGGCCGTCGATCAGGACGTCGCTGCCCTGGGACGGGAACTGGCGGCGATCGCGACGATCTGATGCGGCTCTCTCCGTCGCTGCAACGCGAGTTCGATCAGTTCGTCCTCCTCTCGCGCGATTCCGTCCGCAGCCTGCTCAACGCGGCGCTCCTTTCCCGCGACAGCGATCCGTCGCAGTTCGCGTTGTGGAGCCTCGTGCTGATCGCAACGCCGCCGGCGATGTATGCGTTCCATCAGCTGATCGACTACTCCGCGCGCCACTTTCAGAAGGCGGCGATCATCGAGCACGCGATCCAGGTCGATCGCATGTTCTTTCTGCTCTACGGCATGCTCGTGGCGGCGCTGGTGGCGGCGGCAACGTGGGAAGCTTTGCTGCCCGAGTGGCCGCGCCCTCGCATCGCTCACTCGGGTTCCTGCCGGTCGTCTTCGTCGCCCACATCGTCGCCACGATGGGCGCCAGCCTCTTCATGTTCGTGCTGCTGCTCATCTTCCGCGCGCTGCTCGCGCTCTGCTTCGGCGCGCACGCCTCCGAGCGCCTCGCCACGCTGCTGCAGCTGGTGACGATTGCCGGCCTTGCCGAAGTGTTCTTCTTCATCAACGGCGTGATTCCAGCGCTCGTCGATCGACTGGCCGCCGGCGATCGATCTGCACTGCTGATTCCGTCGATGCCGTTCGCCGCGCTGTATGCGTGGCTCGTCGGCTTGCACTATCCCTCTCTCGGCTTTGGCGCGCTCGCCGCGCCGCTGGCGCTGGTCGCGTCCATCGCGATCGTCATTCCGATCTATCTGTGGCCGGCACGGTTGTTCGCGCGCAGGGCGCTCGAGGCACAGCCGCATCAACATGCAGGCGTGATCTCCACGGTCGCGCGTGTCGCCGCCGTGGCGCTGCCCTCATCGCCCGCCGTGCGCAGCGTGACGACCTTCACCGTGACGACGATGCTGCGCAGCCGCCGCCACCGCCTCATCGTGACGGCGTATCTCGGCCTCGCGCTCGCGATCACAACGTTGAGCGTGATCGTCGCGGGTGGGCTGCGCGGCACGCTGGCGTTCAATCAGCCGGCGATCTCGCTGCTGGCGCTCCCACTCGTCACGATGTTCTTCGCAACGCTCGGCCTGCGCGCGGCGTTCGCCGTGCCGTCGGATCTCGACGCGAACTGGGTGTTCCGGCTGTCGCAGCCGCGCCTGGCATCGGTGCTCGATGCAACCGTCATTTCACTGCTGCTGCTCTCCATTGTTCCTGTCTCCACGCTGGCGGCTCTCGGCGCGCTCGCGCTCGACTGGACACCACACGATGCCGCGACGATGGCGACGCTCGACCTCCTCTGTGGGCTGGCGCTTGCGGAGTGGGCGCTGCGCGACTGCCGCGCGGTGCCGTTCACCTGCACGCGCAGCGGAGACGCCGAGTCGCTGAAGTCGCGCTGGCTCGGTCACATCGTGCCGCTCATCCTCTTTGCGTTCGTGAACGCGGCGATTCAGAGGTCGGTGCTGCGTTCGAATCGCGCGGCAGCGTGGTATCTGGGAATTGTGCTCACGGCGTGGGTCGTCCAACGGCTCCGGCGGCAGTTCGCCGCGCGGAACGTCAGCCTGCAATTCGACGCATCTCCACCGGATGCGATGGCGACGCTCGATTTATCGGAAGCTATCAGTTGAACGATAAGACACCAGACCTGCACGTATCCGTCGGTTCGATCACGAGCGTGGACAGTTCGCGCCGGAATGCCCGGACGTATGAGTCGTAACATTCCAGCCAAGTCTTCATGATGGGCTCGTTGCAGAAACTGCGCGAGTTGGCCGTCTTCGATCGCGTTTGCTGAGAGAAACGAGGCGGCATCCGGTTCGCATTGAATCCGGCCGACGATGTTACGCTTGAAACAGCGGCAACGTGCGGTATTGGTGAGTGTCCTACCTGCGCTCGCGAATCTGGGTTACGCAGCGCTTGTGCTGGGACCAGTGATCAGTCAGCGACCATTGCCTGGTTTGTTGCTCGTTATCGGCTTTGCCCAGTGGTTGCTACTCATTGGAGTGACGCTCGCGATCGCAGGAGTTGATGAACCACGATGCAAGGCTTGCTGTTGCTGCTTGGAACCGGCATTCTCGCGTGGATCCTGTTCTTCTTCGACTGGCTGGCGCGCCGGCGCGATCGCTTGAAACGCGAAGGGCGGACCTGACGATCTCTGGAATTGACGAATCTGCGAATTGACGAATTGACGAATTTGAAAATCCAATTCGCCAAATTCAATTCGTAAATTCGTAAATTCGTAAATCTCTACTTGAGCATGTGCAGCAGCCGCGTCACCGGATCGTAGAACCGGCTGACGACACGCTCCTTCAGCGGAATGATGCCGTTGTCCGTGATGTGGATGTGCTCCGGGCACACCTTCGTGCAGCACTTCGTGATGTTGCAGTAGCCGATCCCGTGCTTGTCCTTCAGGTCCTGCAGCCGATCGGCCGTGTCGATGGGATTCATCTCGAGCTGCGCGTTGTAAATCAGGAAGCGCGGCCCGATGAACTCGTTGAACTCCCGGTGGTCACGCAGGACGTGGCAGACGTCCTGGCACAGGAAGCACTCGATGCACTTGCGGAACTCCTGCACGCGATCGGCGTCGCGCTGCGCGAAGCGGTAGGTGCCGTCGGGAGCATCCGGCGGGCGCGGCGTGATCTTCCTGATCGTCTTCTTCACCCTGAAGTTCCACGACACGTCGGTGACCAGATCCTTGATCGGCGGGAAGGTCCGCATCGGCTCGACGGTGACGGGCTCGTTGAGATTGAGTGAGTTGAGCCGCGTCATGCACATCAGCCGCGGACGTCCGTTGATCTCCGCCGAGCACGATCCGCACTTGCCCGCCTTGCAGTTCCAGCGGCACGCCAGGTCGGGCGCCTGCTCCGCCTGCACCCGATGCACGGCGTCGAGCACGACCATCCCCTCGGACACTTCGGTCTGGTAGTCCTGGAAGGCGCCGCCACCGCCAGGTTGGGTCCGCCAGATTCTGAACGTGGCTTGGGCCATTAGGACTTCTGCTCCTCGATGACCTGCTGGAGTTCTTGCGGTATCGGCGGAATCGGCAGGCGCGAGACCTGCACGCTGCCGTCCGCTCCCCGCTTCGTCACGATGTTGAACGTGCCGAATTCGGCGACCTTGTCCGGATAATCCTCGCGGAAGTGTCCGCCGCGGCTCTCTTTCCGCTCGAGCGCCGAGACGGCGATCGCCTCGGAGACGTCGAGCAGGTTGCGGATGTCGATCGCCGTGTGCCAGCCGGAGTGATACTCACGGTGCCCTTCGACACCGACGCGTGAAGTGCGCTCCTTCAGCGCGCGGATCTTCGTCAGCGCCTCGCGCATCTCCGCCTCGGTGCGGACGATGCCGACGAGGTTGTGCATCGTGTCCTGCAGATCCTGCTGCACCTTGTACGGATTCTCGCCCTTCGATCCGCGGTCGAACGGCGCGAGCGAGTCCTTGATCGCCTTGTCGACGCGCGCAGTATCGATGCGCGGCTGCCCGTTCTGCTGCGCGAACTTCGCGGCGTATTCCCCGGCGCGCTTGCCGAAGACGATCAGGTCCGAGAGCGAATTGCCGCCGAGACGATTGGCGCCGTTGATGCCCGACGCGCACTCGCCAGCCGCAAACAGCCCCGGGATGCGCGTCTCCTGCGAATCCGCATCCACACTGATCCCGCCCATGATGTAGTGCATGGTCGGGCCGATTTCCATCGGCTCCTTGGTGATGTCGAGGTCCGCCAGTTCCTTGAACTGGTGATACATGCTCGGGAGCTTCCGCTTGATGTGCTCCTCGGAGTTGGGCAGCTTCTCCTTGATCCACGCGATGTCGAGGAACACGCCGCCGTGCGGAGATCCACGGCCGGCCTTCACTTCGCGGTTGATGCAGCGCGCGACGTGGTCGCGCGTCAGCAATTCCGGCGGACGGCGCGCGTTCTTGTCATTCATCACGTAACGCCAGCCTTCTTCCGGATCCGAAGCGGTCTGCGGCTTGTAGTTGTCCGGAATGTCGTCGAACATGAACCGGCGGCCTTCGCTGTTCTTCAGGATGCCGCCCTCGCCGCGCACGCCTTCGGTCACAAGAATGCCTTTGACGCTCGGCGGCCAGACCATCCCGGTCGGATGGAACTGGATGAATTCCATGTCCTGCAGCTCCGCCCCCGCGCGATACGCGAGCGCGTGGCCGTCGGCGGTGCCTTCCCAGCTGTTGCTGGTCACCTTGTAGGCCCGACCGGCACCGCCGGTCGCGAGCACCGTTGCCTTCGCGGCGAAGACGTGGAACGTGCCGCGGTCGCGGTCGTACGCGACCGCGCCCGCCGCGCCGCCGCCATCGAGCAGCAGCTCGATGACCGTGTGCTCCATGTGCACCGCGATGCCGAGGTAGATGGCGTGATCCTGCAGCGTGCGAATCAGCTCCAGGCCGGTGCGATCGCCGACGTGCGCAAGCCGCGGATAGCGGTGGCCGCCGAAGTTGCGCTGGTTGATGCGGCCGTCCGGCGTGCGATCGAAGACGGCGCCCCAGGCTTCGAGTTCGCGCACGCGATCCGGCGCTTCCTTCGCGTGAATCTCCGCCATGCGCCAGTTGTTCACGTACTGGCCGCCGCGCATCGTGTCGGCGAAGTGCACCTTCCAGCTGTCACGATCGTCGTTGTTCGCCATCGCCGCGGCCATGCCGCCTTCGGCCATCACGGTGTGCGCTTTGCCGAGCAGCGACTTGCAGATCAGGCCGACTGAGGCGCCGGCATTGGCCGCTTCAATGGCGGCGCGCAGTCCCGCGCCGCCCGCCCCGATCACCAGGACGTCGTAGGTGTAGGTCGTCGCGTCCGCCATCAGAGGATCCTGTAGTCGGTCCAGATCCCCATCGAGCAGAGACGGACGTAGAGGTCGCAGAAGCCAACGGTGAAGAGGCTCAGCCAGGCAAAGAGCTGATGCTTGTAATTGAGCGCGCTCGAGCACGCGTACGCGCCGTCGCACATCGCCGACTTCGAGACTTCATCTTTGAAGCCGCCGACGATGTGGCGCATCGCATGGCAGCCGAGCGTGTACGAGGTGAGGAGCACCACGTTCAGCGCGAGGATCAACGTGCCGACACCGATGCCGAACGTCGTGCCGCCATTGCCATCCGGCCATCGCGTCGCCAGCCACACGTCATATGAGAGCAGGAAGAGGAAAATGCACGCGATGTAGAGGAAGTAGCGATGGACGTTCTGGAGGATCAAGGGAAACGAGTTCTCGCCCCAATAGCTCTTGCGCGGCTCGCCAACCGCGCATGACGGCGGATCTGCCCAGAATGCCTTGTAGTACGCGCCGCGGTAGTAGTAACAGGTGAAACGGAAGAGGCCGGGGAACGGAAGAATCAGCAGCGCGGGGGAGAACGGCACCAGCGCGGGAAACCACGCCGGCTTGGCGCCGAACCATGCATGCTCGAGCCCGGCTGGATAATCCGGCGACGCCCAGAGGACCGGCGCGTAAAACGGCGACAGATACGGGCCGAATGTGTAATGCGCGTTCTGAAATGCGGCCCAGGTCGAGTAGACGACGAACGTGCCGAGGCCGAGAAAGACGGCAAGCGGTGCAACCCACCATGTATCGCGCCGGCTCGTCGAGCCAAAGCCGCGCGACACATCTGTCACCGGAATGACCTGCATCAATCCTCCGAATGTGGCGATTTGTGATCAGCGACCAACCACAAATCTTACTTAGCGGCTGCTCGTCCCTGCAAGCTTGGTGGTGGCAAGATAGCCGGCCTTCGCGCACTCCTCAGCGGTGGTGATGTAGCGCAGCACGGCGGCGTTGCCGACGATGTACGGATTGCGATCCTTCGGACCGCGCGTCGCAAGCGTCTTGATGTTGGCGGGCGTGTTGTCGTACGCGGTGTGATTCGACAGGACGATATCGGCGCCGGCTTTCTTGACGATGTCGCGGTAGCGATCGCCGGAGGCGATGTAGGCGAGATACGTCTCCGGCCGTCCGCCCTGGATCGTCGTCCCTCCCCACGTCGCGACGGTGTGCGTCGTGCCGCGATCCTTCACCTTGTAGATGCTGGAGATCGTTCCGGGCGTGTGGCCGGGCGCAGTCTTCCTTCGACATCACGAGGCGTGGGCCGAAATGATCCTGCAGATACTTCGCGCCGCCGATGTGATCGGTGTGCGCGTGGCTGATGAGGACGTACTTGATGTCGGCGGGATTGAGACCGAGCTTCTTGAGACCGTTGACGACTTCATCTTCGACCGAGTAGTCGAAGATCGCGTCGATGACGATGATGCCTTGCGAGGTGGTCAGCGCCCAGGCCGACCAGTCGGTCATGCCGACGAAGTAGAGGTTATCGAAAACTTTCGCGGGCTCGACGTGCCACTGAGATGGCGGCGGCGGCCCTGCCTGACGTCCTCCCCCACCCGCCCTACCAGCCTCGCCCGCCCCAGCGGCCCTTGGCGCCGGAGGCGCCGGGATCGCCGATTCGCAGACGCGTTGCTGCAGCGCCGTCCATTGCGTCCCCGCCGCCGCTTTCGCGGCGGCGAGGTGGGTTTCAGCGGTGCCTGTGACTCTCTGTGCCTGTACTCCGACCGCGGCAAGCGCCACGGCAAATCCGGTCGCGAGCGCGGTCGTTTTCGTCATGGCTGTTCTCAGTTCGTACCAGTTCCGGTCCCGATGACAGGGAAGATACCGGTCGAATTGCGCTTCGGAATCTGACCGACCTTGATCTTCGTGATTTCCCTGCGCGCGACCAGATCGATCACCGAGACGTTGTTATCGTGCGCGTTGGCGACGTACAGCTTCTTGCTGTCCGGCGTGTAGGTGATCCAGTCCGGTACCAGACCAACCTTCACCTCGCCGAGGTACTTCAGATCGGGAATCGAATAGCCATAGACGCGGCTGTTCCACTTGCTGGTCGTCCAGAGCTGCTTGCCGTCGGGCGACACGAGGATGCCGTGCGCCGGCGCACCCTGGATGCCTTCCTTGTTGCGCTCCGATTCGGGGATTGACGGCAGCGTGATGCGCTGCACTTCCGCGCGCTTCTGCCAATCCACAACCGCAAAGCCGTGGAAGTTGGAGAGCTGGACGAACATCCGCCGCGTCGAGCCGTCGGGGTTCCAGTCGAAGCAGAAGACGCGGACGCCTTCGCCGTCGTTGAAATGGATCGACCAGATCGGCCGCTCGAGCTGCGTGTCGATGACCGTCGCCATCGCACCGCCGATCGATCCGGCGACTACGAACTTGCTGTCGGGCGTCATGATGGGATTGTGGACGCCGCCGAGCACGCGAATGAACTTGATCTTCTCCAGCTTCTGCGTGTCGATGATGTCGACGCCGCCGTTGTTGCCGGTAATGGCCGCGTACACGCGGAGTCCATCCTTGCGAACCGCGACGTTGTTCGGCGGCCCTGTCAATGGAATGCGCTTGATGATCTTCAGCGTCGGCGCGTCGACAACGTCGAGGGTCGCAAGCGACTCGTTCGTCACGTAGATGCGGCTGCCGTCGGCAGAGGCCTGGACGCCGTGGCCGACTTCGATGCCGGTAATCTCGCCGACCACCGTGTCGGTGGCGGGATCGATCAACGTCACCCGGTCGCCGGCCGAGTTCGACTGGATGATGATGGTCTTGCCAGTCGCCGCGTGCAACGACGCCGCGGCAACGATCGCGAACACCGCGATGAGCGCCCAGGGACGACGAGAAGAGGAAACGGACATCTCGGACCTCCTGCAGCGGCTCAGACGACGAGGAGCGCGTCCTCTTCGACCTCGCCGATTTCAACGGCCGTCTCGGTGACGCCGGTAACGTGGAAGCGCCACAGCCCACGCGGCGCCGGACCGAACAGCTTCGAGCCGTCATCGATCTTGAACGTGCTGTTGTGGCACGGACATATATAAAGGGGATCGCTCACCTTGCCGATCGCCGTCGTGACTTCTTCGGGCACGCGGCCGGGGTCTCCAATGAACTCGACGTCGCATCCTTCGTGCGGGCACTTCAGGCAGACTGCTTTGAAGTGATCGGACGAATTGTCGCCTTTCGACGTCCGCACCACCATGCCGTTCAATCGAACGGGCTGGTTCGGCTCGGCGGCGCTCGCCAGGGTCAAGCCGTCCGCCGTGAACGGGAACGCCTTGGCCGGACTCGTCAGGTCGTCGAGCGGCACGATCACCGGGCGCGAGAGCGTCGCGTAGCGAATATAGTCAGAGGCCTGCGCCCACGCGCGGCGCGCCACCGTCGTGGCGCCCGCAACCAGCAGCAGCGTGCGACCCAGAAATGTTCTCCGCGAGCTCACGACCCGCGGACCCATGCGGCGAGCGTCTGCCACTCCGGATCGGTCTGCGACATCCAGTGCTTGCCGCCCTCATGCCACGGCGAGCCGCCTGCTTCAGTCGCCAGCGGATTGGTGAGCAGGATGCTCTTGAGCGGTTCGCCGGGAACGACGAGCCGGGCAACGCGATCGAAATTGCGCCGCGATTGATCCTCGGTCCACGTGGCCGCACCCGGCGGCAGCGGCTCGAGGTACGCCCCCGCGCCGCGGGCATG
>QHWQ01000161.1 GCA_003222635.1 Acidobacteriota bacterium | reverse complement strand
GAAAAGCTGAAGACCGAGCGGCCCGCGCAGGGCGAGAACCAGGACTTTGCCAACACCACCGATCCGTCGCTGAAGTTCGCGGATCCGAACGGCTATCCGCGCATCTCGCAGCACCCGATGCGCTTCAAGCTGATTCAGACCAGCGACTACGTGTACCAGCTGTGGGAATACAACAACAACTGGCGGCAGATTGCGTTGAACGTGCCGCAGGATCCAGACCCCGCGCTGACGTGGTACGGCAACGCGGTGGGCAAGTGGGAGGGCGACACGCTCGTGGTCGATTCGGTCGGCTACAAGGACTCGACGTGGCTCGACGCGCGCGGCCTGCCGCACACGACGGATCTGCACCTGGTGGAGCGCATCCACAAGGCCGGCACGAACCTCGTGTTCGACATCACGTTCGAGGACAAGGGCGCGTTCACCAAGCCGTGGGACGCGCATTTGATCTATAAGCCGTCGCCGGACGGATCGATGACGGAAAACATCTACACGATCTCCGACGAGCTGCGGTTCCGCGAGCGGTTCCTCAACCAGAAGGTCAACATCCCTATCCGAAGGTGATCACATGAGAAGAATGCTTGTTGCGGTCGCGTCCGGTGTGGTTCTTCTTTCGTGCGCGCTGGCGGCGCACCACGCCAACGCGGTATTCGATCTCGGCAAGCGGCTCACCCTGACCGGAACGGTGACGGAGTGGTTCTGGGCCAACCCGCACTGCCTGCTGCGATTCGACGTGAAGAACGACAGCGGCGAGATGATGCACTGGGTCGCGGAGACGCAGGCGCCACCGAACATGACGCCGTTCGGCTGGACCAAGCAGTCGTTCGCGGTCGGCGATCAGGTGACGGTCACGCTCGAGCCCGTGAAGAATGGGTCCCCGCTCGGGCGCATCCTGCAGGTGAAGTTGCCCGATGGGAAGACGCTCGTCGCAGGTAACGGCCTCTCGCCGAGCGATGGAAGCGGAGCGCGCCCATGAATTCGGGATTCGGGATTCGGGATTCGCGATTCGGAAGGATGTCGGTAGGGTCCGGCTTCAGCCGGACCATCGTCACGGCGATCGCGCTCCTCACGCTGCTGTCGCCGGCGATCCGCGGTCAGCAGGGATTCCGCCGCACACCCGGCGCGGTGTACGACGTGGACGTCGCGGACAAGAAGTCAGGTGCGCCGCCGAGGCGTGACCTTTCGGGTATCTGGGAATTCGCGAAGGGCGGCGGCGAAGGCATTCAGGCAGATGGCGCGAAGGCGATTCCATCGGATGGCAAGCCCGAGCACGAGCTGCCCTTCACACCCGAGGGCCGCAAGGCATTCATCAACAACAAGCCCACGTACGGTTTCACGCAGGTGCCGTCGGCGCTGACCAACGATCCGATGCCCGGCTGCGATCCGCAGGGGTTCCCGCGCATCGTGCTGCACAACGCGCATCACGAGCAGATCCTGCAGACCGCGACACAGGTCGTGATCCTCTATCAATTCAACAAGAAATGGCGCGTCATCTGGACCGATGGGCGAAAGCTCCCTGCCAATCCCGAGGTACCCGGGTGGGACATCAAAGGTTCTCCTCCACCTGAAGCACGTTTCTGGGGCTACTCGGTCGGCCGATGGG
The DNA here is from genome assembly GCA_003222635.1 of Acidobacteriota bacterium. Classification (GTDB taxonomy): domain Bacteria; phylum Acidobacteriota; class Vicinamibacteria; order Vicinamibacterales; family UBA2999; genus Gp6-AA40. Next base: position 4,818 of record QHWQ01000161.1, on the reverse strand, counting down.
TGGATGACTACACGTTCGTCGCCGACTCGAATGGATTCGACGATCGCACGTGGCTCGACAACGCCGGGCGTCCGCACAGCGACGCGCTGCACGTGATCGAGACGTATCACCGCGTCGACGCGGATCACCTCGAGAAGACGATCACGATAGACGACCCGAAGTTCTACACCCGCCCGTGGGTCGCGCTCGACAAGCTGCCCTACCGCCTGCAGTCGCCGAGCCTCGAGATCCCCGAGCAGGAGTGCGTACCGTCGGAGACCGCGAAATACAACCAGCTGTTTGCCAACCCTGCTGCCGACGTGAAGTAAATCATGAAGCCACAGCGATTGATGATCTTTGTAAGCCTGGCGATGGTGGCCCTGGTCTCCGCGCAATCGCGAACCACGACCACGACGGTGAACTGGCCGCTCCATAACCTGGATCTGGCCGGTACCCGTTATTCCACGCTGGATCAGATCAATCGATCGAACGTCAAGTCGCTCACGCCACGGTGGCTGTTCCAGCACGGCGTCATCGACGGCGTCAGCAATCAGACCACGCCGATCATCGTCGATGGGACGATGTATGTGACCGATTCGCGCGGGAGCGTCTACGCGCTCGATGCCGCCGATGGGCACTTGCTGTGGACCTACGACGTCACCGATCTCATCGGCGGCGGAGCGCGTGAAGGCTACGTGTTCCGCAATCGCGGTGTCGTCTATGCCAACGGCGTGGTCTACACAGGTGGCGGCTCGTTTCTGTTCGCACTCGACGCCAAGACCGGCAAACCGCTTCGAGGATTCGGCAAGAACGGCCAGGCGAGCGTCATCATGGACGTGCTCGCCCCGCGATACCCGGACGTGAAGAGCGCGATCAGCGTTGGATACTGGTTCACGACGGCGCCGCAGTTCCTTAACGGCGTGCTCTACATCGGCAGCACGCGCAGCGAGAGTCACATCCCGGGCGGGTATGTGCTGGCCGTCGACGCCATGACGGGCAAAGTCAAGTGGAACTTCAACACGATTCCACAGAACGCAAACGATCAGGGCTGGGACATCGCGGGTCCGACCTGGGTTGGCGGCGAGCGAAACGGAGGCGGCATCTGGGAAACGGCCGCCATCGATCCGCAGCTGGGCCTGCTCTACATGCCGGTCGGCAATCCGTTCGGCGACAGCACCAGGCGCGCGGGCACGAATCTCTTCACCGACTCGATCATCGCGCTCACGCTCGACACAGGTACGCTGAAGTGGTACTTCCAGCAGACGCACCACGACGTCTGGGATTACGACTCTGGCGCGCCGCCGATTCTCTTCGACATGCAGGTGCGTGGACAACGCGTCCGGGCGCTCGCGCACGCGAGCAAGAACGGATACCTCTACATCCTCGATCGCGAGACCGGAAAGCCCGTTCATCCAATCAAGGAAATGCCGGTGCCGACTGCGGGCGGCCGCCCCGGCGATCAGCCCTGGCCGACGCAGCCGATTCCGTTTACCGCGAGCGGGAAGCCGATGGAGCCGGTCTGTCCGATCGTTCCCCTGGACATCCCACCCGCGCAGCTCGAGAAGAACAAGATCGTGCCGCAGTACGCGCCGCAGGCCGCGAATCAGATCCAGGCGCCGGGAACCGGTGGTGGGTCGAGCTACAGTCCGATTTCGTACAGTCCGCAGACGGGGTTGCTGTACGTCGCCGCGATTGACAGTCCGACCAATTCAGGACGCGGCGCGAAAGGATATTTTTCCGCCTACGACCCGACGACCGGAGAGCTGAAGTGGCGGCAGGTTTTCGAAGGCTACGGCCAGGCGGGATCGGTTGTCACGGCCGGCGGTGTGGTCTTTGTCGGAGCGGGCAGCAACATCGCCGGCTACTTCTACGCGTACGACGCCAGAACCGGCGATCTGCTCTGGAAGTTCAACACCGGCGCCGGCGTCTTTTCGTCGCCGTCCATCTACATGGTGAACGGCGAAGAATTCGTGACCGTGGCCTCTGGTGGAGGCGACCGGGGCCGCAGGGGCGGCGACCTGATTCTGAGCTTCGCACTGCCGAAGCCGTAGCGTCAGCGGGACAGGCGCGCGATCGCCGCGGTCGCGCGCGTTCTCACGCGCGTGTCGCCTTCTCCGGGCGGGAGCGCTGCGCGTACCGCTCGCCATGTCACCAACGCGTCATTGCGAAGCCCCGCATCCTCCTGCAGCATCGCCACGGTCGCGTCGCGGAGCGGCGCCCGCGACGCATCGAAGTCCGGACCCGAGAACAGCGCGCGGATGAACACGATGTGATCGGCGGGCGGAAGGACGCCGAGCACGCGCCGCAGCTGCTCCTCCGAGTTGAACGCCGAGTAATAGATCGAGAAGACGTCGCGCTTCGTCGATGCGTCGATCGGCTCGTTGTTGCGGCGCATCTCGTCCGCGGCGTGAACGAGCGCGCTGTCGGCGTCGGCCGATCCGTACAGCCGAAACGCCGCGAGCTGAATCCGCCGCACGTAGGGCCGCTCGCGGCCCGATGCCACCGCCGCCGCGAAATGCGGGTTCGCATCCGCGATCTCACCCCGCCGCCACACGATCCAGTGCCCCCAGTGCGCCTGCGCAAACGGGTTCATCGGATCGATGGCCACCGCCTCTCGATACGAATCTTCCGGGCTCGCCACGCTCGCGCCATCGCGCGACTTCAGGAAATACGCCCAGCCGAGATGGCCGAGGAGATCGGCCTTGCGCACGCCGGTCGCGCTGAGGGTGCCGCGCGTGAGCACCGCGGCGAGCGGATCGACGACGTCGGAGAACTTCGACCCGCCTGGAATCCTGATGTCGCGCAGCCACGCCATCGCCACGTCTTCCTGCGCGGTGCGAACCGCCTGTCCGTCTATTTTCGACGCCTCCGTCAGGCTCGCCCACGCGGCCGCGTAGTCGCCGCTCTTCTGCTGCTCCGACGCGACGCGCTGAAGCTCCGCGACCTGACGGCGGCGCTCTCGCGACTCGCCGACGACCTTCACCACCTGGCTGGCGCCGAGGACGAGCGATATCAGCGCCGTCACGGCTCCGATCAGCTTCAGCGGGGTGTCGAGGAGTTTCGTGACGGGCTGCACGACTGCTACGGCCAGCGCAGGCGCGCCGCGCTGAACTTCGGCTCGTTGCCCGTCTTCTTACGCAGCGCCCCGTACATCAGTTCTTCGACGAACTCCACGCACTTGAACTCGAGAAGCTGTGCGCGCTTGTCCTGCCTGCGATAGAGCGGCATCTGCATCTTCCACGGACGCGTGAACACCTTCGGGTCCTCGATCGTCGCCTGATAATCGAGCACGTCCGCGCTCACGGGCGTGAATCGCTCGACGACGTGCAGCGCCTCGCTGTGGAAATTTCCAGCGCGGTCGAACCACGTCTGGTCGTTGAGGCCCGTCGTGTCGACAACGAGCGTGTCCCCTTCCCAGTGACCGGCGGACTGTCCCATCCACGTGTCAACCGGCGGCGGCTGGACTCTCCCCATCTTGATCACGCGGCTGGCGCTTGCGTACTCGTACGCCATGAGGATGTCGTTGTCGGCGGTCTGCAGGATCTGAAACGGGTACGGCATGTAGGTGGCGCGCGGAATCCCAGGCAGGTAGCACTTCACCTCCGGATCCCTGCTCAACCAGTTCTCGTAGTTCTCCTTCTGCCTCGCCGCCGCCCACGGCTGATACGGAATCTCGTTCCCGTCGACGACGGTCAATCCTGCCGGGACGGCGAGCACGGCGCCGAGTTCGAGGACCGGACCGCTCCGCGCCTGATGATCCAGCAGGTTCCAGTTCGCCGACCCGACCGCCTGCCAGATGCCGTTGAGATCCGGTTTTCCGCCCGCGGTTCGCGGCACGTTGACATCCGGCGCGCGCCCCTCCACTGGCGGGCGCATCATCTGCGACACCGCAAGCGTCCCGGCGATGGACACGAGCGCGATGAGGCCGCCTTTCAGCCAGTTCACTTTCTGTCTCGCGCACGCCCGGCGCTGAGCGTATTCGGAACGGCGCGGTTGCCTTCGTGACAGGCGTACTCGAAGAGCTGGTAATCCGGTTCCCGGTGCAGCGGCATCGCCACCTTCCAGGGCGAGGTGAAGACCTTCGGATCCTCGATGGTCACCTCGTAATCGATCGTGTTCTCGTCGACACGCGTGAAGCGCTCGACGGCATGCAGCTGTTCGCTTTGGGGAATCGCGCGGACACGCTGCGTGGCGACGTTGGTCGCGACCGTCCCCTTGTCGTTGTACCCGGTGATGTCGACGACGAGCGTGTTGCCGTCCCAGCGGCCTCTCGAATCGCCGTTCCACAACCGGAAGCTCGGACCGAGATGTGGGCGTCCGTCGACCGGAATCATGCGCGCTTCGTGGATCATCTCGTAGACGATCGCGACGTAGCCGGGACCCTGGAGGATCTGGTAGCCCGACCCGTATCCCGCCGGGAAGATCCCGCCCGGCACGCCGCGGGTGATGCACCGTTCCCACGGCGTGAAGTTCACCCAGTCGTCCTGGATGTGCGTGAGCCTGTAATTACGGACCTCCTCCGCCCACGGCATGATCGGGACGCGGCCGGTCGGTGGATCCACGACCAGCGATTTTGCTTTCGTCAGCTTCCGATCGCTGGTGTCGGTCAGGAAGGAAGAAGGACCCGTGCCGCGACCCGTTCCATCGACATCGCCGGCGTAGAAATCAGGTTTGTCGCTGCTGTCGGGAACTTCGAACGGCGTGCTCGTGTAGTTGGTCCAGATGCCCTGCAGGTCCGGCTGGCCGTCCGGCGTGCGCGGCTGCGTCCACGCCTTCGCCGGTTGCTGCTGGGCGGCCGCCGCCACGAACGCGGCGAACGCCATCGAGATCACGAGCGCG
>QHWQ01000160.1:10266-17204 GCA_003222635.1 Acidobacteriota bacterium | reverse complement strand
TGCACTATTTCGCGGCCTACGAGTTCGAACACGAGCCGCGGACGTTCAACTCCAACAGCGCCTATGCCTGGCTCAACCGCGAGATCACGTATCCGAAGAAGCAGCATACGGCGACGCAGCGCGTCGACTGGCAGCTCACGCCGCAGACGCGCATCGTCGGCCGCGCCACGCAGTTTCATACGGACTACTACAACGGCGGCAGCCCGACGAGCCCGATTGGCGGCACGCGCGGACGCATCGCGCCGCAGTACTTCGGGACCTTGACGCACGTGTTCGGGCAGAACGCGGTCAACGAAGTGAAGATCGGCCGGACCGAGTACGAGCGCCGGGACCAGCCGGATGTCCGGTGGAAGGGCGGGGACTTCCCGTATCATCCCTCGCTCCATGGCGGGTCGATCATCACGCAATTTCAGGGGCTGACGATCGGCGCGTCACCGCTCAACATCTTTCAGAACAACACATCGGTGCGCGACGACTATACGACGGCGTTCAACATGAAAGGACGCCACGACATCAAGCTGGGCGGCGAATACATCCGGTTCACCAACTCGTTCATCTGGTGTCTCCGCTGCGATGGTGTGATCGATGCGACGGCCGGCCCCGCACCGCCTGCGGCACTCATTCAACAGATGTTCCCGAACGTCTATGACGCGTCGACATGGAACACGGCGCCGATTGCCACCCTGCGGACGCCGGCAGGAGCGCCGCTCGTCCGGTTCGTGCAGTACTCCTCGTCCGACACCGAGCACCGCTACGATGTCCTCCGGCACGTCGGGGGCGCGTGGATCCAGGACGACTGGAGCGTCACGGACCGGCTGACGCTCAACCTGGGGCTTCGGTACGACCTCGACTCCAACGGTCACAGCGAAAAGACGAAATTCCTCCCGTGGCTGCCGGGCGGGCTGCCGATCGAGAAGACCAACTTCGCGCCGCGAACGGGTTTCGCGTTCAAGATCAACGACCGCACCGCCGTCCGCGGCGGCTACGGGCTGTTCTACGCCTTTGCGCCGAACGACGGCGTACAGCAGACCGAGGGTTATCTGCACCGCTTCGAGAACCAGATCGCCTACGACGGCACCGCGGACTTCACGACCGTGAGCGACAATTTCTTCGGCTGGTTCCACGGACCGAAGCCGAGCTTCCAGGCCTCGCTCCAGAACGCGTGCGACGTCGTGAACCGGACCACCAACTGTGCCTTCCGGTCGTTGACGCAGGAAATCAATTACCCCGGCCGGAAGACGTCGTATTCACACCAGGCGTCAATCGGCGTCCAGCATCAGGTCGGGACGCAGGCGTCGGTCGAGGTGAATTACTCCTATACCGGCGGACGGCGCGAAGAGCCGACGAGCACGGTGAACGCGAACCTGACGTACGACCGCAACACGGGTGCGAACATTCCATTCACGAACATTGCGGCGCGGCCGTTCCCGACATGGGGCACGGTCAACCTGGAACTGCTGGACGGATGGTCGAACTACCACGGCACCGACGTCACGTTCACCAAGCGCTTCAGCCACCGGTGGCAGGCGAACGCCACCTACACGCTGGCGTTCTTCAAGGATGCGAACCCGATTCGCAATCAGTGGTATCTCGGATCGGACGGCGTCGTTCAGCGGCGCGCGCTCGACTTCGCGCTGGCGAGCGATCTCGGCGGCGAGTACGGCTACGCGGCCGACGATCAGCGGCACCGCGCAAACGTGAATGGCGTCGTGGATCTCGGCTACGGCTTCCAGTTGAGCGGCATCTACTTCTACGGATCGGGGATGCGCTTCGGGGTCACCGACGGCACGGATCGCCGCAGCGAAGGCGGCAGCGGCGAGAACCGGCTGCGCGCGGACGGATCGATTGTTCCGCGCAACAGCCTGGTCGGCAAACCGATTCATCGCGTCGATCTGAGGCTCCAGAAATCGTTCCCGATCGTCAGCAAGGTGAAGGTCGACGGGATGATCGAAACCTACAATCTGTTCAACCACGCGAACTACGGCAGCTATACGACGAACCTGGCGAATGCGAACTACGGCAAGCCGTCGCAGAACACCGCGCTGGCGTATCAGCCCCGGATGGTGCAGCTCGGGGTCAAATTCACCTTCTAGGCGGGTGGGGCGGGTAAGGCGGGTGTGGGCTAGGATTGGCCCATGAGACGCCTTGCTCTTCCCGCCCTTTTCCTGTTCGTCCTTGTCATCGCGCCGCGCGCGCAGCAGTCATCCGCGCCCGCCTGGTCCGCAAACCTCTCCGACATCCGGCGCGTCGCGACGCTGATCCCCGGGCGCAAGCCGTTGCGGATCAATGTGCTCAAGTTCGCCGAAAGCCACCGCACCAAGAATTTTTCCGTGAAGGGCGAGCCGGCGACGCCGAGCGTGCAGGCCAGAACGGTGTTCCAAGTCGTGTATCCCGACGGGTACGTCATGGTCGATGCGGGGATGGACGAGCCAATGCACAAGCAGATCGGCCGCGGCGCGGAGGGCGAGCCGTACTTCGCGGAGCAGGCGCAGCAGGTGGACAACGCGCTGCGCGGCGCCCGGTCGATCGTCTTCACGCACGAGCATGGCGATCACATCACCGGCGTCATCCGCACGCCGTACCTCGCGGAGCTTGTGCCGAAGACGGTCCTGACGCGCGCGCAGGTGAACACGCTCGAGACCCGGCCGCAGTTCCCCGACCTGAAAATCACCGAAGAACAGGCGGCGCGCTACCACATCATCGACTACGACAAGTACATGGCGTTCGCGCCGGGATGGACGCTCATCAAGGCGGCGGGACACACGCCCGGCTCCCAGATGATGTTCATCACGCTCGATTCCGGGCGTGAGTATCTGCTGATTGGCGACGCCGCGTGGCACATGGATGGCGTCCGCAAGGTCGCCGGCAAGGACGCCCCGTGGATTGTCGAAGACACCGCCGCCGTCACGGACCAGCTCAGGTGGCTGAACGGCCTCCTCACCACCGAAAAGAACCTGGTCATCGTCGCCAGCCATGACGATGACGAGCACAAGGAGCTGATTGCGAAGAAGCTCCTTGGAGGCAGGCTCGAATAGAACTAACTGGCTAGCGCAGCCGTGGGCGCCGCAGCGGAATACGCCCGGCTGGACGCCGCGGCCGCGGCAGATCCGGGAAGAACTCGAAGAGGTCGCGCAGCTCGTTGCCGTGAATGTCGGGCACAAGGCGCGGCCTCCGGGGGTTGGGCGGCGGCGCGACACGGCGCTCGCGAGGGGTGCCGGGCGTCGCGCGTTCCGGCGGCGCCGCCCCGAATTTCGAGTGCGGATCTTTTTTCGTCATTGACTCGCAGTGATCCCGTATACGATCGGTGGCCGCGAAGGAGGACTATGGCACGGGCCAAAAAGAAGAGCAAAGCAGGCCGCGCGTCGAGCGCGAAGAAGACGAAGCGCACCGCCGCACGCAAGGGCGCATCGCGCAAGACCGCCGCGCGCAAGACTGCTCGCAAGGGCGCCGCGAAAAAGACGGCGAAGAAGAAGAGCGCGAAGCGCGCAGGAGGTGGCGCGAAGCGATCCACCGGCGGACGCAAGTCGTCGGCGGCGCGGCGCGCTCCGGCGGCGGCGCCAGGCGCCGCGCCGACGCACGGCGGCGGCATGGGGGCCGAAGGCGGCGCGGAAATGGAACACCTCGGTAGTGACGAGCTCATTGACGAGGATGCGGATATCGACCTCGGCAGCGACGAAGGGGGCGGCGACGACGACCTCGAGGGCATGTAGGTACAGAACTCGCAGCTGAACCTCCTCGGAAGGAGGAGACATGCTGCAGCTGGCACTACTGTTTCTCGTCGTTGGCATCATTGCCGGTCTCCTGGGCTTTACGTCGATCGCGGGCGCATCGTTCGCCATCGCGAAGTTCCTCGCCGGCCTGTTCCTGCTGTTGTTCGTCGTGTTCCTGATTCTGGCGATCGCAGGCGTCCGCAAGGTACTCCGTTAGGGGGCAGGGGGCAGGGGCAGTCGGCCGCAGGTTTCCTGCCCACTGCCACCCGCCTCCTGCCCCCTAGGTAGAATGAAAGCCGTTTGCGAACGGCTGCACTCTGCATCATCGCCGTTGTGCTCGTGCTGGTCGTCCCGCACGCACAAGGCACCGCGCCACCGTCTCCGCTGACGCTCATCTCGCGCGACGGGCGACGGCCCGTTCCCACCACGCTCGTCAACGGACAGGAATTCATCGCGCTCGACGATCTGGCGTCGCTCTTTCAGCTCGCGGTGCGTGACGATGCGCTCGCCGGCGGCGTGACCGTCAGCTACAAGGGGCGCACGATCGTCGCCTCCGCGGATCAGCCGATGGCCTCGGTCAACGGCCGCGTCGTCACGCTGCCCGCGGCCATGACGCGCGTCGGACGGCGGCTCTTCGTCCCGGTGGATTTCATCGCGCGCGCGGTGGCGCCTATCTACGATACGCCGATCGATCTGCGCCGCGCGTCGCGCCTGCTGATCGTCGGCAACATCCGAGTGGCGCGCGTCACCACTCGCATCGATGCCGTCGGGCCGCCGACACGCGCCACGATCGAGGTCACGCCGGCGCTGCTCGTGAGTCAGGCAGCGGACGCCGGCCGCGTGCTCGTGCGCGTCGAAGCCGACGTGATCGATCCGGCGCCGCCGCCGGCCCCGGCGGGCCTGATCGATCAGATTCAGACGGGCACGCAGACAACGACCGTCGCCATTGCGCTCAACGCGCGCGCCGGAACGCCGCGCGTGTCGACGACGACCACGACCGAAAGCACCCGGGTGACGATCGAGGTGCCGCTCGCCGCGCCGTCGCAGGACACGAGCACCGCCCCACCCCCACCCGCCCTACCCGCCTTACCCGCCCCGACAGGGCCCGCCCCGCCAGCCCTACCCGCCTTGTCAGGCCCCAAGCTGCAGACGATGGTGATCGATCCCGGGCATGGCGGCGACGACAACGGCGTGCGCGGACCGAAAGGGACGCTCGAGAAGCAGGTCGCGCTCGAGGTCGCGCGGAAGCTGAAGACGCTCATCGAGACGCGGCTCGGCGTGCGCGTGGTGATGACGCGCGACGAGGATCGCAGTGTTTCACCCGACGAGCGCGACGCGATCGCGAACAACAGCAAGGCGGATCTGTTTCTCAGCCTGCACGCCAACGGCGCGCCGTCAGCGGACGTGAAAGGTACCGAGGTGTACTACCTCCGGCTCGATCGCGCGGGCGAAGAGGCGCGCAGAAGCACCGCCGCGACCGAGCTCGTGTTGCCCGTCATCAGTGGCGGCACGCGGCCGATCGACGTGATTCCGTGGGACCTCGCGCAGGCGGCACACGTCGATGCCTCGTCGCGCTTTGCGTCGATGCTCGAAGAGGAGCTCGAGAAGCGCGGGCCGATGGGACCACGCCCGCTGCAGCAGGCGCCGATGCGCGTGCTGAGCGGCGCCAACATGCCCGCGGCGCTCGTCGAGATCGGATATCTCACCAGCGCGGATCAGGAACGCAGCATTCAGTCCGCCGATGTGCAGGGCGGTCTCGTGCAGGGCATCTACGACGCCATCGTCCGATTCCGCGCGTTTCTGGAGTCGCCTCCCAGCCAATGAGCCGCAAGCACTGGCTTCAGGCTGCCGCTGCCGTCGCGGTGATCATCATCGCGGCCGTGGGCGTATCGCAGCTGCTGGAGCGCATGGTCGCCCCCGCAGCGCCACCACAGAGCACCGCAGCTCCGGCCGCACCCGCGGCGAGCGTCCCGCACATCATCGCGACGTTGTATTACGGGACGGCGGATGGCCAGGCGCTCGCCGCCGTCAAGCGTGAAGTGCCCCTCGGCGACGGACCTCGCGCGCAGGGCCGCCAGATTCTGGAGAGCGAGCTCGAGGCGGCGCCGGCGCCGTATCTGTCCTTGATCCCCGCGGGAACGATGCTCCTCGCCTTCTACATCACCGATCGCGGAGACGCGTTCGTCGACCTGAGGCCGGAAGTCTCGACGATGCATCCCGGCGGATCGACCAACGAGCTGCTGACGGTCTACGCCATCGTCAACACCGTGACCGCAAATCTGCAGTCGGTCGAGCGCGTGCAGATTCTCATCAACGGCAAGCAGGCGGATACCCTCGCCGGACATGTCGATCTCAGAAGGCCGTTCGAGCGCGATACGTCGCTGGTGAGAGAAGCGAAAGGGACGCAGTAATTCAGCGGTACGCAGCGGCCTGGATTCCGTACAGCTCTGCGTACTGTTGCCGCCTCGCCATCAGCTCTTCGTGCGTGCCCACTTCGACGAGCCGCGATCCGTCGAGCACGACGATCAGATCCGCCATACGCACGGTCGAGAACCGGTGCGACACGAGGACGGTGATGCGCCCGTTGCCGTTGACGCCGCCCCCGCGCGCCGCTGCCGCGTAGCGCTCGAACAGCGCGTGCTCGGTCTCGGCGTCGAGCGCGGCCGTCGGCTCGTCGAGGATGAGCAACAGCGGCTCCTCGCGCATGAATCCGCGTGCGAGCGCCAGCTTCTGCCACTGCCCGAACGACAACTCCGCGCCGCCGGGCCACGTGGGACCGAGCTGCGTCTCCAGCCCCAACGGCAGCCGCGCCACGACGTCGCCGGCGCCCGCGCGATCGACCGCGCCAACGACCGCGACGTCGTCGCCGAGGCGCGGCACGTCGCCGAGCCCGATCGTCTGCCGCGCTCGGAACTCGAAGCGGAAGAAATCCTGGAACGCGCCGGCGAGGCGCGCGCGCCACTCGTCGGCCCGCACGCGGGCGAGCGGCGTGTCGTCGATCGTGATCGATCCCGAGGAAGGCTCGTACATCTTCGTCAGCAGCTTGACCAGTGTCGTCTTGCCGGCGCCGTTCTCGCCGACGATGGCGACGACAGCACCCGCGGGCAGCGTCAGCGACACGTCGTCCAGCACGACGCGCGACGTGCCTGGATACGAAAACGACACGTGGTCGAGACGGATGCCGCGACCGAGCGTGGCGGGAACCGGCATGTCGGCTGACGCGGCGAT
>QHWQ01000160.1:0-10061 GCA_003222635.1 Acidobacteriota bacterium | reverse complement strand
CGTCGCGATCGTGAAGAGGTGTCGCGCGAGCCGGTTGGACTGCGACGCTCGCTCCATCGCCATGCGCTCGACGGCCGGACGCCACGTCGACGTCCAGACGGTCGGGATCGCGAACACGGCGAGGAGCGCCAGCGCCGGATGGACGGCCATCAGCATTGCCAGCGTCACCGCCAACCGGAGCATCCACCCGAGCGTGGAGAATACCGACATGTACATGTGATCGAGGACGAAGACCTGGTTGCGCAGCATCGAGAGGCGATCGAGATACTCGGGCCGCTCCTGGTGCGCGATTGTCGCGATCGCCGCCTGGAGCCGTGCGACGTGCGACTCGAGCGCGATCGTCACCTTGTCGCGGAACCGCCGCTGCACGCGCGTGCTGACCGTGCGAAGAAACCAGGTCGCCGTCGCCGACACCGCCAGGCCGATGGCCGAGCCGAGCACGAGCCCCGGTCGATGCTCGACGACACCGACGCCGAGGAGCATCAGCCAGAGCGCGAGCAGCGCATCGGGCAGCGCGGCGAGCTGCGACAGCACGAGCGCGGCCATCATCATCCGCGGCTCGTGGCGATATCCGAGCCTGCACAGCCGCCACATCGACGAGAGCGTCGGCGGAAGAGGCTCGATCGCGTCGCGCGTCTCAGGCGAGGACGTCATAGGTGGTCCCCTCCTCGTCTTCCGCGAGATTGAAGCGCCGCGCCTGCAAATCGAACATCGTGCGGTAGCGTCCGTTGAGCGCCATCAGCTCGTCGTGCGTCCCGAGCTCGACGACGCGGCCGTGCTCGAGCACGCAGATGCGATCGGCGTGGCGGACCGTGGAGAAGCGATGCGAGATCAGGATCGTCGTGCACGGCCGCGTGGCGGCGAGCAGGCGATCGAAAATCTCCCTTTCGCCGCGCACGTCGAGCTGCGCCGTCGGCTCGTCGAGCAGGACGACCCCGGCGCCGAGCGTCACCGCGGCGAGCGCGCGCGCGAGCGCGACGCGCTGCCACTGCCCGCCGGACAAGTCAGTGCCGCCGTCGTAGCCGCGCGCGAGAATCGTGTCGAGCGAGGCGAGGTTCGCGGCGCCCGCCGATGCGAGCGCCGCGCGCACGACCGCGTCCGGCGCGCCGGCGGGCGCGACGTTCGCGCGCAGCGGCCGCTCGAGCCGCATGAAATCCTGAAAGACCGCGGTCAGGCGCGAGCGCCATGACGCCGGATCGAGATGGCGCATGTCCACGCCGTCGATCTCGATCGCGCCGCCCTGCGGATCGTACAGCCGGCACAGCAGCTTGGCGATCGTCGTCTTGCCGGCGCCGTTCTGCCCGACAATCGCGAGCGACGTCCCGGCGGGAATCGCCAGGTCGAAATGCTCGAGAACCGGCGCGCCGCCGGGATAGGCGAACGACACGTCGCGGAAGCGAATCTCTCGTGCCGGCAGGGCGGCCGCCGGACGATCGCCGGATGGCAGCGCGCCTGCCGGACGCATCGCCGACTCGAGCCGCAGGACGGCCGCCACCGGCGCGGCGGCGCCGTCGAGCGCCCAGCTGAATCCGCCGAACGCAAGGAGCGATACGCCCACTGCGCTCTGCAGGTAGACGACAACTTCGCCGAGCGTGACCTCGCTGTTCGCGACCGCGCTCGCCAGCGACCAGAAGACCATCAGGTTCGCCGAGACGACGATCAGCAGACTCCAGACGACCGGTCGTTCACGCAGACGGGTCGCGGCGTACTGCAACTCGTGGAGCGTCGTCCGGCGCGCGATGAAGCGTTCGAGCGTCCAGCCGGCGAGACCGAATAACCGCAGCTCCTTGCTCGCCGGCGGATCGACGGCGAGGCGGTACGCGTAGTCGGCGTCGCGCTGCGCCGCGCGCACCTCTTCGGTGTTGCGATCCTTCCAGACGGCGCTCTCGCGCAGCAGCCAGTGCGTCGCGAGCCAGCCGCCCGCGAGGAGGATCGGCGCCCACCAGGCGTAGAACGCGAGAATGATCGCGGACGCGACGCCGCCGATCATCTCGACCATGCCGTTGGCGATGAAGTCCATCGAAATCGACAGCGGCGGACCGGTCATGCCGAGATCGAAATCGCGCGCGACCGTCAGATCGCCCGTCAGCGTCGGGTCTTCGAGATGTCCGAGACCAGGCGGACGAACGCACGCCTCGGTGAGGCGATCGTAGAGCCATGCCGCGGTGCGGTCGCCGAGAGTCGAGCTGATCGCCTGATGAATCGGACTGAGGACCTGCAGCAGGATGAAAATCGCGCCGGTCAGCGCGAGCGGAGCGAACAGCGGACGGCTGTTCTGCACGGCGGCGACGAGCACGCCCATCGCGATCGCGAACGCCGCCGGCAGCGTGCCGCGAAGCAGCAGCGCCATCCACCACGCGGCCGCGAGCCGCGGATCGGCCCTCGGAAGAGACGCGAAGAAGATCCATTCCTTGCGCTCGATGAGCCGCATTGTCTGGGAGCAGATTGTAGTTTTGAATTACAGTGAAACTCCATGAGAGCCGACGGCCGCCTCGACGAACAGCTCCGCCCCACCCGTATCACGCCGAACTACCTGATGCACGCTGAAGGATCCGTCCTCGTCGAATCGGGGAAGACGAAAGTGATCTGCACCGCGAGCATCGAGGACCGGGTGCCGCCGTTCCGCCGCAACAGCGGCAAGGGCTGGGTGACCGCGGAGTACGGCATGCTGCCGCGCGCCACGACGACGCGCACGCAGCGCGAGGCGTCGCAGGGCAGAGTCGGCGGCCGGACGCAGGAAATTCAGCGGCTGATCGGCCGCTCGCTCCGGGCGGTGACGAAGATGGAGGAGCTCGGCGAGCGCACGATCACGCTCGACTGCGACGTCATCCAGGCTGACGGCGGCACGCGCACGGCGTCGATCACCGGCGCCTTCGTCGCGCTCGCACTCGCCGTGAGCGAGATGCGCGAGCAGGACATGATCCGCACGATGCCGATCGTCGACTACGTCGCCGCCACCAGCGTCGGCATCGTGGAAGGGATGCCGATGCTCGACCTCGCCTACAGCGAAGACTCGAAGGCGGACGTGGACATGAACGTCATCAAGACCGGTGCGGGCCTCTACATCGAGCTGCAGGGCACCGCGGAGGCGATGCCGTTCGGCCGTGAGGCGCTGAACCGGCTGCTCGACCTCGCCGACACCGGCATCCGGCAGCTCATCGCGCTGCAGCGGGGCCTGGTAGGCAACATCATTGGCAAGTAGAGCGGGGCCGACCTTGTCAGGTCCGCCAACGCTGCTGGTTGCGACGACCAATCCGGGAAAGCTGCGCGAGATCCGCGCCCTGATGTCGGACGCGCCCGTCCACCTCATCGGGCTGTCGGACATCCCACCGATTGCAGAACCTGAAGAGACCGGGAGCACGTTCGAAGAGAACGCGCGCCTCAAGGCGACCTACTACGCGGCGCAGAGCGGGCTCTGGACCGTCGCTGAAGATTCGGGGCTCGTGGTTGATGCGCTCGGCGGCGAGCCGGGCGTCTTCTCTGCGCGCTTTCTTCGTCCGGATGCGTCCTACGGCGAGCGCTTCGCTGAGATTTTCCGACGACTCAACGCACAGCCGAATCAATCACGTACGGCGCGATTCGTCGCGGCGCTCGCATCAGCTGATCGCGATCACGTGGTGTACGAAACGACAGGTGTGGTTGAAGGAGAAATCGCGGACGCGCCGAAAGGGAGCGGCGGGTTCGGCTACGACCCGATTTTCTTTTATCCACCCTACGGCAGCACGCTCGCGGAGGTCAGTGAACCCGAAAAGATCGCGGTCGCGCACCGCGGCGTCGCGTTTCGTAAATTCTCCGAATGGCTGAAAGGCTTGCCCCGAGCGAGCGAAGCGAGTCGAGGGGAACGATGAACGGAGAACGATGTGCTGTTCTCCGTTCGTCACCCAGAGTCTGGCCGCGGACGTTGCCGTCCGGGAGTTCGAGGGCAGGGCGTGTTGGCCGGTCGGTCTTACGGCTCGTGAGGAAGGAACTGCACCGACCGGCCTGGCAGGTTGAACTGCGCGTCAGGTCCGAACGGCTCGCGCCTGATCGGACCGCATAAATGCGCCGTCCCTGGTGCGAAACAGGAACTTCGCGTCAACGAGAGCACCGAGCAGCGCATCACACGCGGCGCGGTCGAGACCCCAGAGCCGCTGCGCCTGCGCTGTCGTCAACCGCAGTCCGGGCATCTCGATGTACTCGCCCTGAACGCGTCGCAGTACGTCATCAAGCGGCTGCTGTGCTGGCATTGGTGGCTCCCCTATTCCCAGATGTGAGTAGTGGTCGTGTTGGAAAGAGCAACGCACATGCCACGCGCCGGCAAGGCCGGCGGGCTTTCCGTACCGCGCCTGAATCTCCAACGAAACCAATGGCTTGCCGTTGAGGCGGCTCTCTAAGCCATTTCTTTCCTGCCTTTTAGCGAGCGGGAACGCGTAAGAACCTGTACAGGCGGCGAGGCAGCGCTGTAGGGAAACCGTTCAGAAAACCCGCGGTCACCTGCAGATTGCCGTCCGTTGTCATGGCGCTCACGATGAGCCGTCAGCGCGGGGCATTTGCGTTGCACGCGAGGGGCCTGGAGAAGAGATGGCAATAAAAAACCTCGAGCTGCATCGGAGTTCGGAAAGCGTGTGGGACCGCACGGGGAACCGATGGAATTGGGATGCCGAGCGCTGGCTGATTGCGGCCGCCGCCGGTGCGTTCATGATCGCGGGTCTCCGGCGGCGCTCCGTCACCGGCCTGGCGATGATTCTCGGCAGCGGCGCGCTGGCGTGGTGGGCCTCGTCCGAGATCGATCAGCGGCGCCATCGCCGCGGCCATCTGCGCGCGGTGCTGCCGACGCGGCAGCGCAAAGATGCGATTGGCGAGTCGTCCGAAGAGTCATTCCCCGCCAGCGACGCGCCGGCGTGGACGCCGACGACCGGACATACGACGACCGCGCACTAGGGCGCTCGCATGGCTGTCCTGCTGGCCCACCTGAAAGTCCCGCTCTCGTGGCGGGAGATTCTGACGCGGACCGTGAAGGAGGCGATGGCCGACAACATCTTCGGGATGTCGGCCCAGCTCGCCTATTACTTCTTCTTCGCGCTGTTTCCGGCTCTGCTGCTGCTCATCGCGATGGCCGGCTACCTGCCGGAGCAAACGCTCATCGATCAGGTCTTCAAGTCGATGGGCGACTTCGCGCCGCCCGACGCGATCTCGATCATCATCGATCAGATTGCCAAGATCACCGCCGCGAAGCCGGCCAGTCTCCTCACCTTCGGCATGGCGGCGGCGCTCTGGAGCAGTTCGTCGGCGATGAGCGCGGTCATCAACACCCTGAACAGCGCGTACGACGTCGAGGAAGGGCGCGCGTGGTGGAAGGTGCAGTGCACGGCCATCCTGCTGACGATCGGCGTCGCTGCGTTCATTCTGGTTTCGTTCGGGCTGGTCATCGCCGGGCCGACCATGGCCGATAAAGTTGCCGTCTGGTCCCACCTCGGACCGGCGTTCGCATGGACGTGGAAGATCCTGCAGTGGCCGCTGGTGTTCGTGCTCGCCAGCATCGGCACCGCGCTCATCTACTATTTCGCTCCGGACGTCGACCAGCAGTGGATCTGGCAGATGCCGGGCTCGCTGCTCGCGACGATGCTCTGGCTCGCCGCGTCGCTCGCCTTCAAGTACTACGTCGTCAACATTTCGTCGTATGCGGCGACCTACGGCATCATCGGCAGCGTCATGGTGCTGATGCTCTGGTTCTACATCTCCGGTGCGGCGATCCTCGTCGGCGCCGAGATGAATGCGGAAATCGAGCATGCGTCGACGCGCGGCAAGCAGCCTGGCGAAAAGGTGCCGGGACAGCGTCGCATCATCAGCGCGGCAGCGATGCGCGAGTGGATCCGCAAGCGGCGCCGCCGCGGCGAGAAGCCGCCCAGCGCCGAAGAAGTCAAGGCGGCCGCCGAGAAGAAGCCGGGCGGCGCCGAGACGATGGAGGCGTCCTTCTTGGCCGGTTCGGCGCGGTTGTCGGCGCCGCGGCCCTGGCGCGGCGCAGTGAGGCTGCACAGGGTGCGCAGGCCGCGCCACCGCCGCCGCCGTTCGATGTCCACCGCGATTACAACCCGACCGCGGATCCGGTGAGCTATCCAGACCCCGACATTGTCACGATCGACCCGGCGTTCAACGCGCTGCGGGTGAACAACAGCGCCATTCACCGGCTCTGGACCGGCGGCCAGTGGTCCGAAGGCCCGGCCTGGTGCAGTCAAGGCAAGTACCTCGTGTGGAGCGACGTGCCGATGGGCGTCCAGCGGCGATGGATTGACGATGACGGCCGCGTCACCGTATTTCGGAATCCATCGAACAACAGCAACGGCAACACATTCGACTTCCAGGGACGGCAGGTCACGTGCGAGCACACGGGCCGCCGTATCGCGAGATACGAACATGACGGGTCGATCACCTCGATCGCGGAAGCCTACATGGGCCAGCGGCTGAATTCGCCGAACGACATTGCCCCGCACCGCGACGGCAGCTACTGGTTCACCGATCCGGCGGCGGGCTTCACGCTGTACGAGGGCGCGCCGGAAGTCTCGGGTGGCGCGGGCAATGCCGACGGCCGCTACAACTCGCGCGCCGGACAGCCGATCGGCGTGGGCAGCGCGAAGCGCGAGATCATGACGGCCAACGTGTACCGCGTCGATCCGCAGAGCGGCCGGGTGGACATGATGATCAGCCAGTCGAATCTGCCGGGCAATCCGAACGGCATCGCGTTCGCGCCCGACTACAAGAAGGTCTACATCGTCACCGCCGGCATCGTGCAGAGCTTCGATCTCGGCGCCGACAACAAGCTGTCGAATCAGAAGGAGTTCAGCAACTTCATGATCGACGGCATCCGCTGCGGCACCGACGGCATCCGCGTCGATGTGAACGGCAACCTGTGGTGCGGCAGCAACGCGGGACGGAACCTGGGCTACAGCGGCGTCACGGTGTGGTCGTCCGCGGGGAAGCTCCTCGGTCGCATCCGCCTGCCCGAAACCTGCGCGAACCTCGCGTTCGGCGGGCCGAAGCGGAACCGGCTCTTCATGACGGCCGCGCAGTCGCTCTACGCCGTCTACGTGAACACGCAGGGAGCGTCGCCGGGCTAACGGAATTTACGAATCTACGAATTTACGGATTTCCGAATTTGATATGGGATTGAACCGATTTTCCAATTCGTAGATTCGTAGATTCGTAAATTCGTAAATCTTCAAACCATCCTCAGTCTCACTCGCCGCACCGCGTGGTCGCGCCCCTTCTCCAGGACTAGATGGGCGCGCTCACGCGTCGGCAGCACGTTCTCCCGCAGGTTCACGAGGTTGATCGTCTCCCAGATGCGGCGCGCCGTCGCTTCCGCCTCGGCGTTGTTCAGCCCCGCGTAGCGGTGAAAGTACGAGTCCGGATTCTGGAACACCGTGGCGCGCAGCTTCATGAACCGCTCGATGTACCACTGCTCGATGTCGGATTCGTTCGCGTCGACGTAGATCGAGAAGTCGAAGAAGTCCGACACGAACATCGTGTGCCGCGAGCCCGTCTGCAGCACGTTGAGTCCTTCGACGATGACGATATCGGGCTGGTGAACGGTCTGGTATTCGCCCGGCACGACGTCGTAGGCGAGATGTGAGTAGATGGGCGCGGTGACTTCCGGCAGACCCGATTTCACATCGGCGAGGAAGCGCAGCAGGCGGCGGACGTCGTAGCTTTCCGGGAACCCTTTGCGCTGCGTCAGGCCGCGCGCTTCCAGCTCGCGCTGCGGGAGCAGGAACCCATCGGTGGTCACGAGATCCACCCGCGGATGGTTCGGCCAGTGCGAGAGCAGCGCCTTGAGCACCCTCGACAGCGTGCTCTTCCCCACCGCCACGCTGCCTGCCACGCCGATTACGTACGGAATGCGCAGGCTCGCCGACCCGCCGAGGAACGTGCTCGTGGCGGCGTGCAGCTTCTGCGTCGCGCCGACATAGAGGTTCAGCAGGCGCGAGAGCGGCAGGTAGACATCCGTCACTTCGTCGAGCGAGACGCGTTCGGTGAGGCCGCCGAGCGGACGCAGCTGCGCTTCCGAGAGCGGCAGCGGCGTGGACGCGCGCAGCCGCGCCCATTCGGCGCGGTTCAGATCCACGTAGCGGGAGATGTCAACCTGATCGCTCGGACGCGTCATCGCCGGAACAATAATGCCACGGTCATCGCGAAGCCAATCACGATGACGGCTCGCCGCACGGCCGTGCGCCCCATGCGGCGCGCCAGCGCGGCCGCGGCGACGCCGCCGCACGTCGCGCCCGACGCCAGGACGATCGCATCCGACGTCCGCACCATGCCGGCGGCGATGAAGTAGGCCGCCGCCACGGCGTTGATGAACACGCCGAGCAGATTCTTCAGCCCGTTCATCTGGTGAATGTCCTCGTGGCCGAGGATCGCCAGCGCGAGCAGCATCAGGATGCCCATCCCCGCGCCGAAGTAGCCGCCGTAGACACTCACCAGAAACTGAAACCCGATCGCCGCCGTGAACCATTCCCAGCGAGCAGCGGGCAGCAGGCTGTCGGCTGCATCTGCCAGCTGCCGGCTGCCGACTGCCCGCTGAATCCGTTCCTGCAGCGCGAAGAGCACGGTCGCGAAGAAGATCAGCGCCGGCACGAGCCGATCGAACACCGCGGGCGGCGTGACGCGCAGCAGCGTCGCGCCCACGAGCGCGCCGGCGACACTCGGCACGATGAGCCAGTACATGCGCGGCGCGGTGTTCGCGATCTCGCGCCGGTATCCCCACACGGCGCCCAGCGAGCCGGGCCACACCCCCGCGGTATTGGTGGCGTTGGCGATGATCGGCGGAATGCCCAGCCAGATCAATGTGGGAAAGCTGACGAGCGATCCGCCAAACGCGATGGCATTGATGGCACTCGCAACGAACCCGACAGCAAAGATGAGGGCGTGGTGAAGGTAAATGGGCACGTGTAGGGCGGGGCTTTACGCCCCGCCATCATCGCAATCTCTTCACAACCGCCGCGCCCGCTTCCCGCGTCCCGAGCGATCCGCCGATATCGCGCGTCAGCGGCGGCGCCGAGCCGTGCACCGGCTCGAACATCGACGTCCGGCCCGGGTGAATGTTACCCGACGCCGCCATGCCGAGCCCACCCTGCAGCGCGCCGCCGATGTCGGTGACGATGTCGCCGAACAGGTTGTTGGTGACGATCACCTGAAATTGATCGGGACTCTGCACGAGCAGCATCGCGAGCGCATCGATATAGAGGTGCGTCGCCTGGATGTCCGGATATCGCGGCGCGAGCCCTTTGAAGACGCGCTGCCAGAGCGCGTGCCCGTGCGTCATCGCGTTGCTCTTGTCGGCCATGCAGACCTTCGTCAGGCCCCGCGCCTTCGCGAACTCGAACGCGTACTCGACGATGCGGTGAACGCCGCGATACGTGTTCACCTCCTCCTGAATCGCGATCTCGTCCTCGGTGTCCGGCCGCATCCGGCCGCCGGCGCCGACATAGAGGCCTTCGGTGTTCTCCCGAAACACCACGAAGTCGACGTCGCGGCGCGTGCGGTTCTTCAGCGGGCAGAGACGATCGTCGAGCAGCCTGACGGGCCGGTAGTTCACGTACAGATCGAGCTCGAAGCGCGTGCCGAGCAGGATGTCGCGCGCGTGACGGTTGTCCGGGACGCGCGGGTCGCCAAGCGCGCCGATGAGGATCGCGTCGAAGGACCGCAGCGTGTCGTACCCGCCGCGCGGAATCGTGACGCCGGTCTTCAGGTAATAGTCGGCGCCCCAAGGCAGCTCTTCGAGGGTGCAACCCCCGATCGCCCGCAGGACGTCCAAGGCCTGTGGAATCACTTCGCGGCCGATTCCATCTCCGGACACGACCGCCACTGAATGTGCCACCTATGTACACCTCTTTGATGAGGTGCTAATCATAAGAAAAGATTTATGCATCATTGCGTTACAACGCTGGTATTCTTTCGGGTTATGCATGATGAAAGGCGCGCCCCAAGGCTGGTCTGACTGTACGAGGCCATGGCGCGAGGCCAATCCGGTGTTTTGGATTTCAACACTACAGGCACGTGGATTATCGCGGTCCGCGTAAGAC
>QHWQ01000159.1 GCA_003222635.1 Acidobacteriota bacterium | reverse complement strand
CCCCATACGCTTCTCTGCTGAGATTACCATCGTCATTTGCGCGGGCGTGTAGTTTGCAACTTGGCGCGCATGCGTCGGCTTTCCCTCGCGACCACGGCCGTATTGATTCTCAGCGGCTGTTCGCAGTCGCCGGAGAAAGCTGCGAAGCAGGCGCGCGATGCCGCCGGATCATGGGGCGCGACGCTCTCCGCCGCCGCCGAACGCTGGAGCGGCGGCGAGATCTCTACCCGCTATTTCCAGACCGTTGTCATGCAGGCGCAGATCTCGCTGCAGAAGGAAGCGCAGACAGCTCGCCAGTCGGGTGGCGACGCGGCGGCTGCGCCCGTCGACGCCGTCGCCTCGCATGTCAGCACGCTGGCCGATGCGGTGAGGCGCGGCGATCGCGCCGCGGCGGTTGACGCCGGCCATGCCGCCGCCTCGGAGGCACCAGCGGAGAAGACGCCGCCGGTGGCGCGCCCGCAATGAAACAGATCGGCAACATCGCGCTCGGCGTGGTCACCAGCATCGCCGGCTTCGTCGACGTCGGCACGGTTGCCACGGCGGCTCTCGCGGGCGCCATCTACGGTTTCCAGCTGCTGTGGGTCATCGCGCTCGCGACCGCCTGCGCGATCTTTCTCACGGAGATGAGCGGACGGCTGGCGGCCGTCAGCCATCACACGATCGCCGATGCGGTGCGCGAGCGGCTCGGATTCCGATACTTCACGTTTCCGCTGATCGTCGAGATCATTGTCGATCTCGTGCTGCTCGCGGCGGAGATCGGCGGCACGGCCGTCGCCCTGCATCTGGTCACCGGCGTTGACTTCCGCTGGTTTGTACCTCTCGTCGCGCTGGTCAGCTGGCTGCTGCTCTGGTTCGGCACGTTCGGCATGATCGAAAACGGTGTGTCGCTGCTTGGCCTGCTCACGCTTGTATTCGTCTACGCGGCGTGGAAACTTGGTTTCTCCTGGCACGAAGTCGGGCTCGGTCTGGTGCCCTCACTGCCATCATCGGACCCGGTCAAGTACTGGTTCATCGCGGTCAGCATCATCGGGTCCATCTACCAGCCGTACGTCTTCAACTTCTACGCGTCCGGCGCGGTGGAAGACAAATGGACCCTCAAGGATCTTCCAGCCAATCGCGTCGTCGCAACGATCGGCATGGCGTTTGGTGGACTGGTCGCGATGGGCGTGCTCGTCACGGCCGCGTTGACCCTCGGGCCGCACGGCATTCACGTCGATAGTTACGAACAGGCGGCGCTGATGCTGAATCCCGCACTCGGCAGCTGGGGAGTGCCGCTGTTTGCGGCCGCCTTCGGCATTGCGTGTTTTTCAACCGTGCTGCCGGTCGCGTTGAATCTCGCGTACCTCGTCGCCCAGGGCATGGGATGGAACTGGAGTGAAAACCTCAAGCCGCAGGAAGACGCGCGTTTCGCGCTCGTGTACACGATCGCCATTCCGGTATCGATGACGATCGCGCTGCTGGGCGAGCCGCTCAGTCTGACGCTCGTCTCGATGGCACTCAACGCCGTCATTGCATCGATCGTACTGGCGCCGCTGCTCATGCTGATGAACGACCGCGCGTACCTGCGCGAGTACACGAACGGTCCGATTGGCAACGTGATCGGCGTGCTCATCATCCTCCTTGCGGTCGTGATTGGCATTGCTGCCATTCCACTCGAGGTGTTCGGTGGCTGACGCGATTCCGCTGGTGCGTGACGTTCTGGACAAGCAGGTCGTGGATCCCGACGACTGCAGGGTGGGCAAGGTGGATAGCATTGTCCTGATGCCGCGCGCCAACCGGCCGCCGCGGGTCCTCGCCATCGAAATCAGCCAGACCGCGGCATGGCGCCGCGTCCATCACCGCCTCGGTGACTTCGCCGAGTGGCTGCGCGCGAAGTTCGAGCCGGGGCAGGATCGGCCGCCGCGTGTGCTCTTCGAGCACGTGGTGCGTACCGGTATCGACGTGCACATCGACCTTCCGTGGAAGCGGACGCACGCGCTCGTGTGGGAAGACTGGCTCGAGGACCGCGTCATCGCGAAGATTCCAGGAGGCCGGCGTGGCGGAAAAAAATGAGCTTCGCGCCGAGCTGCTGCTCGGCCGCAAGGTCCGTTCGATTCACGGTCACGTCGTCGGGCGCATCGAGGAGATGCGCGCGGAACGCGAGCACGATTACTGGGTCGTCACGGAATTCCACGTCGGACCAACCGCGCTCATCGAGCGGCTGGCCGTCCGTCATTTCGGGATAACGCTGCCTGGCCGTGCGCACGGCTATCGCGTGCGATGGAATCAACTCGACCTCTGCAATCCACGGCATCCGCGGCTGACGTGCCACCTCGAGGAGCTCGAGCGCCTCAGCGGCCCGCGGCGGAATCGACACCGGCGCGCTGCCTGAGAAGTCCGGCTGAAGCCGGACACTACCGACGACATCGACGGACGACATCGACGGACGACATCGGTAGTGTCCGCCTTTAGGCGGACCGTGATAAGCTCCGCCCCTCTCAAGGGAGGAGCCATGGAGCTCTCCGTCAGCCTGACGGTCAACGGACGCCGTTACGACCGCCAAATCGAACCGCGACTCTTACTCGTTCACTTTCTCCGCGACACGCTCAACCTCACCGGCACCAAGATCGGCTGCGACACGAGCCAGTGCGGCGCGTGCACCGTGATGCTCGATGGCGTGGCGGTCAAGTCATGTACGTGCCTCGCCGCGCAGGCGGACGGCTCGTCTGTGACGACGATCGAAGGGCTCGCGCCTGACGGACAGCTCGATCGCGTTCAGGAAGCGTTCTGGGAGAAGCACGGGCTGCAGTGCGGCTTCTGCACGCCGGGCATGATCTTCGCCACCAAGGCACTGCTCGCCGCCAACAGCAATCCATCGGCCGAGCAGATTCGCCACGCGCTCGAAGGCAACATGTGCCGCTGCACGGGGTATCAGAACATCGTGCGGTCAGTTCAGGCGGCTGCGGCCGCGGGAGCACGCTGATGGCCACAACAGTTGCAGCACCTGCTCGCATATTCGGCTCGGGAATCAAGCGCCGCGAGGATCCGCGGCTGCTCACGGGCACCGCACGTTACACCGCGGACATCACGCTGCCCGGGCAGCTCTATGCCGCGATTTTGCGCAGCCCGCATGGGCACGCGCGCATCAAGAAGATCGACACCGCCGCGGCCAAAGCGGCCCCTGGCGTGGTCGCCGCGTTCACGGGCGCCGACACGGAAGGTGTCCTGCAGTGCATCCCGTGCGCGTGGCTCGTGCCGGGCTCGGAGCTTAAAGTCTGCCCGTATCCGCCGATCGCGAAGACGATCGTTCGTTATGTCGGCGACGCGGTGGCGGTTGTGGTCGCTGATTCCGCGCAGCAGGCATACGATGCCGTCGATCTGATCGAGGTCGACTACGATCCGATGCCGGCCACCGTTGATCCCGAGCAGGCCGTCAAACCCGGCGCTCCTCAGATCCACACCGAGGCGCCCAACAACATCGCATTCAAGTGGACCGTCAGCGGCGGCGACATCGAGGCCGCGTTCAAGAAGGCGGATATCGTCGTCCGCGATCGCATCATTCAGCAGCGGCTCATTCCGACCGCCATGGAAACGCGCGGCGCCCTTGCGCACTATCTCCCTGCGACCGGCGAGCTCACGCTCTGGAACACGACGCAGAACCCGCACATCGTCCGCTTCATCATGTCTCTTGTCTGCAACATCCCCGAGGATCGCCTCCGCGTGATCGCGCCGGAAGTCGGCGGCGGCTTCGGCAGCAAGATCCCGCAGATCCAGGGCGACTTCATCACCGTTTTCTGCTCGATGAAGCTCGGCCGGCCGGTGAAGTGGATCGAAACGCGATCGGAGAACTATCAGTCGACGACGCATGGACGCGATCACGTGCAGGACGTCGAGATGGCGGCGACCAAGGACGGGAAGATTCTCGGCCTGCGCTGCACGGTGTGGGCAGGCATGGGCGCGTACCTCTCGACCGCCGCGCCCGGCATCCCGACGATTCTTCACGGCCTGATGCTTTCGGGTCCGTATCAGATCGGCGCGGTGAAGGAAGACGTCTACGGCGTCTACACGAACACCACGCCCGTGGAGGCGTATCGCGGCGCCGGCAGGCCGGAAGCGACCTTCATGCTCGAACGCGTGATCGATCGGCTGGCCGACGAGCTGAAGATCGATCCCGTCGAAATTCGCAAACGCAATCTGATTCCGCCGTTCGACAACGGCCACGACGTCGTCACGGGCCTGAAGTACGACAGCGGTAACTATCAGGGCGCGCTCGATAAAGCGCTGACGCACGCCGGCTACGCCGCGCTGCGCAACGAGCAGGCGGAGGCGCGCAAGAAGGGACGCTACATCGGCATAGGCGTCGGGATCTACGTCGAGATCTGCGGCCTCGGTCCATCACAGGTCGCAGGCGCCGTCGGTTTCCAGGGCGGCCTCTGGGAAAGCGCGATCGTCCGCTTCCATCCAAGCGGCAAAGCGCACGTCTTCATCGGATCGTCGCCGCACGGCCAAGGCGAGGAGACGACCTTCGCGCAGATCGTCGCGGATGAACTCGGCGTCAGCGTCGGCGACGTGAAGATCGTTCACGGCGACACCGAGACCACGCCGATGGGATGGGGCACCTACGGCAGCCGCACGACGGCGGTGAGCGGCGCGGCGCTCGCGGTCGCCACGCGGAAGATCAAGGAGAAGGCGAAGCTGCTTACGAGCCATCTCCTCGAGGCCGCGGTGGAGGACATCGAGTACGAGAACGGCAAGTTCTTCGTCCGCGGCTTCCCGGACAAGTCGAAGACGATCCAGGACATCGCGCTGATGGCGAATGTCGCGTGGAACATGCCGCAGGGCATGGAGCCAGGGCTCGAGGCGACCACCTTCTACGATCCGCCGAACTTCGTCTATCCGTTCGGCGCGCACATCGCGGTCGTCGAAGTAGACGCGGAGACCGGCGTCGTGCAGTTGAAGCGGTACGTCGCGGTTGACGACTGCGGCCACCAGATCAATCCGATGATCGTCGAAGGCCAGGTCCACGGCGGCGTCGTGCAGGGGATCGGCCAGGCGCTCTGGGAGCGCGCCGTGTACGACGACAATGGTCAGCTACTCACCGGATCGCTTGCGGACTACGCGATTCCGCGCGCGGACGTGCTGCCCGACATCGAAGTGCTGCACACCGTCACTCCGTCGCCGCATCACCCGCTGGGCGTGAAAGGCATCGGCGAAGCAGGCACGATCGTCTCGACCTGCACCGTCTACAACGCGGTGATCGACGCGCTCGAGCCGTTCGGCGTGGAGTCGATTCAGATGCCGCTGACGCCGGAACGCGTGTTCAACGCGATGTCGAAGAAGGGACCGTAGTCATGTATTCCGCGAACTTTGACTACCACCGCGCGAAATCGCTCTCGGATGCGCAGCGGCTGCTCGCATCCAATCCCGGCGCGAAGCTGCTCGCCGGCGGCCACAGCCTCATCCCGCTGATGAAGCTGCGGCTCGCCTCACCATCTGCCGTCGTCGATATCGGGCGAATTCCCGAGCTCCGAGGCATCTCGAAGAGCGGCGACGGCATCCGCATCGGTTCGTTGACGACGCACGCGGAGATTGCGGCGTCGGCGGACGTGCAGAAGTCGGCGGCGGCGCTGGCGGAAGCGGCGGGGCTGGTCGGCGATCCCGCGGTGCGCAGCCGCGGCACGATTGGCGGCAACGTCGCGCACGCGGATCCCGCATCCGATCTGCCGACCGTGCTCGTCGCGCTCGACGCGAAGATCGTCGCCATCGGCCCGAAAGGCGAGCGCACGATCTCGGCCGACGGCTTCTTCACGGGCATCATGAGCACGACGCTCGCCGACGATGAAGTGATCACGGCAATCGTGGTGCCTGCCCTGGCGAAGGAGCAGGGCTCGGCGTACGTGAAGTTCTCGCATCCCGCGTCGCGCTATGCGGTGATCGGCGTGGCCGCATCGGTGACCTCGTCGGGCGGCACGTGCTCCGCCGCGCGCGTCGCGCTCGGCGGCCTGGTGCCGCATGCGACCCGCGCCAACGCGGTGGAGAAGGCGCTCGTCGGCGGCGGGCTCGATACGACGGCGATCGGGACGGCAGCCGCGAAGGTCGGCACCGATCTCGGGAACGAGGTGACGGGCGACATCTTCGCGTCGGCTGAATACCGCACCGCGGTGGCGCCGGTCTACGTCAAGCGCGCGATTGCCGCGGCGGCGGCGCGCGCCGGCCTGGCGTGAGCCGGGCGCCGCTCAACATCCCGGCGTCCGTCGACGCGTTGCAGGAGGCCCTCGCCGGCGAGCAATACATCGCCGAGCGGGGGCTTGCCGTTCCCGTCTATCTCGCGCTGCGGCTGAAGCGTCCGCTCTTCCTCGAGGGTGAACCGGGCGTTGGCAAGACCGAGGTCGCCAAGGTCCTCGCGTCGGCGATGAAGACGACGCTCATTCGATTGCAGTGCTACGAAGGGCTCGACGTCAGCCAGGCCGTGTACGAGTGGAACTACCCGCGGCAGCTGCTCGAGATCCGGATGATCGAAACCTCAGGCGAGGTCGATCGCGCGGCGGCGACACGAGAGCTGTTCACCGAGACGTTTCTGATCAAGCGGCCGCTGCTGCGCGCCATCGAGGAGACGCGCGAGCGGCCGCCCGTGCTGCTCATCGACGAGATCGATCGCGCGGACGAAGAGTTCGAAGGGTATCTCCTGGAGTTCCTGTCGGATTTCCAGGTGACCATCCCCGAGCTCGGGACGATTCGCGCGAACGAGCCGCCGATCGTCATCATCACGTCGAACCGCACGCGCGACGTGCACGACGCGCTCAAGCGGCGCTGCGTCTACAGCTGGATTCCCTATCCGAGCTTCGACAAGGAATTGCGCATCGTCACGTCGAAGGTGCCGCGGGCGCCGGAGCGGCTCGCGCGGCAGATCACGGCGTTCGTGCAGGAGCTGCGCACGGCGGATCTCTACAAGGCGGCCG
>QHWQ01000418.1 GCA_003222635.1 Acidobacteriota bacterium | reverse complement strand
CTGGTCCCACCCACGCGTCTGTCGCCTCTATCGCCGGCATCTCCGCGCGCCCCGCCTTCTCACTGCTGACCATTCCTGTTCGTCGTTAACGCAACGCCCGAAGTGTCCGGTCAGGCGTGTGGCGCCGCCATGCCGGCAAGGAGTGATTGACGTGAGATATCCTGACACCCGAATCCGTATCGCGCTCTGTGGCCAAAATGCACAGGTGGGTCGATCTGGCCGAACTCCACTCACCGTCAGTAACGCTAAACGATTGAATTTGCTTGGTGTGGGTTGCCAGGCGGCTGGATCGCCGTTTGTGAAACGCAGTGGCATGCGTGCCAGCGCATTAGTCGTTCTCTACATTCTTATCGCTGCTGCCGTTTCATCCTGTTCGGCGCCGGCAGCCGCCGAAAAACCCGCCCGCTCCGTGCCGGACGCGATCCCCCAGGACGATGGCGTCGTTCACATCCGCGAAGCATCGCGGCCGTTCATCGTCACGGAATCCGTGTCGGGCGCGCGGAGCGGCGCCTCGCGCTCGATTGTCCCGACGCGGCGGAGATGCGCGCGGCCGTCGCATCGGGCACCGCATCGCTGCGTGAAGCGCACAGCGCGCTCGACCGTCAGAACCGCATGATGCAGCAGGGCGTCGGCACCGAGCGCGATCGGATCGCCGCTGAAACCCGCGTGTCGGAGCTCGAGGCCGAGTTGGAGCGAGTGCAGGCCGATGTCACCTTCATCGGAGTGGGTAGTGGTACCGGCGTCGTCCTGCGCTCGCCCATCAACGGCATCGTCATCAGCCGCCGCGCCAACGTCGGCATGACGGTACAGAAAGGAAGCGATCCGATCGTCGAGGTGGGCGATCCGTCGGCGCTGCTGATCGTCGCCGACGTCTTCGAGCGCGATCTTCCGCTGGTGCGCGAGGCCGCGCGCGCACACGTCCAGCTCTCGTCGCTCAACGGCTCGTTCGATGGCCACGTCTCCTCGATCGGCACCGTCGTCGCAACCGGCCTGCGCACGGCGCCGGTGCGCATCGCGGTGGAACACGCGCCGGTCGCGCTGCGCCCCGGCATGTTCGGGCGCGTGCAGATCGAGGGTGTCGCCCGCGACCTGAGCCTGCCGACCGAGGCGATTCTCATCAAGGACGGCAAGGAATCGTTCGTCTACGTCGAGCAAGATCCGCTCACCTTCATTCGCCGGCCGGTCGTGGTCGCGCAGCACGCCGAGGATGGGCGCGTGCGCATCGTGTCCGGCATCTCACCAGGAGACAAGGTCGTCGTCCGCGGCGCGCTGCTGCTCGACGGATCCGCCGACCAGTTGTTGTAACCACACCAGAGGGTCCCCTTCGTGCTCCGCCGCCTCATTGAGTTCTGCGTCAGAAAACGCCTGCCCGTGCTGGCGCTCACCGCCGCCATCGCCGCCTACGGCGTCAAGGCGTACCTCGATCTTCCCGTCGAAGCGTTTCCTGACGTGACGAACCTGCAGGTGCAAGTCATCGCGCAGCTGCCCGGACTGGCGCCCGAAGAGATCGAACGTCAGGTGACCGTGCCGATCGAGCGCGTGCTGAACGGCACGCCGCAGATGGTCCTGATGCGCAGCGAAAGCCTCTTCGGCCTCTCGCTCGTCACGCTCACCTTCGATGACGATGCGGATCCGTTCAGGTCGAGGGCGATCGTCACGGAGAAGATGCAGACGGCCGACCTTCCCGAGGGTGTGGAGTTGAAGCTCGCCCCGGACGACACGCCGCTCGGGGAGGTCTATCAGTTCCACGTCGTCAGCGACCGGCACACGGACGAAGAGATGCGGTCGGAGCTCGAATGGACGATGTCGCGCATTCTGCGGCAGGTGCCCGGCGTTGCGGACGTCGTGACGTTCGGCGGGTATCTCAAAGAGATCCACGTCGAGGTGGATCCCTCTCGCCTGCTCGCACACGACCTCACGCCGACGGACGTCACCACGGCGCTCGCGCGATCGAATCGCAACGTCGGCGGCGGCTTTCTGGTGCACGGCGATCAGCAGCTGACGGTTCGCGGCGTCGGCTATCTGCTGAACCCGCACGACGTGCAGGCGGTCGTGCTGAAGAGCGAGAAAGGGACGCCGGTCACGATCGGTGACGTCTCGCGCGTGACGCTGTCGCACATGCCGCGGCTGGGCACCGTCGGCTACGACCTGAACAACAACGTCGCCGAAGGGTTCGTGCTGATGCGCCGCGGCGAGAACCCCAGCCGCGTGCTCGACGGCGTGCACGAGAAGGTCGACGACCTCAACGCCAACATCCTGCCGAAGGGGATGCGCATCGAGCCGTTCTACGACCGGACGACGCTCGTCGAGCACACGCTCGCAACCGTCCATCACAACCTGCTGTTCGGCGCCTTGCTCGTCATCGCGGTCGTCTGGCTGTTCCTTCGCAGCTTCAAGTGCTCGCTGATCGTGGCGTCGGTGATTCCGCTCGCGCTGCTGACGGCGTTCATCGGCCTCACGCTGATTCACCTGCCGGCGAATCTGATCTCGATGGGGGCGGTCGACTTTGGAATCCTTGTCGATGGCGCCGTCGTGCTCGCCGAGAACGTGCTGC
>QHWQ01000158.1 GCA_003222635.1 Acidobacteriota bacterium | reverse complement strand
TTCGCCACCATCCACCGATGCTCGCCGCGATTGAGATCGATGGCGGTAATCCGACCGTAGGGCGGTTTGAAGAGCGGCAGTCCTCGCGGACCGCCAACCCATTCGCGGGTTCCGCGCGTGAACCTGAGATTCGTCTTGGCCGGGTCGCCCGGCAGAAGATCCGCGACGAACGGCGTCGTGATGGAGGGGACGTACATCAAGCCGCTCTCGGGATCGAACGCGGCGCCCTGCCAGTCCGCGCCACCAACCGAACCCGGCAGCTGGATCGTGCCCTTCGTCTGGTTCGGGCCGCTGCCTCGAATCGACGGCGGAGTGAACAGCGGACCCGTGACGTACTGCTTGACGATGTCGAGCGCTTCCTGACGAAGCTGCGGCGTGAAGTCGATCAGGTTGTCGGCCGTCGATCCCTGGCGATCGAATGGCGGCGGCTTGGTCGGGAACGGCTGCGTCGGCGACGTGCGCTCGCCCGGGGTCGACGACTGTGGAACCGGCCGCTCCTCGATTGGCCACACGGGCTTTCCGGTGACACGGTCGAAGACGTACGCGAATCCCTGCTTGGTCACCTGGACGACGGCCTTGATCGGCCGGCCGTCGACGCGAATGTCGGCGAGCATCGGCGCCGCCGGCGGATCGAAGTCCCAGAGATCGTGATGCGTCAGCTGAAAATGCCAGACGCGCTCGCCGGTATCGGCCTTGACGCAGACGAGGCTCTGTCCGAACAGGTTGTTCCCGAGCCGATGGCCGCCGTACATGTCGCTGGTTGGCGACGTCACGGGCATGTAGACGTAGCCCAGATCTTCGTCGGCGCTGAAGAGCGCCCACACCGGCGCCTCGCCGGAGTACTTCCACGACTCGTTCTCCCACGTCTCGTTGCCGAATTCTCCCGCCTGAGGAATGGTGTGGAACTGCCACCGCAACGCGCCGGTGCGCACGTCGAATGCGCGAACATCCCCGCGCGGTTGATCCTTGCTGCCCGGAGAATCGGTCATCGATGCGCCGATGATCACCACGTCGCGAATGACGAATGGCGCTCCGGTCCAGTAGAACTTCGTCATCAGCGGGCCGAGGCCATGGGTGAGATTGATGCGCCCGCGCTCACCGAAGTCGGGGTACCCCTTGCCGGTTTTGGCGTTCACCGCGTACAGGTACTCGCCCCGCTGCACGAGAATCCGCTCATCGCGGCCGTCGGTCCAGTACGCCACGCCGCGAGTGCTGTCGCCTTCGAGCTCGTTCGGCGCGACCGGCTCCTGCACCCAGACGGTCTTTCCGGTCGCGGGATTGAACGCCTCGGCGAGGCCCACTCCGTTCGGTGCGTACAACAGCCCGTTGACCATGAGCGGCGTCGCCCGGAAATTCGGCGGAATTCGAAGCTTTGGATCCTTCGCGGTCAATGTGGGATCCACGGCAGGGCGACGCCAGAGGATGCGAAGTGTCGTGACGTTGTTCTTGTTGATCTGATCGAGCGGCGCGTATTTCGTGCTGCCGGAGTCGCCGTTGTAGGTCCGCCACTGACCGCCGGTGGTGCCGTGCTGAGCATCCAGCACCCCCGCGGACGCCCACAACGCGATCGCGATCGAGCCGATACAGCCAAGCCGGCGCATCACGGCCTCCTTCGTCGATGTCTGCAACGAGGTCCCCGGGGTGCGGCGATGATACTGCACGGAACCGCAGACAGTTCCCTATTCCCGGCCCGATGGTGTATAAGCTCGCCAGCAGCGAAGAAACCGGGTTTCGCATCGCAGCTGGCGCGAAACCCGGTTTCATTTACACGGAGGAACCATGAAAGCAACGGTTCGTCGGTGGTGCCTGGGTCTGGTCACGCTCGGCGCATTCATCGTCTGGGCGAACTTACCGGTTGCCGGCCAGGTCGGCGCGAAGAGCGGCGAGTGGACGACCTATGGCGGCGATCTCGCGAACACGCGGTATGCGCCGCTCGATCAGATCAACCCAGGCAACTTCAGCAAGCTGGAGATCGCGTGGCGGTTCAAGACCGAGAACCTCGGTCCGCGGCCCGAGTTCAATCTCGAGTCGACGCCGCTGATGGCGAAGGGTGTGGTCTATTCCGTTGGGGGCACGCGCCGCGCCGTCGTCGCGCTCGATGCCGCGACCGGCGAGCTGCTGTGGGTGCACAAGGAATTCGAGGGGCCGCGCGGTGAAGCCGCGCCGCGTCAGCTCTCGGGCCGCGGCCTTTCGTACTGGACCGACGGCCGCGAGGAACGCATCCTCTACGTCACCCCCGGCTATCAGCTGATCGCGCTGAACGCGAAGACCGGACAGCGGATCCCGAACTTCGGGAAAGACGGGATCGTCGACCTCAAGCTCGAAGACGATCAGCAGATGGATCTGGTCACCGGCGAAGTCGGACTCCACGCAGCGCCCGTCATCGCCGGAGACACCATCATCGTCGGCGCCGCGCACATGAGCGGCAGCGCCCCTCCCAAGGGGATGAAGAACGAGAAGGGATACGTCCGCGGCTTCGACGTGAAGACCGGCAAGCGGCTCTGGATCTTCCACACGATCCCGCAGCGCGGCGAAGTCGGCAACGACACGTGGGAGAACAACTCGTGGACGTATACCGGCAACACCGGCGTGTGGGGCCAGATCTCGATCGACGAGCAGCTCGGCATGGTCTATCTGCCTGTCGAGATGTCGACCGGCGACTATTACGGCGGCCATCGCCCCGGCAACAACCTGTTCGGCGAAAGCGTCGTCGCGCTCGATCTGAAGACGGGCGAACGCAAGTGGCACTATCAGCTCGTGCACCACGGCATCTGGGACTTCGACATCCCGTGCGCGCCGATTCTCGCGGACATCACCGTCAACGGACGCACGATCAAAGCGCTCGCGCAGCCAACCAAGCAGGCGATGCTCTATGTGTTCGATCGTCAGACGGGCAAACCGATCTGGCCGATCGAGGAGCGCGCGGTTGAAAAGGGTGATGTGCCGGGCGAGTGGTATGCGCCGACGCAACCGGTTCCGCTCGACTCGCACGGCAAGCCGTTCGCGTACGACTGGAACGGCTTCGCGAAGGACTACATCATCGACTTCACGCCCGAGCTGCACGCCGAAGGCGAGCGCATCGTCTCCAAGTACAAGATCGGTCCCATCTTCACGCCTCCGACCGTCAGCAAGGTTGACGGACCGCTCGGCACGTTGAGCCTGGCGATCAACGGCGGCGGCACGGTGTGGGCAGGCGGCTCGTACGATCCCGATACCCACATCATGTACGTGTATTCACGCCGCAACCCCGCGTCGCTCGGCATGGTCAAGCCGGACGACCCGAAGGTGTACGACATGAATTACGTGTCTGGCAACGCCATCACCGGTGCGCGCATGGCGACGCCGATGGGCGGCGCGCCGCGGCCTCCTGTGATCGTGGCGCATGGCGCGCAGGTGGCGGGATCGGAAGGCGCGCAGGCGGGGGCCGGCGGCGGCGAAGGTGGTCCCGCGATTACGGTGCAGGGCCTGCCGATCGTGAAGCCACCCTACGGCAGCATCAGCGCGATCAGCCTGGACAAGGGTGAGATCCTCTGGCAGATCGCGCACGGCGATACGCCGGACAACGTCAGGAATCACCCGGCGCTGAAGGGCGCGACCATTCCGCGCACCGGTCAGGCAGGGATCATCGGCACGCTCGTGACGAAGACGCTGCTGATCGCTGGTGAAGCGGTGGAGACGACCAACGGTCATCCGCGCGGCGCGCTGCTGCGCGCGTACGACAAGGCGACGGGCAAGGACGCGGGCGCGGTGTTGATGCCCGCACACCAGACCGGATCGCCGATGACCTACATGTTCAACGGCCGTCAGTACATCGTCGTTGCGGTTGGTGGGGCAGGCGTGCCCGGAGAGATCGTGGCGTTCCGGTTACCAGCGACAGCGTCGCCGACGACGAATTAGGTGGCAGGTGGCTGGGGGCAGGTGGCAGTGGGGTGCTGCCACCTGCTGCCCACTGCCCCCTGCCACCCGCCTCCTAACGCTATTTCTTTCCGAGCTCCGCGTAGGCGGTGCTCACGCGTCCCTTGAAGCCGCCGAAGAGATCACCTCCCATCCCGTAGCCTTTGTACTTCTCGGGGATCTTGTACTCGCCCGCTGCCTGGTCGGCGGTCTTGCCCGCCTTCATCTCGGACTGCACCCACGCGACGAAGTCGTTGTTGAAGTCGGCGTACTCCTTCAGGTCCGCGGGCTTCATCAGCGTGCTGTGGCCCGTGATGATCGTGTCGTAGTCCTTCAGCCCACCGAACGCCTTCGCGAGCGTCTTGCCGTAGTCGACCATGCTTCCGCCGTTGCCGGTATCCACGAGCGGAATGGCCTTGCCCGCGAACGCGTCGCCGGCGTGGACGACGCGCGGCGTCTTGAACAGCACCCACGCGTCGCCGCCCGTGTGCGCGCGGCCGAAGTAATAGAGATCGATCTCGTCCTTGCCGCTGCCGATCTTCATCGTGTCCTTGAACGTGCGCTTCGGCAGGAAGCGCGCGCCCGCGCCCTTGAAGGCGTCCATGTTCTGCATGTACATCTTCGTGTTTTCATGGGCGACGATATCGACGCTCGGACCGAAGAACTCGTTGCTGCCCGTGTGATCGGGATGCGTGTGCGTGTTGATGATCATCGAGACGGGCTTGTCGCTGACCGTGCGCACCTTGTCGAGGATCGCCTGTCCCCAGTTGGCGAGCTTCGTATCGACGATGACGACGCCGCCGTCGGTGATGAAGGCGGCCGTGTTCCCGCCTCCGCCAGTGATCATGTAGAGGTTGTCCTTCACCTTCTCGATCTGCGCGACATTCGGTCCGCCCTGACGTCCACCGCCCGGCGCCTGAAACGCGGAGGCGGCCATCGATAGCGCACCGAAGCCGAGAATTGCGGCAAGCACGAATGTTCTTTTCATGGGCAAGAGCATACATCCGCCATTGATCGGGTGTGCCCCGCAGGTGTATAACGGCCCCGTGAACAGGCGCCTGGCGCGCGTCGTTCTCACGCTCGCGGCCGTGGCGGCCGCAACGATATACGTCCAGGGCCAGGGCGCCAAAGAGCCCATCTGGGCCTACGGTTTCCCCACGCCGCCCGCGTGGGATGACAAAGCGGCGCCGCCGCAGAACCCGCCGGCCCGCGCCATCCGCCCAAACGAAGATCGCGACGATCAGCTGCGCCCGCGCCGCGTCGAGGGATCGGGCGCGAGCTACTCGCTCCTCGACATCCGCGACGGCCACAACGTCATCGACTGGTTCCCCGGCGATCATCCGTCGCCGATGCCCGACGTCATCGCGCACGGTCCGAAGAAGCTGGCCGATACCTCGCGCGGCTGCGGCTCGTGTCACCTGCCGAACGGCAAGGGACGTCCGGAGAACGCGCAGCCAGGCGGCCTGCCGTACGCCTACATCGTTCGTCAGCTGCAGGATTTCCGTCTCGGTTTCCGCCGCAGCGCCGACTGGCGCAAGGCGAACACGCCGACGATGATCAGCCTCGCGATGTCGATGACCGACGAGGAGATTCATCAGGCCGCCGCGTATTTCTCCGCGGTGAAGTGGAACACGCGCTGGGTGCGCGTCGTCGAAACCGAGCTCGTCCCGAAGACGCACATTCAGGGTCAGCTGTTCGTCTCCATCGCAAGCGAACGCACCGAGCCGATTGCCGGTCGCATCATCGAGATGCCCGCCGACAACGTGCAGGCGGAGGAGCTGCGCAATCCGCACTCGGGGTTTGTCGCGTATGTGCCGGTCGGCAGCATCGCGCGCGGACGCGATCTGGTGACGACGGGTGGCTTGCTGACCCTTGGCAATCAGGTCGTGCAGGGGAAGACGACCGCGTGCGCCGGATGCCACGGCAAGGATCTGATGGGGAAAGACGACGTGCCTCCGCTCGCGAACCGCTCGCCCAGTTATCTGGCTCGGCAGCTCTACGACTTCCAGCAGGGGACGCGCAACGGCGCGCAGGCGCCGATGATGCGGCCCGTCGTCGCGCACCTCACCGAAGAAGACATCGTGGCGATCACCGCGTACCTGGCGTCGCTCGGGCCGGGCGAATCGATCACGCCGTCGCCAGTTACGAACACCGCCCTCCGATAAACTCCTGTTCCGCAGCGGCCGATACAGTCAGTCGAGGAGACTTACTAGCGATGGGTGTGGGTTCCAACACGCCGATGTCGGGCTGGCAGCGCGCCAACGTCCTGGCGGCGGCGCAGTATCTTCGCGATATCGTGTCGCAGTCGCCGGGCGACATGAAAGCGGCAGCCGTGTATCAGGGACTGCTCGAAGTGCTGGAGCCGGCGCGCCGCGCTCTCCGCCAGCAGCGCGAGCTGAGCGAGGCCGCGCGTTCCTCGGTGATGATGCGCGAGAAGCGAACCGGCGCCGAACGGCGCCGTACCGATCGCCGGCGCGTGAACATCGGTGCGCCCGCAGGCGTCGAGCGGCGCAAGACCGAGCGGCGCAGCGGACGCGATCGCCGCAACCGTGTCTGATCCGCCCGGCACTATTTCAGTACTGAAACGAGTGTTCTGTCGTGTTCGGGGAAGGCGAGACTGGCGGAGCGCTGACTGCACGAGGCCGCACAGGCCTGCACTGGCACTCATCGTGCGCATGTCTCTCGCCGGATAACCATGGCAATGGAAACCCCCTGGGGCTCGCACGCCGCGGCGTTTGACGATCTGCTCTCCGGCATCCGCCGCCGCGAGAGCCTGAGCGTGCTGAGCGGCGACATCGGGACCGGCAAGACGACGCTCTGCCGGACCGTGCTGCAGAATCTGGATCGGAAGACGTTCAGCGCGTTCGTCCCGGATCCGTTCGCCACGCGCGAGGATCTGCTGAAGGTCGTCCTCGTCGACTTCGGCGTCGTCTCGGCGGAGGATCTGGCGACGGGCCGGCTGCGCGGCGCGTCGCGCACCGAGCTCAGTTATCTGCTCTACGAATTCCTCGGCACGCTGTCGCCGCTGCAGGCGTTCGCGGTGATGTTCATCGACGAAGCGCAGAACCTGTCGCTGCCGCTGCTCGAGGAGATCCGCATCCTGTCGGATTCCGACGGCCGCGAGCGGATGCTGCAGGTGGTCCTCGTCGGGCAGCTCGAGCTGCGCGACAAGCTGCGTCTGCCCGAGATGCGCCAGGTGGCGCACCGCGTGTCGCTGCACTGCCGGCTCGAGCCGCTCGATCGCGACGGTGTCGACGGCTACCTCGCGCATCGGCTGCATGTGGCAGGCGGCACACCGGATCGTGTGCGCTTCTCGCGCGACGCGATCGATGCGGTGTACGACGCCTCGCACGGCGTGCCGCGGCTGATCAATCGACTCTGCGACCGCGCGCTGCATCACGGGCATCAGCGCCGCCTCGCCGTGATCGACAGGCCAACCGTTGCGCTCGCCATCGCGGAAACGGAACCGCTGGTTCCGACGCGCGCGGACGAACCGGCTCCCGTCGTCGAACCTAAGGAACCCTCTGCACCCACTACACCCCCTGAACCTTCTGAACCCAGCACGGAGGAGTGGTTCGCGAAGATCGACGCGACGGTCAAGAAGGCCGCCGAAACCGATCCCGTAGAGATCGGCGCGGTGCACCCGCTGCCGATCGCGCCGCCGCCGACGCGCCGCGGCCGCAAGGGAACCGCGGTGCCGATGACGCACATGGAGATGCTGCAGCACGTCTGGCTGCGCCGCCTGAAGATTGTCGTCCTGCTGCTCGTGATTCTCGGCGGGGCGGGCCTGGGCCTGTCGATCGCGGTCAACATCCTCGTGGCGCAGCCCGTGACCTCGCCGAACGTTGAAAGCCCCGCGCCGCCGGTGATGCCAACGCCGCTGTACATCCCCGATCCACCGGAAGACTCCCTTCCCGCGCCCGCCCTCACAGACACCGAAGACACGACTCCGTGAACGGCGCCGCGTAACTCGATTCGTGTGCAACTCGCCGAACTGGACGATCACGACCGTTGAGACGAGCCCCCAATACCTGCAGGCTACGTCCGGGCAGAACCGGACCGCTCAGGTTGGTTTTCGTCTGACGTTCTGACCGCGGCGCCCGTCACGGGCGGTGGCGACGTGATCCTCGACGCGTCGCCGCCTGTCTGCCCGCTCACATTGCGCCAGATCGCGCGCATGCACGCGCGAATCCAGCCGTGGCCGCCGAGCGAGCTGCTGTCGCTGTTGCGCAGCGCCTCGCGCGCGAGACGATTGTCGAGCCAGTGCGGGCGCGGCACGCCCAGCGGCTGCGGGTGTGGCGGCAGGAGCTGCCTCGCGTGCGTCCGAACGGCCATATCGGCAAGCGTGTATCCGTGGTTCTCGAGGATGGCGGCTTCCGCGTCGGTGAAGGCGTCGTACTTGAGGCGGATGGGTGCGATGCACTGCAGCGCCACGTCCGCCGCGTAGCCGGTGGGATGAACGACCGGGTCGTGGGGGTAGTTGTCGGCAGCGCCGCCGACGCTCCAGAACGTGCCATCCCGCTGCTCGTCGGAGACGAGCAGCGTATCGTGCGTGCGCCAGACCGGCTCGATGCCGCGGTTGTCGGCGACGCCGCCGTCGACGAACCTGGCGAACGGCCGATTCCGGCGGTACGGCCAGAAGATGAGCGGAAACGCGGACGAGATCGCCACCGCCTTGCCCACGGTTTCCACGTCCGGACCGCCGATGTTCGTCCGGTCGAACACACACGGTACGCCGTTGACGAGCTCGGTCGCGCAGAACTGGAAGTTCGGCGTGTGCGGCAGCGGCTGATCGGTCGGGTACAGCTCTCTCGTGCACGCGCGCGCGAAGGAGTTCAGGCCGGCATTGCTCCACGGCCGCAGGTACCCCCAGAGCACCGACGGCGTGCTGAAGTTTCGCGACGTGAACTTCCGGAACGGCGCGGAGATTTCCCGTTCCCATTCGTCCGTGGTGCATCCGCCCGGCTTGTTCCAGATCATCTCTCGATAGGCGAGGAACGCGGCGATCGTCGAGCCTCCGGATATGGAGGTAATCGTGTCGACTCGATGCAGGATACCGAGCTCGTTCAGGCGGCGCAGCGCGCCGAGATGGAAGAGCGCCGCGCGAAAGCCCCCGCCGGAGAGGCAGAGCGCGATGCCCCTGGTCGGTTGCTGATCCGGCGTGAAGCGGTTCGGAATCCTCATGTGACGTTTCCCGACTGAATGTACGGCTGGAGCCTGTCCCACGATCGATGCTGGACGCCGGGCATCGCCGCCGCGTCAATGTGGTTGGCGTCGCGGCGGAACCGGGCGATGTCGCGGTAGACCCACCGGCGCGCGGTGTTGATGCTGCCGAGCGGCTCGTGATCGATGAGGCCATGCCACGGATTGAAGGACATGTTCTCGCCGAGGCTGACGAGATCGCTCGTCGCCTCGAACATCTTCCTCGGCAGCCCCGATTGCGGCCAGAACGTCTGCGACGGGATGCGGAGCGTCGCCACGGGCTTGAATGGGTGCGCCGACTCGTCCCACCGCAGGCACGCATTGTTGAGATCCGCGTCGCCGATCGTGTTCCACTCCTGCGCTTCGAGCACGAAGGTCATGTCGCGCACCGCCAGCGTGTCGATCATCGCCAGGCGCAGGAAGTCGCGGTTCACGAAGTGGTAATCGCAAAACCGCTCCGCCCAGGCCTTGCCGCGTTTCGTGATCGGCTCGAGCACGAAAAAGACGATGTTGGCGAGCAGCAGGATGAGCAGGAAACCCGGACGCAGGTACCAGCGCAGCCGCGGCGGATCCGCGGGCCGCATCCGCAGCTTCACGATGTTGCCGCCAAGCCTGTACGGCGTCTGGCTGAAGTAGGTGAGTGACAGCGGGTTCGGCGTCGCGCCTTTGACCTGGCTGACGACCAGCGCGACGAAGCCGCTCCAGAGACGCGGAAACCGATCCCGGTAGAACGCGAAGGTGCCGCTCGACGCCCTGCGCACGCATTTCAGGAAGTCGAGATACTCGCTCGGGTTCGGCAGGAAGAACGCATCGTGCGTCGCGAAGAGAAAATCCTGCGTGTAAGACGGAGTGTCGCGGACCTCGATCCTCTCGGCCTCCGGCAGCGGCGTGCCGGTGACGTCGAGCAGCTTCACCGCCATGCCGCGCGTTTCAATCTCGAGGTCGTGTTGAATGCGGAACGCGTTCGAATAGCGAACCCATGCCTTGTAACCGGTGTCCGGAACCGATGCGAAGACGCCTTGCTGCAGGGTGTCCGGACAGTCGGGGTGCAGCGTGAGCCTCGCCTGCACGCAGCCATGCATCTTCGGATGCGCGTCACGGTGGAGGCGCGGCGGCGTGTGCTCGGCTTCGATCTGCCGTCGCGTTTCGGCGATCACCTCGGTGAGCTCCGGCGGAACGGCCGGTTCGTCGCGCACGATCATCCCGCCAACTCCTCGAGCGCTGCCAGGCCAGGCAGGAAGAAATACTCGCCGCCGCGCACCCGGACAAACGACGGAAGCGTATCGATGCGCGCCGGGAGCGGCAGCGCCGGAATCGTGAAACAGTTGCGCCGGCCGCCCGTGACGCCGCGCGTGCCGATCAGCGGATCGCATTCGCCCGCGACGCCGAGGAACTCCGCGCTGTTCACCCAGTTCTGCTGGATGAACTCGAACTGCTGCTCGATGCTGGCGTTGAGGCAAACAAACACCAGACCGCGTTCGGCCGCCGTCGGGTCCTTCCAGTACGGAGCGCCATAGGGGCGGCCGCGCCGCAGCAGCCGATGAATGTTGGCGGAGATCGCGGCCTTCGCCGGCTCGTTGGTGTCGTCGAAGGAATCGCGCGGGTTCGCGCGGCGTATATGCGAGCCCATCGGGCAGCCGTAGCCGTGCGCGTCCTCGGCGAACCCGAACTCGTTGTCGGTGGGGCCCGTCATCGGCACGAGCGGCTTGCCGTCGAGCCGCCGCCCGATGACTTTTTCCGCGAGATGCTCGCCGAGCGACGCGTCCCCCTGCGCCTGCTGATGGAAGTACTTCCAGAAGCCGGCGTAATCCTGCTCGAGTTGACGCAGGACCAGGTACGAACCGTTGCGCCCGAACGACGCGCATCGCGTCAGCAATGGCACCTGAGGAGTAATGTCCGCGGCATTGGGATACCCGAGCACGAACTCGCCGAGCGCGGTCAGATGTCTCGACTCCGGAAACCGTTCCGCGGCGTCGGTGCCGGCGAGCATCGGCTGCGAGACGCCGTCCACGAAGCCGAAGTGCTCGCGCCCTTCGGGGCTTCCCGGCAGCTTCATGTCGCGCCGGTTGACGCCGACGATCGCTCGACGGACGCCGATCGAGCCGAACGACCCGTCGATCGCCGCAATCCATTGCCCCAGCCTCGCCGCGTCGGGGGCAAACACCATGACGAGCACATCGACGGGATGGGGATGACCGCCCCACCTCCAGGTGGTCGAATCCGCGCCATCGACGTCGCCGAGGATGCGGCATCGGTGTTCGTTTCCGTCGATGCCTTCACTGAAGGCGGCGCTGAAGCCGACCGGCCGTTGCCCGCTCAACGCGGCGAACTTGTCCAGTCCTGTAAACGTGAACGCGATGTTCAGGGTGACGTCGCCGGCGCGCCGCGCGCTCTTCTCCACCGGCGTGACGTGCGGCAGAAGGTTCTCCCGCATCCAGTGCTGTGCGTCCATCTCGCGGCCCGGCGCGATGCGAAACAGCAGGTACGCCGATTCAGGGAGACGATCGTAGGCGCTGAGGATCAGCCCCTGCATGTCGTACCACTCGGGCAGCAGTTCACTGGGCGGCGGCATGGGTGATCCCCGGTACAAGTTTCGGCGCGCCGCCAAACCGGCGCAGCGTCGCAAGCATCTGCATCTCGTCGCCGTCGTCGACCGCGAGATTGCCGCGGATCTGTTCGTTGTTCCAGATCTGCCGCAGGCTGACGTCCTCGTAGGCGCGGTACCACACCTGATGCGGCACCATCGCCTTGCGCACGAACAGCTTGAATCGCTCGACGTCCTGCATTCCCGGATTGCCTGCGCAGGTGCCCCAGATTTTCTGGATGCCGGCAGGAATCTGCGTCCCGAAGTCGTTCAGGTACGTGGTGAAGCTGTGATCGTAGTTGGAGAGAAACAGGAAGCGGCCGTCGTCGAGCAGCACCCACTGCGCGCTGTGCACGGTGGGGATGCCGAACAATTTTCCGCGCCAGACATCCGGCAGCAGCGCGCGATAGAAGATGCGGTCGAGGGTCCACAGAAAAATCCGCAGGCTGATGGTGCGGACGAACGAGGTGCCGACGGAGGCGGCGAGCGCCATGTGGTTCTGCACGCCGTGATCTTCCTGCTTCATGACCTCATGGATCGTGTCCTGCTCGTCGTTGTTCGGTGGCGCGACGTCGACGTCCGGGGCCGGCAGCGTGACTGCCTGCAGGCCGAGCCCCGCGCCCAGCAGCAGGATGGCGTAGATGAAGGGGTACTGCAGCGTGAGGATCCTCAGCGACTCCAGCACGAACCACGCGGCCGCGATCGCGGCGAAGATGAATGACGCCCGTGTGCGGCTCCAGATCGAGTACGGCGGCCAGCCGACCAGAATCGTCAGCCACCACGCTTCGACGGCGAACGCAACGAGCAGTCCCCACTGCAAACGGTCGTAGAACTGATACCGTTGTGACGCCGCCACCAGCGCGGTCGTCAGCGCCGGAAACAGAACCCAGTATCGCCAGTTCCAGAGGTGCTCCGACCAGGACCCGCGTTCGGGATCATAGGGACGCGTCGATCTC
The DNA here is from genome assembly GCA_003222635.1 of Acidobacteriota bacterium. Lineage (GTDB taxonomy): Bacteria > Acidobacteriota > Vicinamibacteria > Vicinamibacterales > UBA2999 > Gp6-AA40. The sequence continues at coordinate 5,222 of QHWQ01000158.1, read as the reverse complement.
TTCGCGTGCTCGTTCTGCAGATCATTCCAGCGGTCCACCGCCTGGACTGCCGATACCGCTTGGCGCAACGCGGCGACCTGCTCGCGCTTCCAGCCCGCCACGGTGCTGACAAGCGACAGGCTCATCGCCGCGGCGATCGCGAGCAGTACCAGCGCGCCGATCCAGTGCGCCGTGCCGGCATACCAGGTGAGGCCGAGCGATACGGCCACGGCGACGGCGCGCGTCATGGCGGTGAACGCTCGCACGCGAAACGGCCGCGGTGTGGTCCGCCACATCTTGAGCAGGAACAATCCTCCGAGGACGAGGGGAAGACCGATGTCCGCGGCGAGCACGGCGTTGTCCCACCTGAGCCACGGCCGGTGCACCAGCGCCCAGACGTAGGCGATCCCCAGGAGCAACGCCAGGAACCCGGCGATCGACACATACGGCTTGACGATTTCCCAGTTCCAGCTGTCACGAATCGCCGGCACCTGCGCACGGGGATCGGGCAGCGCCGATGGCCGCAGCAACGCCAGCGGCTCGAGCTGCCGGCGCACCATCTCCTCGTCTTCCTTGATCGACGTGGCCGTGCGATACGGTGTGCTGACGTGCTTCAGGTTCGGCCTGCGGTAGTACTTGCGCAGGTAATCCAATCGCTGTTGCGTCTTCGGCTGCGGCGGATAGTCCTCGCAGTATTGATAGATCTCGTCGAGGCCGGCGTTGGCCGCAAGCGCCTGCAGGTACTCGTCGCGCGAGCCGCTGACGCTGTTTTCGAACACCAGCCGGTTGTCAAAGATGATGAAGCTCGCGAAGTGCACCTCGGGGAAGCGGCGGAACACGATGACGTTGTTGGCATCGAGCCCGTTCTGAATCCCGGCGAGGACCCTTTCGAGCCCCGGCCTGCCGCCCTTCGCGATCGCCGTGACGATGGTGAAGACGTGTCGCGCCATGGGGACGCCCTATCTGCGCCAGCCCATCTGGGTCATGTCGCGTTCGTGCCGGGGATCGGCCTTCATGTTGTCGATGAGCGGCGAGTAGTAGGTGAACGGCGACGCGCCCTCGCGCATCGGCGGCGCGTCCCGCGCGTCCGTACAGGTTGCCGAGAATCGCCAGGTAGAACGGTGCACGCACTGACTCCTGGGCCACGACCTCCTCCATCAAGTGGATGGCGTCGCCGAGGCGACCCATCTTCGCGAGGCACGCCGCCTTCACGTACTTCGCGACGAGGCAGCCTTCGTCGAAGTGCAGGGCATCGTCGCAGTGCTTGATGGCGAGGTTGTAGTCGCGGCCGATGATAAAGACCGTGTGGCCGGCGCCGGCGTTGACGAGCGGCGAATCCGGCTCGGCGTCCTTCGCCAGCTGCGCCTCGCGCAGCGCATCGTCTTCGTCGTGCTTGCCGTCGAGGACGTAGGTCCACGAGAGGTAGATGCGCGCCAGCGGATTTTCCTGCGACTTGTCGAGCTCGATCGCCTTGAGGAAATCGAGCGCGGCTTCGTCGAAATCCCAGTCGTTGCCCAGTTTGACGAGGCCGCGCGAGGTGTACGCCTGGGGCAGGTAGTGATCGAGCGCGAGCGCGCGGTCCGCGGCGATGCGCGCCTTCGCGAAGGCGTCGCGCGGCTTGCCGATGGAGTAGAAGCCGATGAACGCGTAGGTATCGGCCAGTCCGGCGTGCGCGTGCGCATACGCCGCGTCCTCCTTGATGGCCTCCTCGAACTGCTGCAGCGCATCGACGAATCCACCGTCGTAGCGCTTCGCCCAGCTGTGGCGTCCGCGCAGGTAGAAGTTGTAGGCGCGCCGGTTGTCGGTGTGCTGCCGTGTCAGACGCGTGCCCGCGAGATCGCCGAGCCGTACCTTCATGCCGCGCACGACGCGCTGCGCGATGGTTTCCTGCACGTCCCCGAGGTGCATCTGTTCGTCGAAGGCGTCGGCCCACAGCTGCTGGCCGTGGGCGCCGCTGACCAGCTGCGCCGTGATGCGCACGGCGGTGCCGGTTTTTCTGACCTGTCCCTGCAGGACCGCATCGACCTTGAGCGCCTCGCAGATGGCGGTGGCATCCGGATTGGCGGCGTGTTGCCGAGCGAACGACGACACGCGCGGCGCGACACGCAGCCCCGGCAGCTTGCCGAGTCCGGTGATGATTTCCCACGCGACGCCGCTGCAGATGTGATCGACGTTTTCGTCCGAGCCCGAGTTGACGAACGGGAGCACGGCGACCGACGGGATCTCGGGGATCACCTCGCGCGGGAACCTGGCCGCGGCGGTCTCCGCGAGGTCCGACGCCATCGCCGCCGCGAGGTCGTCCTTCAGCTCCAGCGCGCTGCGCTGCCGCCGCGCCGGATCGGGATCGATGGCGCGATCGACCACGCGGATGAAGCGGCGCGGAAGACTCGACTGCCGTTTGGCGAGCGAGATCGGTCCGCGCGCGTGCGCGGCTTCGACCTCGACGAACGTCTTGCCCGGCACCGGGTAGTCGTTGGTGACGGCGTGATAGAGCAGCACACCCAGGCTGTAAATATCCGACGCGATCGTCGCGGGCTGGCCGCGGAGCAGCACTTCGGGCGCGAGGTAGGCCGCCGTGCCGATGACGCGGCCTGCGCCCGGGCGGCCGAGATCCTTCCGCTCGCCCGCGCCGAAGTCGGTCAGGACGTAGCGATCGCCGCGGGCGCACCGGATGACGTTCTGCGCTTTGATATCGCGGTGCAGCACCTGCGCGTCGTGCACCGCGTCGAGCGCGAGACAGATGTGAAAGCCCATGAGCGCGGCTTCACGCCACCCCATCGGCCCGTTCTGCTCGAGATAGCGCTCCACCGTCGGACCTTCGATGTAGTCCATCGCGAGCGCGAACACCCCATCGTCTTCCTGCACTTCGAAGGCGGTGACGACGTTCGGATGGTTGACGGCGGCGAGCGTCCGCGCTTCTTCGATGACGGCCGCCGGATCGTTCGCGTCGTGCAGCACCTTCAGCGCGACCAGCCGGTTCATCAGCGGATCGAGCGCGCGATAGACGGTGCCAAACGCCCCCTGCGCGATCACGCCGCGCAGCTCGAACCGGCCCCATCGTTCGCGCTGCTGCTCGACGCGTGGAAGCGGCGGCGCGTCTTTGGCCCGTCTGAGCACGGCAGACCAGTGCTTCCGCGAGCGCCAGTTCGCAGCTGCCGCCGAGACGCTTGCGAGAAGCGGACGTTTCCGGTACGCCATGCGGACGCGGAGCACCTTTCCCTCTTCCCCAGCGTGCGGAAGAGGCTCGATTCGGTTGATCGGTTGTGAACGAGGCGGCCGATTATATCGGAACAGGTGCTCAGACAAGCGGTTGCTGTGCACACAATTAACGACGGGAGCAGCTCGATCTAACGAGGGAGGCCCAGAAGTTACTTCCGTTGATCGTGGGGCACGAACACGGCGACGGTCGAGGTGGTCGAGTTCCCGCCCGCATCCGTGGTCTCAATCGTCAGCCTGTAGGTCCGTCCGCTGCCGCCTCCTGTGCGATCTGCACGAATCTCCGCGGTCAGCGGTCCCGTGATCGTCCAGTCGGCGGCCGTCGCGCCATCATTGCCGGCGATGCTCACGATGTGCGAGGTGGTGGTCGTCAGATCGAGCGCGTTCACTGTGACGATCACCCCAACCATCTTCTTGTTGGGCGGCCAGACGCCTGCCGGCGTCACCGCTGCCGTCACCACCGGCGGCGTGGTATCGACGACGTGGAACGTGACGTCGGCCGTGCCCTGGCATCCGTTGGTGTCGGTCGCCTGGACGCTGAAAGTGAAGGTCCCGAGCGACGAGGGCGTGCCCGTGAGATGGCCATCGGGCGCAAACGTCAGTCCGGCAGGCAACAGGCCGCTGGTCATCCCGAACAGGTACGGCGCGAACCCGCCGCTGGCGGTGAACGCATCAGAGTAGGCAACCCCGAATTCGGCTGACGATAACGGCGCCATGACAGCGATCGCGGGACAGACACCCGCGCCCGCCAGAGTCACCGTGCGTGTGCCGCCGGTGGGGCTTGTCACCGTCAGCAACGCGCTCTTCGCGCCGAGCGTCGACGGCGTGAGCGTGACGTCCACCGTCGTGGAAGAACTTGCGCCGAGCGAATTCGTCGCGGGCGCGCCCACGCTGAACTGATCTGCGTTCGTTGCCGATGCGCCGAGCGCCACCGAGCCGGCATCATCCAGGTCGGGCGAGACCGTGAAGAGCGGCGGCACGATCGCGCTCGCGAGATTCTGCGGATCGTCCGGCGATCGCACGACAAAGTCGGTGCTGTTGTCACCCGTATCCTGCGTGCTGCCGCCGGCACCACCGGGTTTGCGCTCGTAGCCTTTGTCGGCGTTCGTGCTGCCGAAGCTCGCCAGCGTGATCCCTTCCTTGTAGGCGGAACCCACGCTCACGCCTACTTGATCGAGCAGCGTGCCGTCAGGGCGCGCGATTGCCGCGCCGCCGTCATCCGTGATCCCCGTCGTGTAGGTGGCGTTGCCCGGCACGGACCCCGAATAACCCGTGGTGGCGGTGCTGTTGGTGAAGAGGAGGTGGCCGTGCGCGGGCAGCATCGTACCCCCAGCAACCGTGGCGCGAACGCCGACCGTCCCGGCGTTGTTCGATCCGCGCAGCGTGTAGCCGCTGATGTCGATTGGCAGATCCGTGTTGTTGTAGATCTCGACGAACTCGTCGCTCGCGCCGTTCGGCCCACGGAAGCGGAACTCGCTGATGAGCACCGTGTGGCCGACGCTGACGTTGAGGCCCGAGCCGTTCAACGTCAGGCTCGTCGATCCCCCGGCGGTGCTGGTGATGTTCAACGTCGCGGTCTTCGCGCCGAACGAGGTCGGCGTAAACGTCACATCCGCGGTCGTCGATGCACCAGCCGCCAGTGTTGCCGTGGCGGGCAGACCGGCGGAGAACTGCGCCGAGCCGGTCCCTGTGATCGAGAACGGCGTGCCGAGCGTCACGGTGAAGCCGCTGTTGTTGGTGATTGTCACCGTGCGCGACGCGGGCGATCCGTTCGGCACGGCGCCGAAGTCAACCGGGTTCGGCGTTGCGGTGACCTGTGCCGCGAGGATCGGCACGGAGTACGAGGCGCTGCCGGCGCAGCCAAGCGCATCCGCCGCCTGGACGGTGAAGTTGAACGTCGCGGCAGCCGTCGGCGAGCCCGAAAGCACGCCGCCCGTCGAGAGCGCCAGACCCGTTGGGACGGCCCCGGCTGAGATCGAGAACGAGTACGGCGACACACCGCCGCTCGCGGTGATGGTGCGTGAGTA
>QHWQ01000417.1 GCA_003222635.1 Acidobacteriota bacterium | reverse complement strand
GGCGTGCGCCGTCGGGGACGTGCTGCAGATTGATCCGCACGCGCGTCCACGTCGACGATCGTCCGCGCATGGCATCGACGAGCACGTCTGCCGGCTGCAGATGCGCCGCTGCATCGGGATGACGCCCCTTCCATCGCTCGAGCCCCGCGAGCGCATCGTCTTTTCGTAATGCCCGCGCAATCTCGATCAGCGGATGCGCCGGTACGCGCTTCCGCGCGCGCGACGGCTGCACTCTGGCCGGCTCGCCTGCCTGCTTGCGATATTGCGGCGGCCACGGCGCATCGCCAAGCCCCTCGCGCTCGTGACGCGCGGCGAGCTCGAGGAGCGGCTCGAGCGAGCATGGCTGCCGATCGATATCCGCGTGCGGATCGCCAATCTCCGCGAATCGCGACGGCATCGTCTGCATCGTGAAGTCGGCGGGATTGCAGATGACGATCTCGTCCCACGTGACGGGTGCGGAGACGCGCGCATCGGGCTGCGGCCGCACGGAGTACGCCGAGGCCACGGTGCGATCCTTGGCGTTCTGGTTGTAGTCGATGAACACGCCGTGGCGCTCTTCCTTCCACCATTTGCTGGTGGCCAGCGCCGGCGCTCGACGCTCCACCTCGCGCGCGAGCGCGAGCGCCGCGCGGCGCACCTCGACGAATGTCCAGCTCCGCTCGAGTCGAACGATGACGTGAATGCCGCGCGATCCGGAGGTCTTCGGCCATCCGGCGAGCCCGAAGTCGTCCAGCGTTGCACGCACGACGCCCGCGACCTGCTGCAGCTGCGGCCACTCGACGCCTGGAACGGGATCGAGGTCGACACGCAGTTCGTCGGGATGATCGAGATCGTCCGCGCGCACGGGATGCGGATGGAGCTCGAGGCAGGCGAGGTTGGCCATCCACGCCAGCGCGGCGGCGTCGCGCGGCACGATTTCTTCGGCGGTACGTCCCGACGGGAAGGATAACGTGACGACGTCGATCCAATCGGGACGCGACGTGGGCGCGCGTTTCTGAAAGAAAAACTCCTCGCCGATGCCGTTCGGGTAGCGCACGAGCACGTTGGGCCGCCCACCGGCGCCGCGCAGCGCGCCCTCCGCCACCGCGATGTAGTAGCGAACGAGGTCGAGCTTGGTATGCCCCGCGCGCGGGAACAGCACCTTGTGCGGATTCGAGATCGACACCTCGCGCCCCGCCACGACGATGAGCTCGGATTCAGGCGGCACGGGCTGCGCGTGGCGTCAGTGCCGCCGTCTCGCGACGCCGCGATAGAGGTAGCCGCCGAACTTCGGCGCGCCCTTCAGATAACTGTTGTGGACGTGCCCGATCTCGAAGCCCGCGTCCGCGATCAGCTGCGAGATGCGCCGATCGAGGTGGCAGCCACCGAACACCTTCTGCTGAAAGCCGTTCAGCCGCTGCTGCCACCGCTCCACGGCCGGGTCGTCCGCGTGGCCATGTTCGACGAAGAACAGGTGCCCGCCCGGCTTCAGCGCGCGATGCATCTCCCGCAGCGCGTTGCCGACATCCGGAATCGTGCACAGCGTGAACGTGGTGACCACGGAGTCGAAGCTTGCGTCCGCCACGGGAATCTTCTCGGCGGAGAGGCCGACGAATTCGACCGTGAACGGCGACGCCGCGATGCGCTTGCGCGCGAGCTGCGCCGCGGTGTGCGACGGATCGACACCGACAATCTTCGTCACCGTTGACGGATAGTGCGGCAGGTTGAGTCCCGACCCGAACCCAATCTCGAGCACGTCGCCGTTGACATGCTCGAGCGTCTGCGTCCGCTGCTCCCTGATCGCTTTCGTGTTCATGAACACGTTCAGCAGACGCGGAAGCACGCGCTCGTCGTAGAAGCCCATGCCTGGGATGCTAGTGCGAGGTACGCTTTACGATCAACGCCGGCACCGCGCTCGCTTGCTACTCGAGCGTGATGCTGCGATTGAATCGGCAACAACGCCGGCACTGGTGATGTACGGCGGTGTGGCGGTGCTCGTCGGCATCGTGGCGATTCTCGATTGGCTGGCGCGACGTAAAGATCGCCGGACGCGTGAACGAACCGCCTGACATCAGCGAGCACGGGGACGGAAAGTCCGGACCGGGACTATTCGCCGTAGAATCGACACCGTCAGCCGATGCGCCATTCCGTACTGGTCCGCGTCACGCACTGGATGACCGCCGCGAGCTTCATGGCGCTCGTCGTCAGCGGCATCGCCATCCTGCTCGCCCACCCGCGTCTGTACTGGGGCGAAACGGGCACGCTTGGGACGCCGTCGCTCGTCGATCTTCCGCTGCCGATGATCCTGACCGGCCAGACCGGCTGGGGCCGCTACCTGCATTTCCTCGCGGCGTGGATCTGCGTCCTGACCGGCGTCATGTACGTCGGCCGCGGGATGGTCACGCGCCATTTCCGCAGCGGCATGGCCAGCTACAACGTGCTGCAGCGGCGCAGCTATATCCTCGTGATCTTCGTGTTGTTTCCGCTGATGATCTGGACCGGCTTCGCGATGTCGCCCGCGCTGACGTCGGTCTTCCCCGTCATCGTCACCGCGCTGTCGGGCCAGCAATCCGCGCGCACGATCCATTTCGTCATCGCCAACGCGATCGTCCTGTTCGTGATCGGTCACCTCGTGATGGTAATCAGGTCGGCCCGGGCATGAGCCGCGATCATGACGTCCGGCTGAAGCCGGACACTACCCGGCGCCGCTTGATCATGACGGGCCTGAGCGGGATTGCAGGCGCAACCGGCCTCGCCGTAGCCGCGAAGCTCGCCGATCGATACGGATTGATTCCGCCTGACCATGGCGGCGTCTACGGCGCGGGGGAGACGCTCACCTACGCGTCGCAGCGACTGCTGACCAGACGCGGATCGCGCGCGCGCGAATTCAGCCGCAGCCAGATCTCGAAGGTCGCGCCCGTCAACGGCGCGGTCCCTTCGTCCTCCGATTACCGCGCGCTCCTCAC
>QHWQ01000148.1:10478-30152 GCA_003222635.1 Acidobacteriota bacterium | reverse complement strand
CGATCCGACCGCCACGATGCCATCATCGGGCTCGATGAGATCGCCCGTCCCGGACAAGACGAACGTCGAGCGCTTGTCGGCGACGACGAGCATCGCCTCGAGGCGGCGGAGCAGGCGATCGCTGCGCCAGTCGCGCGCGAGCTCGACGGCGGAGCGTTCGAGGTTGCCGCGATACTGTTCGAGCTTGGCCTCGAAGCGGGAGAACAGCGCGAAGGAGTCCGCGGCAGAGCCCGCGAAGCCGGCGAGAATCGAATCGTTGTAGAGCCTGCGGATCTTTTTCGCGTGCTGCTTCAGGACGGTGTTGCCGAAGGTAACCTGCCCGTCACCCGCCATGACCGTGCGGTCGTGGTGCCTGACCGCCAGGATCGTCGTCGCGTGGATCACTCCGGCCAGTATGCCTCAAAAAGCGGCCACGTCCGGGGGCCGGCGCGACCCCGCGCGATGACAGCCGCGCCGTTTCCGCGTAGAAAGGCCAGTGGATTTCCCGGGATCCGAAGGGTTCTGGCTGGCAGCATCGTTGCTCAACTATTCAGCGCCATGACTGCCAAATCTCTCCTCCTCGTCGCATCGCTCGCCGCGGTTGCGCCAGTTCATGCGCTCTATGCGCAGGATGAACGGGCCGAAGGGGACAAGCCGCACGCGACCGTTCGCTCGCAGGACGGCGGCCGCCAAGCTGTCGGTCCAGTCGTAGGGCAGGCGGTCGAACGGTCCGCCCCGGCGCCCGCGCCGCCACCGGCGGCACGTCAGGCCCCCGCGCCACCTCGCGCGGCGGCAGCTGCGAGCGCACCCGCGCCGGCTGATGAGCAGCGCGCCCGTGATCGTGAAGGGCGTCGAGACCGCGGCGACAACCCGGCCGTCGGGCAGGCAGTCCCGCGCGACAGCAGGCCCGCGTCGCCGCCGCCGACGCGCGATGGCGGCCGCAACGATGGGCGCTATCGCGGCGGCAACATCTACGTAGCGCCGCCAACGTACAACTACTACTACTATCCGCGCCGCTACTATCCATATGGCTACGGCGCGTTCGGGCTCGGCTACTTCTACTACGACCCGTACACCTGGTATCCCGGTTCCTACTCCGGCAGCTACTACAACGGGTACGATCAGTACTTCTTCGATCGTTTCGATACAGGCGAGCTGCGCATCGACGTGTCACCGCGCGTCGCGGATGTCTATGTGGATGGCTACTTCGCGGGACGCGTGGACGACTTCGACGGCATCTTTCAGTCGCTGCGGCTCGAAGGCGGACCGCACCACATTCAGATCGTCGCGCCCGGCTTCGTGAACCTCGACTTCGATGTGCGGATCGAGCCAGGGCGGAAGATCACGTATCGCGGCGCGCTGCAGCCCTTCCGGCCTTGAAGAAGAAATAGGCGGGAAGGCCAGCCGCGATAATGAGCGCGCCCGCGCCGGTCGGGCCGGGCGCGCGAATCAATCCATTCACGAGGATAGCGGCGCTCGCGATCGCGTAGATCGCCGGCGCAATCGGATATCCGCAGGCGCGGAACGGACGCGGGGCGTCCGGTTCACGCGTCCGCAGCACGAACAGCGCCGCCACGGCAACTCCTGAGAACAACACGATCGCAAAGCCGGTGTAGTTGACGAGCGCGCCGGCCGTCGCCGTGAGCACGAGCACCGAGCTCCAGATCGCCTGCGCCACGATCGCGGACGAGGGCGTCCGGTAGCGCGGGTGCACGGTCGCGATACGCGCGAAGAAGAGTCCGTCGCGCGCCATCGCGTAGTAGACGCGCGGCCCGGCGAGGGTCATCGCGCTGATGCTCGCCGCCAGGCTGACGATCGACACGAGACCCATGATGGTGCCGGCGCTGCCGCCGAGCAGCCGATCGGCGATGACGTCGAGCACGCTGCGATCGATCGCCGCGAGCTCGCGCACCGGAATGACGTCGAGATAGAGGGCGTTCATCAGCACGTAGATGACGATGACGGCGGCGGTGCCGAGCGCAAGCGCCCGCGGCACATTGCGAACCGGCTCTCTGATTTCCTCCGCGACATACGCAGCGGCGTTCCATCCCGAGTAGGTGAACATCACGGGAATCAACGCGAGCAGCCAGCCTGTGGCGGCCACCGGCGCGTGCTCGGAGAGATGCGCGACGCTGCCGCTCCCCCACGTGAAGCCGATGGCGATGAACAGCACGAAGGCGGTGACCTTCAGCGACGCGAGCAGGTTGCCGACGATGCGGCCGGGACCGATGCCGCGGCGATGCAGCCGGGCCATCGCCCAGATGATCGCCACGGCCGTGATCGTCTGCGGCGACAGCGTCAGCACGATGCGGCCAGGAACGACTGGCACGACCAGCCAGGCAGCCGCGTTGGCGATCGCCGGCGCAAAGCGGCCGGCGTAGAACACCATGACGACCGCGCTCGTCGCGATCGCGCCCGAAAAGCCGGCGACAAACGACGTCCAGCCGGTGAGGAACGCGGCGGCGTTGCCGAACGCCTCGCGCAGATAGACGTACTCGCCGCCCGCGCGCGGCCGCAGCGCCGCGAGCTCCGCGTACGCCATCGCGCCCGCGAAGGCGAGCGCGCCGCCGGCCACCCATGTGGAGAGAAACAGCGCCGCGTCGGGGACGAGCGACGCGACCTGTGGCGGCGTGAAGAGGATGCCGCCTCCGATGACGTTGGAAACGATGATGGCGGCCGCATCGAGCGGACCGAGCCGCCGCTCGAGCGCGGGAGACGTCACTGCGTCAGCAGTTGACGATCGATCTTGTACTCGCCGAGCTTCTGCCAGGTGCGCGCGCCGTGCTTGCCGTAGATTTCAACCTTGGCGTCGATGAAGTTGCTGTTCTGCAGCATCTGCAGGCGCGACTCGGTGCCCGTGTAGCCGAGATTCGACCGCAGCACGAGATAGCCAGGAGTGGTCCGGTGTGCCGGGAGACCGTCGCGGTCGATGGCCGTCGCGAAGTGTTCGCCCCAGGCCTGCGTGTCGCCCATCTGCCGGAAGATGGCATTGACCTGCACGCTCTCGACTTGCTCGTCAGAGGTGTTTTCGAGCTTGAGCGAGATGCTGGGAACCAGCTTGTTCTTGCCGTCCTGGATGCCGGCGTCGTACCAGCCGGTGTGGACGTCGGTGATTTTCAGGACTTTCTCGACGTCGAAGTTGTGGCCACAGCCGCCGACCAGCAGCGCGGCGGCCACCGCAAGCGCAGCACGCATCATACGTCAATTCTAACGCCTAGAATTGCTGCGCCTCGACGCGCTTGCGCGTGTCCTCGAGCGTGACCCGGCCCGCGCGGAAGGCCGCCAAATCCGAGCCCTTGATGCGGAACACGATGCTGCTGATGTTCGAGGTGTCGCCGGGAATCAGGCGATCGGGACGGATGTTGTCGCGCGCCGCGACTGTCAGCCACTCGTTGTCGCCGACCGGGAGCGGGCCGCTGTTTTCGATCATCGCGTCGATGATCGCCGCGCTGACCTCGCGCGTATACGCGCCGTTCGGATCATCGACCACCGCAGGATCAACCTGCGGCGCCGCGGGCGCCGGAATGGCCCCCGACTGTGCGCTCACGGTCGAAGCGATCGTGCGCGCTGACGCGTCCTGCTGCGCGGGCGCGGGACCGACGGGACCCACCTGCAGCTCGAGCCTGCGCAGCGCGGCCGCGAGGTTGGTGCGCTGACGCGGATCCTGCACGGTCGCGATGTACGCCTTGAGCTGATTCACCGCCGCCGCCGCCGCGAGGCCGTTGTCGTCCACCATCTGCCGCAGCCGATACGCCATCGTCGGACGGAACGCCGGCACCTCGACGTCGAAGAACAGGCCATAGCCTTCGAGCCGGAATCCGCGCGCCGACGGCGCGCCGGTGAGCACGAGCGCGTCGGTCGGCATCACCGCGCGCACGGCGCGGATCAAGCTGTCGGCGCCGTTGGCAACCGCGCTCTCGAGCACGCTCTCCATCATCGAAATCTTCTGACGCGAGCGAACCTGATCGGCCTCCGACGGGTTCACCTGCGCGGAGGCGCCCGAGGCGAGCACCACGCCGATGGTGAAACACACCGCGACCTGACTGCCATTCACGATCTTCATTACTGTCCTCGCTGCGACACGCGCATCAGGTAGTTGACCATCTGGCGCTGCTGCGCCACCTCGACGCCCGTCGTTGCATCCATCTGTCCGATCGTGCGCTCGATGCGCGCGAGGTCGTCGCTGCGCTGCGCGTCGAAGTCGCGCACCACCTCGGTCGTCCGCCGTCCGAGCTCGCGGCTCTGCCGCTGCTCGCTTTCGTTGATCATCGCGCGCACCTGCTCGAGGATCCGCGCGTCGGCGGGCGCCGCGGCCACCGGCGCGCTCACGGTGCGCGTCTGCGTCCGCATCTCCGCGCGCAGCCGCTGCTCGAGCGCGGCGAGATCGGCGCGCGTGACGGCTGCCGTCCGCGGACCCGAAGGGTCCGCGCCGCTCGACACCGAACTCGCCTGGAGCGGGGCGGACCTTTCAGGTCCGCCAACAGTTCCACGCGTCATGCCGAGCGTGAGGCCCGTCGCGAAGATCGCGGCCGCCGCGGCCGCCTGCGCCCACGCCGGCATCGGCTTGCGCCACCACTGCGGCGGACGCAGGACACGAGGCCCTTTTTCGCGTTGCAGCGCTGGCGCGGGCGCCGCATCGGAGACGATGCGGAAGCCAAGCTGCGCATCCGGCGGCGACCACAGCGCGAGCTGCTCGCGTGTAGCGCCGAGCGCGGTCAGCTCCTCGGCGCACGCGCTGCAGATCGCCACGTGGGCGCTGATCGTGCGCCGCTCGTCGGGCGCGCACTCGTCGTACAGATACGACACCAGCACGCCGTGATCTCCGCAGGTAAAGGTCTCGTTCATGATCGTTTCACCAGTTGCGGTGTCAGCTGTCCGTTCTTCTCGAGATGCCGCCGCAGGACCGTGAGGCCCTGATACAAACGCGTCTTCACGGTGCTCAACGGGCACCCCTGCATGTCCGCAATCTCCTGGAAGGTCATACCGTGGTACTCCTTCAGGATGATCGCCGTGCGCTGCTCTTCAGGCAGCAGCGCCATCGCTTGCTCGACCAACGCACTCAGTTGCCGGCGGCTGACAAGATCCTCGATCGATTCGACCGGTCCAGTCTCGGCGATCAACTCGCCCGGCTCTACGCCTTCGGGCATCTGCATGACCGGCGCGCGCCGCTGCCGGCGAATCCAGTCGCGGCACAGATTCAACGCAATGCGATACAGCCACGACGAGAACTTTGCCTGTCCCTTGAAGCCAGGCAACGCGCGGAATGCACGGAGGAAGGTCTCCTGACAGACGTCGCGTGCGTCCTCCTCGCGCCCGATCACCCGGTACGCCAGGGCATAGATCGGCCGCTCCCATCGCAGGATGAGCTGATTGAAGCTCTCGGCGTCACCCCCCATGGAGCGGGCGACGAGCTCGTCGTCGGTGAACGTCATGTCTGGAGCCGGGGGCCCTCCGGTCCGGTCAGCTGATAAGACGGCGGCTGCGGGCGGACGGCCGTCTCTTTCATGATACGACGCCGGATGCTTGAGCGACGCCGATGGTAACCCCCTGCCATCGTGTCGTTTATCAGCTATTCCCGGTGCAAGCATCAGGCTGCCATTTGGGGACACGGTGGTAACATGGCGGTGTCTTGGCGCTTAATTTCCCGACGGACGAAGTCTTCCTGACGACCGAGGAAGTCCTGGAGTACCTCCAAGTCAACCTCCGGACCGTCTACCGACTGATCAAGGCTGGGAAAATCCCTGCCGTCAGGGTTGGGCGCCAGTGGCGGTTCCGCAAGCGCGACATTGACGCCTGGCTCGACAGCCAGCGCCCGCGCGGCGACCGTGCGGCCACGTCCGCGCCGGCCACACCCGTGCGCAGCGCGCGCCAGCGCGTGCTCGTCGTCGATGACGAAGCGAGCATTCGTGACCTGCTGTCGAAGACGCTCGCGCTCGCGGAATATGACGTCGACACGGCGCCCGATGGCACGACGGCGCTCGATCGGATGCGCGCGTTCAACTACGACCTGCTCATCGCGGACCTGAAGATGCCCGGCATGGACGGCCTCACGCTGATTCGCCAGGCGAAGCGCATCAAGGCGGATCTCCCCGTCATCATCATCACCGGCTTCTCCACCGAGTCGAGCGCGATTGAAGCGGTGAATCTCGGCGTGGCCGGGTACCTCACCAAACCGTTCAGGGTTCCGCAGGTGCTCGCCGCCGCGTCGAAAGCGCTCGGCGCCCCGGCGGCGTGATCCAGCTTTCCGACCTCAGTAAATCGTTCGGCGACCGCACTTTGATCGACCACGTCACGTGGCAGATCTCTGACGGCGATCGCGTCGGCCTCTGCGGCCCGAACGGCGCAGGCAAGACGACACTCCTCAAGATGCTCGGGGGGCTAGACGAGGCCGACTCGGGCGCCATCGTCAAACCGGCGGATCTCACCATCGGCTATCTCCCGCAGGACGGGCTGACTCACTCGGGCCGCACGGTGTTCGAGGAAGCGAGCAGCGCGTTTCAGCCGCTGCTCGACATGAAAGCGGAGATGCACGACATCGAGCACAAGCTCGGTGATGCGTCGGTTCGGCAGGACGAGCACGACACGATGCTCGCGCGCTACAGCGAGCTGCAGGATCGTTTCCGCCTCGCCGAAGGCTACAGCATGGACCTGCGCATCGCGACGGTGCTGCGCGGTCTCGGCTTCGGCCCCGACGACGCCGAGCGGCCGGCTGAAACGTTTTCCGGCGGATGGCAGATGCGCATCGCGCTCGCCAAGCTGCTCCTCGGCCGCCCGAACCTGCTGCTGCTCGACGAGCCGACGAACCACCTTGATCTTGAAGCGCGCAACTGGCTCGAGGAATATCTCGGCGCGTATCCGTTCGCGGTCATTCTCGTGTCGCACGACCGCTACTTCCTCGACAAGGTCGTCACGCGCATCACGGATCTCAACCTGCGCAAGCTGACCGACTACGTCGGCAACTACAGCAAGTACGTCGCGCAGCGCGACGCGATGCTCGAGCGGCTGCGCCAGGCGAAGAAGGAGCAGGACGAAGAAGTCGCGCGCGTGAAGATGTTCATCGACCGGTTCCGCTACCAGGCGACGAAAGCCGCGCAGGTGCAGAGCCGCATCAAGCTGCTCGAGAAAGTCGTCCCCATCGAGGTGCCGCCCGAGCGGAAGCGGATCCACTTCACCTTCCCGATCTGCCGGAAGAGCGGCCGCACCGTCCTCGAGCTGAAGCACGCGCACAAGGCGTACGGTCCGCTCACCGTGTTCACGAACCTGTCGCTGCACATCGAGCGCGGGGATCGCATCGCGCTCGTCGGGCCGAACGGATCCGGCAAGTCGACGCTGATGCGCATGCTGTCGGGCGAGGAAGCACCGGACAGCGGCACACGCACGGTCGGGCACGAAGTCGTGATGGAGTACTTCGCGCAGGATGAGGCGACGCGGCTCAATCCAACGCTCACCGTCTACGAGACGCTCGAAACCGGCTCGGCCATCGACATGGTGCCGGCGATCCGCAACATCCTCGGCGGCTTCCTGTTCTCCGGAGACGAGGTCTACAAGAAGGCGGGCGTGCTGTCGGGCGGCGAACGCACGCGGCTCGCGGTCGCGCGCATGCTGCTGCGGCCGTCGAACACGCTGCTGCTCGACGAGCCCACCAACCATCTCGATCTCGATTCGAAGGACGTGCTGCTCGAAGCGCTCGAGGACTACGGCGGGACGCTGATCTTCGTCTCGCACGACCGCTACTTCGTCGAGAAGCTCGCGACCAAGATCATCGAAGTCGGGCACGGTGAAGCGATCGTCTATCCGGGGACCTACCCGGAATTTCTCTGGAGCAAGGAACACGCGGGCGCTCCCGCGCCAACTCCCAAAGCCCCCTCGACTTCGCTCGGGACAAGCCAAATCCCAAAACCCAAGGCGCCTTCGCCCTCGCGCGAAGAAAGAAAACGTGACGACGCGGAGAGGAAGAAGCGTCAGCGCGCGGCCGATGCTCTGCAGAAGCGAATCACGGAGTTGGAGTCGCGCATCGCGGATCGCGAAGCGCAGGTGAAGGAACTGGAGGCGACGATGGCCTCACCCGGCTTCTACGACAACCTCGAAGCTGCCAAACCGGTGACCGATCGCCACCAGGCGTTGATGTGGGAGGTCGGGGCCCTGATTGCGCAGTGGGAGGCGCTCCAGGAGCACGCCGCGGGGCAACCGTCCGAAACGTAACCTCCGAAACGTAAGCCACACCCTATCGGGCTCACAGGCTCACAGTTTCTGCGGTACGATTACAGAATCGTAATGAGAAATGGCCGAGCTCGGCACGTAAACCGCCGTCTGTCTGTTGTTTCCGCGAATTATTTCGAATTCAGCTCGGGCATATCGTTTGCCCTCGGAGCGGTGCTCCGTGGAGTTGCCGACGCCGATGACCGGCTCTAGCCGCCCCGCCCCCCCACGCGGTCGTGCCGCCGGCGCCACGCAGCCGGCACACGCGGACGCGTTCTTTCGCCAGATCGTCGCCGGCATGCGCAACGGCGTGCTCGCGATCACGCGCGACGGGATGGTCGCGCTGCTGAACGAAGAGGGCTACCGGATTTTCGGCGTGGAGCCGCACCCGGACGACCTGGGCAAACCGGTCGCCGAGGTCCTCCGCGCCCATCCCGACGTCGTGCGGCAGCTGCTCACCGCGTTCGATCTGAACATGCTGCCGAACCGCGCGGAGACGCGGCTGCGGCCGTCGGGAAAAGTGATCGGCTACACGTTCGCCTTCGTCCGCGATGACGGGGGGGAGATTGCCGGCGTCGCGATGTTCTTCAAGGACCTCACGCGCGTCGAGCAGCTCGAGGAACGTGAGCGGCTTCGCGATCGGCTCGCGGCGGTCGGCGAGATGGCCGCGGCGATCGCGCACGAGGTGAAGAACCCGCTGGCCGGCATCGAGGTGATGGCCGGCCTGCTGCGCAGGAAGATCCCGGACATTCCGGATGCGCAGGCGGTGCTGAAGGACATCATCGCGGAGGCCAAGATGGCCAACGCGATCGTGCAGGAAGTGCTGGAGTTCGTCAGGCCGATCCGGCTGCAGGTCGAGCACACGTCGATTGCGAACGCGTTCGACGCGGCGGTCTCGCTGGCGGACACGAAGGCGGCGCGCGGAACGATTGCGGTGGACGCGGGCATTCCGGCCGACATTCCGCAGATCCAGGCCGACCATCACCAGCTGACGCAGTTGTTCACGAACCTGCTCATCAACGCGTACGAAGCGATGGAGGGCAGGGGGCGCATCGCCGTCACCGCGGGCACCGTGCAGCAGGACGATGGCGGCGAGGGGCGCGAGGCGGTGCGAATCGAGCTGCAGGACAACGGGCCGGGGATGCCGGCCGATGTCGCCGAGCACGTGTTCGACCCGTTCTATACGACGAAAGCCCAGGGGTCGGGGCTGGGACTGGCGATCGTTCGAAAGATCGTCGACGCGCACGATGGACAGATCGACCTGCGGACCGCTCCGGGGAGTGGGACGCTGATTCGCGTCACGCTGCCGGTTTCGGTCAGCCGTGACGACACGTAGGAAGACGAGGAGAACATGGGCCGCATTCTGATTGCTGACGATCACGATTCGCTCCGTCGCGGGCTCGCGCAGGCGATTGCCGAGGCCGGCCACGACATCGAGGAAGCGCCGAACGGCAACGCCGCCATCGAGAAGCTCCACGAGGGCTTCTTCGACGTCGTCGTCAGCGATTTGAAGATGGGCGGCAGCACCGGCCTCGAGGTGCTGAAGACGGCGAAGCAGCTCCATCCGTCGTGCGCCGTCATCCTGATGACGGCGTTCGGCTCGGTGTCGACCGCGGTCGAGGCCATCAAGGCGGGCGCGTTCGACTACGTGCAGAAGCCGTTCGAGATCGAGGAGATGGAGGTCAAGATCGAGAAGGCGCTCGAGATGCGCCGGATGCAGCATCAGATCGACTACCTCCGCCACGCACAGGGCGACATCTACGACTTCGAGCGCATCATCGGCAGCAGCGGCGCGCTGGAGAAGGTGCTCGGAGTTGTCCGCAAGGTGGCCAAGAGCAACACGACCGTGCTGGTGCGCGGCGAGACGGGCACGGGCAAAGAGCTGATCGACGGCGCGGTTCACCACAACTCGCACCGCGCGGCGCGCAACTTCATCAAGGTGAACTGCGCGGCGCTGCAGGAAAATCTCCTCGAATCGGAGCTCTTCGGCCACGAGAAGGGCGCCTTTACCGGCGCCGACAAGCAGCGCATCGGCCGCTTCGAGCAGGCGGACGGCGGCACGCTGTTCCTCGACGAAATCGGCGACATGAGCGCCAACACGCAGGCGAAGATTCTGCGCGTCCTACAGGAGCACGAGTTCGAGCGCCTCGGCGGCACGCGCACGATTCGCGTCGACGTCCGTCTGATTGCCGCGACCAACCGCGACCTGCCGTCGATGGTGGAAGCGGGCACCTTCCGCGAAGATCTCTATTACCGCCTGAACGTCGTCACGATCGACATGCCGCCGCTGCGCGAGCGGAAGGACGACGTGGCGGCGCTCGCCGGCTTCTTCATCAAGCGGTTCTCGGGTGAGCTGAAGAAGAAGATCGACGGCCTCGATCCCGACGCGCTGAAGCTGCTGATGCGCTACAACTGGCCCGGCAACATCCGCGAGCTGGAAAACGCCGTCGAGCGCGCGATGCTGCTGGCGGAGCGCACGCACATCGGCGTCGAGGACCTGCGCCTGGGCGACACGGGCACGACGGGTGCGCAGCGCGAGGCCTCGTCGATCGTCAAGATTCCGCCGACCGGCATCCCGCTCGAGGAGATCGAGCGGCTGGCGCTGATCGAAGCGCTGAAGATGTCGAACTGGGTACAGAAGGACGCGGCGGAGCTGCTGGCGATCAGCCCGCGCGTGATGAACTACAAGATCAAGACGCTCGGCATCGACTTCCCGCGCGGCCGCCGCGCGCAGCCCGCGCCGGCCGAATCCGCCGCGGCGATGGTCTAATCCTCCAGGTCAGATGGGTCGGGCGCCGCACGCGGCGCCCGCCATTCCCGTCCGCAGTTCGTGCAGACGAGACGGCCCGCAGCCATCTTCGTCATGGCGACGACGAGCAGCGCGAGGAATGCAGCCGCAACCGCCGCTTCGAAGCGGCGCGAGTAGATCTCCCACGCGACGACCGCGGCGCCGGCGGACGCCAGCACCGTCGTGAAGGGCGCGACGACGCGCGCGTCCTTGCTTCCGCACCAGGCGCATCGTTCGACTTCTTCAATCTGCGCGGGATCAATGGCAGGCAACAGCGCCAGCGCGCGTTCGACCTGGCTCTCCGGCACCCGGACTTCGCCAACATCCTGCCAGCGATACGTCCTGATGTAGGCGTCAATGCCGGCATCGATGAGCAGCCGGCAATCGTCGACAGCCGGCTCACTCGAGGAATACCGGCGTATGGTGATGAGGCGCTCGGGAATCAATCAAAAACCTTCTCCACCGGTACGACGGTCACGTCCGAAGGCTTGACGTTGATGCGATACGCCTGGATGACCGCGTCTTCGTCCATGATCGCCTTCGGCTTCGGCGAGTTGTAGACGATCGGCGAGGGCGTGTTCTTCGCCACCGCCTCCTGAAAAGGCGTCGGATCCTTCGTGACGACGACGATCTGCATGCGATCGGTCGCCAGGTGCTGCTTGATCGCGCGATTCACGTCGTCAACGGTCAGCTTCGCGAGCGCCTCGCGCAGGTACGAGTTGTAGTCGCCGATGCCGTAGTAGCGGCTGTCGAGCGCGTAGCCGAGGCGTGCGCTCTGCGTCTGCGTCAGGATGTTCGAGTATTTCGTGAGGAATTGCCGCGTCGCGTCGAACTGCTCGCGTGAAAGACCGTCGCGAACGAACGTGTCGTATCCGTAGAGCGCCGCGCGCAGCGTGAATACACCGGTGTTCACTTCTACCGGGCGTATCCACATCTGAAAGATCTGCTGTTGCCGCGCGAGGTTCGGATCGGGCGTGAACTGGAACATGCCGCGCGGGAAGTACTCGGTGTACGCGTAATCGCCGTAGTTGAGGCCGCGCGCTTCCCGGAGCCATCCGTACAAGTAGCCGTTCGACGAACGGTGCTGTCCGAGGTAGGACGTGGCGACCTCGAGCGCAGGCCAGTCTGGTGACGCGCGGGTCACATCAATCGGGAAGCCCAGCGAGATGGCGGTCGACCGCGTGTCGCGCGTGACGATCGACAGGCGATTGCCCATGGCGAGCGACGGCGGTGCGAAGCGCTTGCTGCCCGCCGCGCCGGCCGGCAGCTTCGCGAGGTCGGCTTCGACCTTCTCCGCAAATCCGTTCGGATAGTTACCCGCCAGGCCGAGCACGAGATTCGCGCGCGTGTAGTGCTGCAGGTAAAACGCGCGCACATCGTCGATGGTGAGCTTCTGCAGCGACGGAACGGTGCCGCGGTTGTGATGCCCGTACGGATGGCCGCCGTAAATGACGTTGTAGAGATATTCCTTCCCCAGCTCCTCGTCGTTGCTTTCGCGCAGCGACACCTTCAGGAAGTTCATCGCCTCGTCTCGTAGCCGCGTGAAGTCCTCCTGGCGGAAGCCGGGATCGAGCAGCATGTCTTTCATCAACGCGTAGAACTTGTCGAGATTCTCGACGTGCGTCGTGCCGGTGAAGACGGTCATCTCCTTGTCGACCTGCCAGTTCACCGACGTCGCCATCGGATACATCTCGTCGACGATCTGCTGATACGTCTTCGAGCGCGAGCCGCCTTCGCCGAGCATCGCGGCGGTCAGCGAGGCGAGACCTTCCTTGCCCGGCGGATCGAACGCGGCGCCCGTCATGAACAGGATGCGAAAGACGATGAGCGGCGAGGTGCCGTGCTGGAGGACGCTGCTCCCCTGCGTCAGCGCGGGCGTCTGCAGGAGCGCCGCGAGCACGAACGCGAAGACGAGACGCCTCGCGCTCACTGCGTCCCCGCTTTCGTCGCCAGCGTTACGATCGTCCGGTTGTTCTCGGTGAGGTACTTCGCCGCCATCGCGCGGATATCCTGCGGCGTGACCTGCTGATACAACGCGAACACCTTGTTGATCGTGTCCGGCGTGCGCCGCAGGAGAACGTAGGGCGCGAGCGCCGCGGCAATTGCCGGCGAGCTGTTCATCCGCAGCGCGAAGCTGTAGCGCATGCGCGATCGCGTCGCGTCGAGCTTGCTCTGATCGACGTCTTCCTTCGTGAACCGCGCAAACGTCGCCAGCACCTGATCGCGGACGTCATCGACGTTTTTCACATCCTTGATGCGCGCGTACACCGTCAACAGTTCTGGATCGGGATGGTTGCCGAAATCGACACCGAGGTCATCGACCTTCTGCTGCTCGAGCACGAGTCGCCGGTAGATGTCGGAGTTCTCGCCGAAGGCAATCTCCCTCAGCAGATCGAGTGCGGGCTTGTCCTTCGTCTCGTCCGAGTACGCCGGTCCCTTGAACGCGACGGCGAGCCACGGCAGCGTCGGCGAGGGCCAGTCAACATGCGCGGTCCGGCTCTCGGTCTGCGGCGGCTCCGCGGGGATCTTCGGCTCGTAGCCGCCGTGCTTCCACTCGCCGAAATACTTCTTCGTCAGCTCCAACGCGCGACCGCGTGTGACGTCGCCGACGACGAGCACGGTCGCATACTCGGGGCGATAGAACCGGTTGTAGAACTCCAGGCTGTAGCCGTACTGGTTCGGCATGTCCTGGACGTCCTTCAGGTACCCCATCGTCGTATGGGCGTAGGTGTGCTGCCGGAACGCGGTTTCGTAGAGCACTTCGTCCAGCTTCTGCGTCGGCGCGGAGCTGTTCTTGTTGTATTCGCCGAGCACGGCGAGCGACTCGGTCTTGTACGCCGGCTCGGTGTACTGCAGCCGCTCGAAGCGATCGGCCTCCACCTTGAAAACCTCGTCGAGGTCTTCCTTCGAAAAAACGACGTAGTACGTCGTGCGGTCCTGATTCGTCGACGCGTTGGTGTCGGCGCCCGCGCGCTTCATGATGGCGTCGCGCTGTTCGGACGTGTAGCTCTCGCTGCCGCGGAACATCAAATGTTCGAACAGATGCGCGTAGCCGCTCTTGCCCGGCTCGACCTCGTCGCGCGAGCCGGCGCGGACGACGATGTAGAGCGCCACCATGTTCGGGTAGTCCGTGGGCACGGTGACGAGGCGGAGGCCGTTCGGCAGATCGTCAACGCTGTACGGATACGTGAAGAGATTCTTTGTGGAGGTTTCGCCGGCGGCCTGCCCGTAGCGTGACGCGACGAACGCCAGGACGAGAAGAGCCGCGACGACCAGCCAGCGGCGTAGCGACATGCCGTACTCCTACGATTTGTGTGCCCGCGGATGCGACTTCCGATAGACCTCGAGCAGCTGCGCGACGTTGACGTGAGTGTAGCGCTGCGTGGTGGAAAGTCGCACGTGGCCGAGGAGCTCCTGAATGGCGCGCAGGTCTGCGCCTGCCTGCAGCAGATGGGTGGCGAAGGAATGCCGCAACGCGTGCGGACTGATGCCAAAACGCGTGCTGCAGCTGCTGACATACCGCGCCACGAGCCGCTGCACGCTGCGGCCGGTCAGCCTGCCGCCGCGCGCGTTCACGAATAATGCGTCGCCCTGCGTCAAGGCGACGCGATCCTTCAGCCAGGCGCGCAGCGCCCCCGCGGCCTTCTGATTGAACGGGACAATGCGCTCTTTGCGACCCTTGCCCATGACGCGGACCATGCGGCCCGGGAGATCAACGTCCTCGAGATCGAGCGCGACCAGCTCGCTCAACCGGATGCCGGACGCGTAGAACAATTCGAGGATGGCTCGATCGCGGCGGCCGAGCGGCGTCGACACGTCAGGCGTCTCGAGCAGCTGCGACATCTCGTCAACCGAGAGATGCGCCGGCACCTTCTGCTCGCGCTTCGGCGCGACGACAAGCGACGCCGGATCGTCTTCGACAACGCCCTCGCGGCGCAGGTAGCGGAAGAACGCGCGCACCGCGGAGACCTTGCGCGCGACCGTGGCCCGCGACTGCCGCTCGCGATGCAGGTCGGCAAGAAAGCCTCGAATCACGGTGAGATCGAGGTGCTTCGGCCGAAGCGCTGTTCGCTTCCCGGTGTACTCGCCGGCAAAGGCGACGAACTGGGACAAATCGCTTGCGTACGCGGCCACCGTGTGCGGCGAGGCGTTGCGATTCAGGCGGATGTAGTCGAGAAACTCGCGGAGCTGTTCCATCGGTCCAGGTCTTCGAGCGCTCTCGTGGACGTCGCCAGCTTGCGGTCGGCGCGCTTCCGAATGTTCGGAGGCGCCTCCATGATGCCAAACGTGATGTTCGTCGGCTGGTAGTTTTTCGGATCCGCGTGCGAGACGTAGTACGCCAGCGCGCCGATCGCCGTCGTCCGCGGCGGCACGCGCGGCTCCTCATTGCGGACAATCGCCGCGGCGTTGCGCCCGGCGATCAGGCCCGACGCCGCGGATTCGACGTAGCCCTCGACGCCGGAGATTTGCCCGGCGAAGAACAGATCGTCGCGGAACTTGCTCTGCCACGTCTCGCGCAGCACAGTGGGTCCGTTGATGTAGGTGTTGCGATGCACCATGCCGAAGCGGACGACCTCCGCGTGCTCGAGCCCCGGCACCAGCTTCAGCACGCGCGCCTGCTCGCCCCACTTCAACTGCGTCTGGAAGCCGACCAGGCTGAAGTGATCGCCGGCCAGCGTGTCCTGCCGCAGCTGCACGGCTGCGTACGGCATGCGCCCGGTCCGCGGATCGATGAGGCCGACCGGCTTCATCGGGCCGAACCGCAGCGTGTCGCGGCCGCGATGCGCCATCACCTCGAGCGGCAGACACCCTTCGAAGAACTTCTCCTTGTCGAAGTCATGGACCGTCGCTGACTCCGCGGAGGTGACGGCCTCGTAGAAACAGCCGTACTCCTCCTTCGTCAGCGGGCAATTCAGATAATCGCCTTCGTCCGTCGTGCCGCGCTCCCAGCGTGAGCCGCGAAAGACCTTTCCCATATCGATCGTCTCGGCGAGGACGATGGGGCTGATGGCATCGTAGAAATAAAGGTGATCGCCGCCGACCATGCGGGCGATGTCGGCCGACAGCGTCTCGGAGGTCAGCGGACCCGTCGCGATGACGAGCGGATACATCGCCGGCTCGTCGGGAATGCGCGCCACCTCTTCGCGCGTGACCGTGATCAGCGGATGCGACTGAACGGCTTCAGTGATCGCGCGCGAGAACCGCTCGCGATCGACGGCGAGCGCAGCGCCGGCGGGGACGCGGTGCGCATCGGCGGCGCGCATCACGAGCGAGCCGAGGCGCCGCATCTCCTCCTTCAGCAGGCCGACCGCGTTATCCAGCTTGTCGCCGCGCAGCGAGTTGGAGCAGACGAGCTCCGCGAGTTGATCGGTCTTGTGCACCGCGGTCGCGCGCACCGGACGCATCTCGTGCAGCACGACGCGCACGCCGAGCGAGGCCGCCTGCCAGGCTGCTTCGCAGCCCGCCAAGCCTCCTCCGATTACATGGATCACGTATTGATTCTACGCGCCTGCCGCTTTGCGCGACGTCTTGCGAGCGCGCGGGGCGGCTGCGGCCGCCGCACGACGACGGCCGCCGGCGGCGCCGCGACGCGGCGAGGGCGCGGCATTGCGGCGTGCTTCGAGCAGCTCGACCGCCTGCTCGAAGGTCACCGATTCGGGATTGACTCCCTTCGGCACCGATGCGTTCGTCGTCCCGTCGGTCACGTACGGACCGTAGCGGCCGGCGAGCACCTTGAGGGTCTTGCCGTTGTTGGTGAGCTCCTTCAACGTCTTCTTCTGCGCGGCCTGGCGCCGGCGCGACTGCTTCGGTGCGCGCATGAGCGCGAGCGCATCGTCAAAGGAAATGTTGAAGACCTGACCGTCGGATTCGAGCGAGCGGAACTCGTCGTTGTGCTTCACGTACGGACCGAAGCGGCCGAAGTTGGTGACGATCGGCTGGTTGTCGTCCGGATGCAGACCCACCTCGCGCGGAAGCGACAGCAGCTTCAGCGCCTCTTCGAGCGTGACCGTCTGCTCAGTCATGCCCGCCTGCAGCGATGAGCGCTTCGGTTTCTCCGCCTTCTTCCCTTCCGGAGTTTCGCCGAGCTGCACGTACGCGCCGTAGCGGCCGTTCATCACGTAGACGTTCATGTTGCTCGCCGGATCGACGCCGAGCGAGCGCGGCCCTTCGGCCTTCGCGCGAACAAGCTCCAGCGCCTTGTCGAGCGTGAGATCCGCGGGCGCGATGTCATCCGGCAGCGATGACGTGCGGCCGGGACCACCCTCCGCCACCTGCACGAATGGGCCAAACCGCCCGATGCGGATACGAACGGCGTCGCCGCTCTCGGGATCCTCGCCGAGGTCCAGCACGGGATAGTCGGCGTTCTCTTCGCCCTTCTCCACCGCGCCGAGCAGGCCACGATGCTTTTTGTTCTTGTCGCCGTAGTAGAACTCGCGGAGGAATTCGATCCACTCGCGCTCGCCGCGGGAGATCTCGTCGAGGTCCTCTTCCATCTCCGCCGTGAAGTCCGTCTCGACGAAGTCGCCGAAGTGCTCGCGCAGCAGCTTCGTCACCGCGAACGCGATGAAGCTCGGCACCAGCGCTTTGCCCTGACGGAACACGTAGCCGCGCCGAATGATTGTTGCGATCGTCGGCGCAAACGTCGACGGACGTCCGATGCCGAGCCGCTCCAGCTCTTTGATCAGCGATGCTTCCGTGAAGCGCGCCGGCGGTGCGGTCTCGTGCTTCTTCGGCTCCGTGTCGACGAGGACGATCGGGGTGCCCTCACGCGTGACCTGATCGCCGACCTTGCACTGCGGCAGGATGGTCTCCTGCTCCTCGAGCTCCGCCGCCGGATCGTCGCTGCCTTCGACATACGCGCGGCGGAAACCCGCGAACTCGATCGCCTTGCCGCTCGCCGTCAGCACCGCCACGTCGCCGCCCTCGCCGCGCGCCGACAGCTCCAGCGTCGTCCGCAGCACGCGCGCATCCACCATCTGCGACGCCATCGTCCGCTTCCAGACCAGCTCGTAGATCTTCAGGTCGTCGGAATCGAGGATGCGTTCGAGCTGACTCGGCGCGAGACGGAAATCGGTGGGACGAATCGCTTCGTGCGCTTCCTGCGCGTTCTTCACGCGCGTCTGATAGCGCCGCGGTCCATCGTAGTACTCCGCGCCGAACATCTCGCGGATGACGCGCGCCGATTCGCCAATCGCTCTGTCCGACAGCGTCGTCGAGTCGGTGCGGTGATAGGTGATGAGACCTTCCATCTCATCGTTGCCGACGTCCACGCCCTGGAACAGCCGCTGCGCCGCCTGCATCGTGCGCTCGGTGGAGAAGCCCAGCTTGCGGCTGGCTTCCTGTGTCAGCGTCGACGTCGTGAAAGGCGGCGCCGGCCGTTCCACGCCGGGCTTCTGCTCGACGCCCGTGACCGTCCACGGCACGTTCGCGCGAATGGCAGATGCAAGCGCGCCGGCGGCCTGCTCGTCGAGCAGCCGCACGTTCTGGTTCTTCAGCTCGCCCGTCTTCGCGTCGAAATCCTTGCCGGTCGCGATGCGCTGATCGTTGATGCGCGCCAGCGTCGCGACGAACTCGCGTCCCTCGCCGCGCAGCTTCGCCTCGAGATCCCAGTAGACCGCCGTTCGGAACGCGCGGCGCTCTTCCTCGCGCTCGACGATCAGCCGGACGGCAACGCTCTGCACGCGTCCCGCGCTCAGTCCCGTCTGCACTTTCTTCCAGAGCAGCGGCGAGAGCGTGTAGCCGTAGAGGCGATCGAGAATGCGCCGGCTCTCCTGCGCGCGGACGAGATCCTCGTTCACCGCGCCCGGGTGATCGAGCGCCTCCTTGACGGCGTCCTCGGTGATCTCGTGAAAGACGATGCGGTGGACGGGAATCTTCGGCTTGAGCACCTGCGTGAGATGCCAGCTGATGGCCTCGCCTTCGCGATCGGGGTCGGTGGCCAGCAGCAGCTCCGACGCATCCTTCACCGCGGTCTTGAGGTGCGCGACCTGCTTCTTCTTGTCGTTGGGAACGACGTAGTACGGCGTGAACTCGTGCTCGACGTCGACGCCGAGCCGCCCCCACTCCTTCTGCTTGATCTCTTTCGGGACCTCGGCGGCGGACTCCGGCAGATCGCGGATGTGGCCGTAGCTCGCCTCGACCCGGTACTTGTTCCCGAGGAAGCGTCCCAGCGTCTTCGCCTTCGCCGGCGACTCCACGATCACTAACGGCTTAGCCATCGCTTTTCGATTCACACTAGCACGTTCGTCAGCAACGGATGAAACGGCCGCCGCCAACTCGTCTGATGCGGCCCTGCAGTTCGAGGTCGATCAGTCGCGACAGCAGCCGCACGTTGTCGAGCCCTGAAGCCGCCGCCAGACCATCAAGGTCATACGCCTGACCATGATCCATTCCCGCAACGATCGGATCGTCAGAAACAGCTGATGACGCGGAACTTAGTGCTGTTTCGCGCGTCCCGCTGGCAGGCGGCGAACCGCAAAGCTCTTCTACGATATCGTCGGCACACTCGACAATCTTTGCTCCGTCCCGTATCAGGGCGTGCGCGCCGCGGTTTCTGCCGCTCAACACGTTACCCGGCACAGCCATGACCTCGCGTCCCTGTTCGAGCGCACAGGCGGCGGTGATGAGCGACCCCGACTTCTCGTTCGCCTCGATCACGACGACGGCTCTCGACAGTCCGCTGATCAATCGATTGCGCATCGGAAAGA
>QHWQ01000148.1:0-10444 GCA_003222635.1 Acidobacteriota bacterium | reverse complement strand
TGCGCGGCGGAATCGACGCCCCGTGCGAGCCCACTGACGACCGTGATCCCGCGCGAGGCGAGATCGTTGGCGATGCGCGTCGCGGTCTCTATCGCAATCGGCGACGCGACGCGCGAACCGACGATGGCCACAGCGGGTACGTTGAGCGCATCGAGCATGCCGCGATACCAGAGCGCGGGAGGCATGTCGCTCAATGTGAGCAGCGCCGTGGGAAACTGCGGCTCGTTCCACGCGACGGCGTGGATGCCACGTTTCGCGGCAGCGGTTCGCACGCGAGACGCGTGCGGCAGCAGCGAGCGCGCGAGTTCGAGAAGGTGAGGATCGTCGGCGTGGAGCCGCTCGGTCAGGCCTATGCGAGGGAGATCAGAAAGGACGGCAAACGAAAGGGCGACAGCTTCGTCGGGCGACATGGCGCTCCTCGATGAAGGCGCCTGCGCACCCGACCTCGGCCGGATTATAGCGCGTCAGATGACGCGCAACTCCGGCAGACGTGTCGCGAAACAGTGGACACGCCGTGAAATCGGAGGACGCCGTTCGAAGTAACTTGCCGCGAATTTGACGGTTTTCGTCGGATTTCCGTGGCATGTGCCTTGCTCAACCGCACTTCTGTTAGTCTGGCGCCCCTGGCGCGTTTCACGCTTCGATGGGCACGGCTATTGGCGTATATTGAGGCACTTCTACTCATGCGAACCCGCGTCCTGACCTTTTTTCTGGTTCTCGGAGCCGCGGCGGCGCCGCTGGCCGCCGACGCGCGGGCGGACGCGAAGAAACAGGTCGAATTCGGCATCGCGGTCGCGCAGCGCGGCCTCTGGCGCGAAGCCATCTACCGGTGGGAGCGCGCCGTGCACATCGACCCGAAGTACGCCGAGGCGCTCAACGATCTCGCCATCGCCTACGAGCATGAAGGCGACCTCAATAAGGCGCGCGTCGCCTATGAGAAGGCGCTCGAAATCGAACCGAACAACGCGCTGATCAAACAGAACTACGAGCTGTTCAAGGAAATCAATGACCGCACGACTCGCAAGGATACGCAGGATGGCCAGGACAACCAGACTCCTTAGCGGCATCGCGGCAATCCTGCTCATTGCGGGTTGCACGAACTACTACGAAATCCCGATCGAAACGCCGATCAAGCCGAAGCTCGACGTCTCGGCCTTCCAGCGCGTGCTCGTCGCCGGCTTCATCGCGGGCGGCACCGACGATGTCGACGGGAACCTGGAAACGACGCGACTGCTCCGCAGCCAGCTGCGCACCAAGTCCGATCTGCGCGTGATTGACACCGACGTCCTGCCGTTGATGGAAGTCGCCAACGAAACGCCCGGCACGCCGGTGGAAGCGAAGGCGGAGCCCACCAGGGCGACGCCGGCCTCCGACGGCGAAGGCAGAGAAGGCAGGGACGCACGAGAGAAGGAAGGAAAAGAGACCAAGGCCGAGCCGAAGGGCGAGGCACCGCAGGCCGCCACGCCCGACAAGCCCGCCGCAATCAAGGATCCGAAGGACCTCGAGCCGTACGAGCACATCTTCGCCGACGTCGAGTACTGGAAGAAGATTGGCGAGGAGTACCAGAACCCGCTGATCGTCACCGGCACCGTGATGTTCACGCCGCACCAGCGCTCCGGCATCGTCCAGCGTGAAGAAGAGGTGTACGACTCGTTCGGCCGCCGCCGCGTCGTCCCCGTGCGCACCTACATGGAGCGCAAGGGCTACATCCTGCAGCCGAAGTTCGTCTTCATCGACGGCCGCACGGGCACGGTGATGCACTCAGAGAACTTCCGCGAAGAAGTGCTGTACAACGCGAACCAGAGCACACCGGCGCTGTCGTCCTATTTCGAGCTGATGGACCGGCTCATCCCGAGCTTCCTGAGCACGCTCAGCAGCCAGAAAATCAAGGGCACCCGGGTTCTTTTGCAATAACCGCCGGGGCTGATAGACTAAATCCTTTGTGTTGGGTCGTTTAGGCCCAATCAGTGCAGCCCGGGTCCTTTCGGACCCGGCAGGTTGAGGTGCGACGTGTACGCGATTATCCAGGCGCGCGGCCGCCAGATTAAGGTCACGCCCGGCGCAGTCATCGAAGTGGACGGCACCGCGGGCGAGCACGGCAAGGAGTTCACCTTCGAGCAGGTGCTGCTCGTCGAGAAGGATGCCGGCGACATCGTCGCGGGCGCTCCGTTTGTCGCCAACGCGAAGGTGCTCGGCATTGTCGAAAAAAGGGACAAGGCAGCTCACGCAACGGCCGCGACAGCAATTCGCAGCGGCTGGGCGTCAAGAGCCACGACGGCAACATCGTCACCGGCGGGTCGATTCTCGTTCGCCAGAAGGGACGCCGCTTCGATCCAGGCCTGAACGTCGGGCTCGGCAAGGACCACACGCTGTTTGCGAAAGTTGACGGCAAGGTCCGCTTCGAAGATCACGGCAAGCACGGCCGCAAGATCTCTGTCATCCCCGTACAATAAATAGGCAGATCGGCGGGCCGTAAAAGGCCCGCCCTACACTGCAATGTTCGTCGACGAAGTCGACATCCACGTCACCGCCGGCAACGGCGGCAAGGGTTGCCTCAGCTTCCGTCGTGAGAAGTTCGTGCCTCGCGGCGGTCCCGACGGCGGCGACGGCGGCGCGGGCGGATCCGTCTATATCGTCGCGACTCCCACCAAGAACACGCTGATCGACTTCCGGTTCCATCCCGAGTTCGAAGCCAAACGCGGCGCGCACGGTCAGGGCGCGAACAAGACCGGCCACACCAGTCCCGATCTCGATATCGCGGTGCCGATCGGCACGCTCGTCTTCGACAAGGATGCGGACACGGGCGCGATGACGCCGCTCGCGGATCTCACCGCAGAAGGTCAGCGGGTGCTCGTCGCCAAGGGCGGCCGTGGCGGTCGCGGCAACGCGCGCTTCGTCTCCTCGACCAACCGCGCGCCGCGGCGCACCGAACCAGGCGAAGAAGGTGAAGAGCGCTTCATCCGGCTGCAGTTGAAGCTGATTGCGGATGCGGGCCTGGTCGGCTTCCCCAATGCGGGCAAGTCCACGCTCATCTCGCGCATCTCCGCGGCGCGTCCGAAGATTGCCGACTATCCGTTCACCACGCTCTCGCCCAATCTCGGCGTCGTGAATCTCTCCGACGATCGCAGCTTCGTCGTCGCGGACGTGCCGGGGCTGATCGAAGGCGCGCACGAAGGACACGGCCTCGGCGACAAGTTCCTGAGGCACATCGAGCGGACGAAGGTGCTCGTGCATCTCGTCGACGTGTCCGGCGCGTCAGGGCGCGATCCCGTGCACGACTTCGACACCATCGTCGAGGAGCTGCGGCTCTTCGATGCGAAGGTCGCGGCCAAACCGATGATCGTGGCCGCCACGAAGATGGATGCGGTGGATGATCCATCGCGCGTCGAGGCGCTCGAGCGTCACGTGCGCGGGCGCGACCTTCCCTTCTTCACGATCTCCGCGGTCGCGGGCAGCGGAGTCGACGAGCTGCTCGAAGCCATGTGGCGCCAGATTGCCGCCGTGCGTGAAATGCCCGTTCCCGCCGCATGAAGAGCGCGCGGCTCGGAATACTCGGTGGCACGTTCGATCCCATTCACTTCGGTCATCTCGATGCGGCAGACGCCGCGAGCGCCGCGATGGCGCTCGAGGAGGTCGTGCTCATCCCTGCGCACGATCAGCCGCTGCGCGTCATCGAGCCTCGCGCGAGCGTCTACCAGCGTTTCGCGATGACGGTGCTCGCCGTCGAGGATCGTCCCGAGTGCCACGTCTCCGACATGGAGCTGGTGCGGCAGGGGCGTTCCTACACCGCGGACACGCTGCGCGCACTGCACGCCTCCGGGCGAAAGGGATCGCAGCTTTTCTTCATTCTGGGGACCGATGCGTTTGCAGGAATTGCCGCATGGCAGGGGTATCCCGGCTTCCTGGACCTGGCGCATTTCGTCGTGATCGCACGCCCGGGCATGAGCCTCGAGGACGCCACGCGGCGGACGCCGGAGCTGCGCGACCGGATGTCGCCGGCGCCTCGCGCACCGGCCGCAAGTGACGGTCCCACACGGATTTTTCTCGTCCACGCGCGCACGCGCGACGTGTCATCCACGATGATTCGCGAGCGGGTGGCAAGCGGGCAGCCGATCGACGAACTGGTGCCGCCCGCGGTTGCGCGACACATCTACAAACACCACCTCTATGGAGCGGTAGACGGCTTGCATGGCGAAGACGAGCGCACTTAGCGGTACATCCGTCGTAACACATGAATGGCCGCGCCGTTGGCGCGGCCATCGGGAACGCGGTCGAGGGGCTGCCGTCGGTGGGAGCAACATCAGTTGAAACCCACCAAAAGAGTCGCGACGCGGAAACGGGCGGCGGCGCCGAAGCTGCCGAAGAGCGTGATGGGCGCCGTCCACGCCGTGCAGGACAAGAAGGCGGTCGCTGTCGTGGTGCTCGACCTGCGGAAGGCGGGCGGGTTCACCGACTACTTCGTCATCTGCACCGGCACCAACCCGCGTCAGATCACCGCGATTGCGGATTCGGTCGAGGAGCGGCTGCGGGTGGACTTCGGCGAGCGGCCGCATCTGACGGAAGGCGTCGAGAAGTCACAGTGGATCCTGCTCGATTATTTCAACTTCGTCGTGCACATCTTCAGCCGCGAGTGCCGCGACTTCTACGAGCTCGAGCGCCTCTGGGGGAACGCCGAGCGGCACGAGTTCTCCGAACAGGCATAGACGCGCTTCTCGCCGCGACGCTCGCGCCCGCGTGCGCCGCCTGTCACGCGCCTCTCGATTCGCCGTCGCGCAGCTGCGTCTGCGCTGCGTGCCTCGGCAGCATCGTTCCGGCGACGCTCGCACCCTGGACCAGCGCCCACGTCGGCGTCGGCGTCGCTGGCGGCCGATATGAGGGTGCGCTCCGCGACATCATTCACGCATTCAAGTACGAAGGGCGACGGTCGCTTGCGGATCCGCTCGTGAGCCTCATGCGCGAGGCTGGGCGATCGGTGCTCGACGACTGCGACTGCGTCGTGCCGGTGCCGCTGCATCCATGGCGGAGGCTGCGGCGCGGTTTCAATCAGGCGCGCGATCTCGCCGAGCGGCTCGATCGTCCCGTCGTCGACGCCTTGTGGCGTTCGCGCGCGACGGCGTCGCAGATGGCGCTCGACGCCGCATCCCGATCGACAAACGTCCGCGGCGCATTCGCGCATGTGCCATGGACAGCCGTCGAGGACAAGATCGTGGTCCTCATCGACGATGTGAGAACGACCGGGGCGACGCTGGATGAATGCGCGAAGGTGCTGCGGCGCGCCGGTGCCAGCGATGTGCGCGCGCTGACCGTCGCCGCAGCGTAGACACGACATGATGCGCTCGGGTTATCCTCTACCCCATCGTGTCGGCGTCGGGCGGCGCGGACTCGGGCTGGCGGCAGGGGCTGCCGGTGCTGGACGGACGCATTACCACCGTACGCGAGGTGCGCCCGTCCGACGCGCCTTCCCTCTTCGAGCTGTTCACGGATCCGGAAGTCAATCGTTATCTCTCGTCCCCTCCGCCGTCAATTGACGCGTTCGCCGGATTCGTCGCGTGGGCACAGCAGCAGCGCGAGCGCGGCGCGATGGTCTGCTTCGGCATCGTTCCCGCCGGCCTGCGTGACGCGGTCGGTCTCATCCAGATTCGCGCGCTCGATCCCTCGTTTGCGCTCGCCGAGTGGGGGTTCGTGCTCGGCAGCGCGTTCTGGTCCAGCGGCGTCTTCGAGGATGCCGCCAGCAGCGTCCTCGAGTTTGCCTTCAACGTGCTCCACGTCCATCGTCTCGAGGCGCGCGCCGTCTCGAAGAACGCCCGCGCCAACGGCGCGCTGCAGAAGCTGGGGGCGATCACCGAAGCGGTGCTCGCCCACGGCGTCGATCGCGAAGGCCACGTCCACGAGCAATTGCTCTGGGCGATGCTGGCGGACGACTGGCGCGCGCGCGATGCGGCGCTGCGCGGGCGGTTCGACCAGACGCTGGCGAAGGCGCGTGTGCGCGAGGCGATCACGCGGATTCGTCCGCAGATTGGCGAGGCGTTCACACCCGCTGCGGAGGCGCGTCCGTATCCGTTTTACCTGACGAGCGGCGCCGAGTGACGACTGGCTGTGACAATTGCGGAGCGCTGCTGACGGGACCCTTCTGCGCGTCCTGCGGCCTTTCTCGGGCGCCGCGCGCGATGTTCGTGCTCGTCGCGCTCGCACCCTCGGTGATCGGTCCTGGTCGGCGCAACAGCGTCGGCGCTTGCGTTCGCCGTCATTTTCGCTTCTCGATAACGGAGCGCACGTCGGCGCCAATCGCCGTCGGCTCACGGGCTGCATCGAGCCGCACCCACCCCGCGCGCGACGCCTGACGCAGATAGCTCTCGCGCACGCGCGCGAGCAGCGCGAGGTCGCGCTCGTACTTGTCGCGATCGACGGTCTTGCGCCGGGCGGCGACCTCGGGCGCGATATCGAGCAGAAACGTGACGTCCGGCTGCGGCAGATATTTCTGCATCTCGGTGAGCCACCCGCCGTCGAGCCCCTGCGCTTCGCCGTAGGCAATGCTCGACGCCAGGTAGCGATCGCAGACGATGATCGCACCCGCCTCTCTCGCGCGCAGGATCTGGTCCTTCCACTCGTAGCGGTTCGCGACGTAGAGCAGCTGCATCACGTCCGCGTTGTAGTCGCGCTCGCCGCGCAGCGCGCGGCCAATCTCCGCGCCGATCACCGTCTCGTAGTCGGGAAACGAGAGGAGCCGCACGGCCCGCCCTGCGGACGTGAGCCAGTCGCGCAGCAGCTCCGACTGCGTCTGCTTGCCGCTCTGATCGAGCCCCTCGAACGCGACGAGCAACCCGGAATCAGCTTTCAAGGGCGAGCACGTCCTCGAGCGTCTGGCGCCGGCGAATCACCGCCCACTTGCCCTCGTCCACGAGCACTTCCGCGGGCAGCAGATGCCGGTTGTAGTTGGAGCCCATCACCGATCCGTAGGCGCCCGCATCGAGGATCGCCACGAGGTCGTCCACCTGGAGCGGCGGCAGCATCCGGTCGCGCGCGAACACGTCGCTGCTCTCGCAGATGGGACCGACGACGTCCCACGCGCTGTCGGCGCCCGCGCGCCGCGCGACCGGCACGATGCGATGGAACGAGCCGTAGAGCGCCGGACGAATCAGCTCGCCCATGCCGGCATCGAGCACGGCGAACGTGCGTCCGTCAGGAAAACATTTGGTATCGACGACGCGAGCGACGAGCGCACCTGAGTAGCCGACGACGGCGCGCCCCGGCTCGAGCACGACGGGTGCGCCGATGCGGCGCAGCTCCGGGATGACGGCGCCGGCATAATCCACGGGATTGATCATTGGCCGCCCCTCGTACGCGATGCCGAGCCCTCCACCGAGGTCTACGTGCTCGAGCACGAACCCATCGTCCCGGAGCTCCAGCGCCAGAGACGTGAGCGCGGCCGCCGCCCGGCGCAGCGGCTCGAGCGTGGTGATTTGCGAGCCGATGTGGATGTGCACGCCGACAAACTGCAGGCCCGTCGTCTCCCGCCGCGCGCGATAGATCCCGCGTGCCTCCTGCAGGGGCACGCCGAACTTGTTCGTCTTCAGACCGGTGGAGACGTGCGGATGGCTCTTCGGATCGATATCCGGATTGACACGCACCGCGACGCGCGCGACCGTTCCCTGCGCGCGTGCAATCGCCGCGATGCGATCGAGCTCACCGGCCGATTCGGCGTTGATGGTGCCGACGCCCTCCGCGATCGCGTACTCGAGCTCGTCGCGCGTCTTGCCGACGCCCGTGAACACGATGTCACGCGCCTCGAAACCGGCGCGCTGTGCCACTCTGATCTCGCCGCCCGAGTTGGCATCGGCGCGGCTGCCGAGCGATCGAAGGAGGCGCGCAATCGCGAGCGTCGAGTTCGCCTTGAGCGCGTAATGGATCGCGTGGGGGTAGGCGGCGAACGCGTCGTCGATCGCGCGATACGAGTCGCGGACCGCGCGCGCGCTGTAGATGTAGGTCGGCGTGCCCACGTGATCGACGATCGACTGAATGCTGACGCCGTCGCAGGCGAGTGCGCTGCCTGCCGGCTGAAACGGTTGGTACACGAGCGAATCGCATGTTATCATGCGCGCATTCCCGCCATCGAAGATCCGCGCGACGTCGATCCCCTCATCGAACGTTGTCTCACAGGTGATCAATCGGCATGGCAGGCCATCGTCGCGCTCTACTGGCGCCGCGTCTTCAACATCGCCTACAAGTTCGTCGGCCGCCACGACGAAGCCGAGGATCTCGCGCAGGACGTCTTCCTCAAGCTGTTCAAGTCGCTGCAGACCTTCGATCGCCGCGCCAACTTTTCGACGTGGCTGATCAGCGTCAGCCGCAATCTCTGCATCGATCACTACCGCCGCATGCGGCGCGAGCACGAAATGGTGACGCACGACGTGGACGCGGCGTCGCTCGCCACGCCATCGGCGGTCGACAGCCCGCAGGCGATGCTCGAACAGCGCGATCGCGTCAGCCTGCTGCGCGCCGCGCTCGACAAGCTCGCGCCCGCGCTGCGGACGGCGGTCATCCTGCGCGACATTCAGGAGCTGACCTACCAGGAGATTGCCGAGCGCCTCGATGTGCCTGAGGGCACCGTGAAATCACGCATCAATCGCGGCCGCACGGAACTTGCGCGGCAGATTGCTCGTCTTCGCGACAAGCAGGAATCAAAAGCGAAGACCGGAGTTTCAGGATGAATCTGACCACCGACCACGCGCAGGGCGTCGCCATCATCCGCGTCCAGGAGAGCCGGTTGATGTATCCGCTGCTGTCGGAGTTCGCCAGCACGGTGACCGGCCTCATCAGCAGTGGCGAGCCGAAGCTGCTCCTCGACCTGTCGACGGTCACCTACGTCGACAGCGCCACCATCGGCTGCCTGATGGACCTGTACCGGCAGGCGACCGCCGCCGGCGGCGCGCTGAAGCTGACCGGCGTGCAGAAGCGCGTCGAGACGATGCTGACGATGACCGGCGCGCACAACTTCCTCGAGATTCACGCCGACGAGCCGTCGGCCATCAAGAGCTTCGGAGCCTGACATGCGAACGATCAAGACGACGACCGGCGCATCGATCACGCTGGACGGCGACCTGCTCGCCGTCATGGAGACGCTCTATCGCGAGGTGACGGCCCGGCGCGAGCTGCGTCGCTCGTTCGAGGACATGACGAGCGAGATCACCCACCTGATCGATCAGATGGACGACGCCGAGCGCCGGGCCTACCTGCTCGAGAGCCTGTTCCTCAACACGGTCCGCTACGAAAACGACAAGCTCGAAGCCTATATGCGGAAGATCTCGAAGTAGTAGTTCGCGGTTTATTTGCGAGCGAACGGCTTGGGCATCGCGAAGCGTGCGGCGTCGATTGCCACGTTCGCCTGCACCTGGTTCAGCGCGATCGTGTTCTGGCCGTCGGTCCACGTAATCACGGTCTTGAACGGCATCTTGACGCCGGCGACGTCACGATAGTCGGAGAAATCGGTCTGCGTCGGCACGGTGCCGACCGGCGTGCGATTCCAGCGCACGGTGCGCACGAGCAGCCCCATGTCGTCGAAGTAGAAGTTCACGGGCTGGCCGCCCGTGCGCCCCTGCAGCACCTGGACGGGCTTGTCGTCGATCGTCGCGCTCCCCACCTGCCAGCCGGTGAACGCGTCCTTGATCGCCGCGGGGAAGAGCGTCAGCGCCTCGAGGCGCGCGCCATCCAGGTTGCCGCCTGTCAGCTCCATCAGCGGCAGCGGACGCCATCCTTCGGAGACCCAGGCCTTGCGGCCATCGAACGTCTTGACGTCCTCCGCGTCGGGCGCGCGGACGATCTGCGTCCGCTGATTCGGCGCCTTCGCATCGATCTCAATCGGAATGTCGGCGCCGCCCGTGTTGAACCCGCCGTAGGTGCCGCGCGCGCTGAAGCTGGTGAGCGCCGCCACCTTCTGCGCGCCGCCGAGCGCCTGCATGTACTTCGCGAACACCTGGTCGGGCGTCATGCTGCGGTCGCGCAGCAGGTTCATGGAGTTCGGATCGTCCACGAGATCGGCATATTGCGCGGCGAGGCTCGGGACGTCATCGGGCGTCGGGCTGGTGCGATGGCACGTATAGCAGGTGACGCGCGGCCGCCCGCCGAAGTTGGCCTCGTTGATGCCGTTCATCATCGCGATCATCTGGCGCGCGCGGGTAATGAGCGGCGTCGTGATCGCGAACGCGGCGCGATCGGTATGAATTTCCTGTGAGTGACAGCTCGAACAGTCGTAGCCGA
This sequence comes from Acidobacteriota bacterium, assembly GCA_003222635.1. Lineage (GTDB taxonomy): Bacteria > Acidobacteriota > Vicinamibacteria > Vicinamibacterales > UBA2999 > Gp6-AA40. The sequence goes on along the minus strand of QHWQ01000148.1, from coordinate 190 downwards.
GCGAGGAGGAGAACATCCCCATCGCGTCCATGAACTGGTCGACGGGGATGCCTTTGAGGATTTGAACGTTCTTGAAGACTTGATCAGATAGAGGCACGGCAGCAGGCGCCGGGGCCTGTGCGCTCGCGACGACGCCAAGCCAGCACACCATCGCGAGTGCGAAACCGCCGCCGACTGCCCACTGCCGCCT
>QHWQ01000157.1 GCA_003222635.1 Acidobacteriota bacterium | reverse complement strand
CGCCATAGCTGATGAGCGTCTTCACGCGGTGACCGGCTTCGGCGAGGCGCAGCTGCTCGCCGCGCTGGATGCCGAACAGCAGATGGAACTCGTAGGCGTCGCGCGCGATCCCTGATTCGTCCGCATGCCGCTGGATGCGATCGATCAGCGCTCGATCGTGCGTGCCGAAGACCGGACGAAGTCCCTTGGCCGTCGCCGCGAGCATCCGCGCGGCCAACCGGAAGTAGTTCTCGTCGACGTCGTGCTTGCGCGGATACGCGAGGTTCGGCGGTTCGCGGTAGGCGCCTTTGACGAGGCGAATGCCGCCGCCGAGCGGAATCAACGATGCGAGGTCGTCGGCGGTTCGATAGAGATACGCCTGCAGGCAGACGCCGGCGTGCGGGTGGACGCGCAGCGCACGGCGCATGTCGAGCGTGCGCTCCACATACGAGCTCTGCTCCATGTCGATCCAGAGGTTGATGCCCTGACGCTGCGTTTCATCCGCCAGCGTCAGCAGGTTCGCCTGGCAGTGCTGCGGATCGACGTCGAGACCGAGCTGCGTGAGCTTGACGGAGATATGGCAGTCGACCGAGCGCGCGCGTGCCTCGCGCGCCACCGTGATGTAGTGGCCGGCCGTCTCGTCGGCGGCGGCGACGTCCTTGGTGTTCTCCCCAAGGCGCGTCAACACCGCGCCGATGCCGAGCCGCCGCAGCTCCACCGACGCGGCGAGCGCATCCTCCAGCTGCTCGCCGGGCATGAAGCGGTTGACCGCGCGGCGCACGAACGGCAGCGTGGAGACGTTTTTCCGCAGCCACGCGTTCTCGGATCCGATCAGGAGGGCACTTCGAACTACCCCACGGCGACATTATGAGCTAGGATGTCATTCCCTCCCCAATTCGGCCCGAACCCTGAACACGTCCGTCCGACCCACGGTTCTGCTCGTCGAGGACGACCGCGCCACGCGCGAGCTGTTCGAGTACGCGTTGCGCATCGCGGGCTTCAACGTGTCCGTGGCCGACGACGGCCTGACCGCGCTGCGCGCCATCGACCAGCACTGTATTCCGGACGTTATCGTGCTGGATCTCGACCTGCCGCGGGTAAGCGGCATCGACGTCCACCAGGAAATCGTCTCGCACGCCGCGACGTGCTCGATTCCGATCGTCGTCGTGACGGGGACCAACTGGCACTCGCCCGCCGGCGTATTTCGCACGCTGCGGAAGCCGATTGCGTCCGACGTGCTCGTGACCGTCGTGCAGCGCGCCGTGGCGCAGCAGCACGAGCATCCGCCTGCACGGAATCCGCATCACCACGCCTCGGACGATTGACACGGGCGTATAATCCGCAGGCTGTTCGGAGGCCGTCATGATCATCGATGAGCCAACAGGCCAAGGGGTGGAGACCAGCCAACCTGCCGTCGATCTCGGGGCGGCGTCGACCATCGTCTTTCGCGAGGGCGTCTCCTTTGCTTCGCCGGAGGGACGCCCTGTCCATATCGATCCAGGCAGCTATCGCGTGCGGCTTGCCGGTCAGAGGAGCCTTCACCTCGAGAACGTTGAAGGCGGAGACGCGATAGCGGTCGCGGCCGCGCACGGCGGACACGAATTCGACGTGCGATCGCCGTTGGCACTGGCCGTTCCCGATCACTACGGCCATCAGTGCGTGGTGGTTCTGCTTCCAGGGGGGCTTGCCGTCATGGCGGGCGGGGATGCTCGTACATCGATCGAGAGCTCGGCGATGAGACCGATCCTCGTCGAGGTTCTCTTGAAGTGGCTGCCTTTCGTGACACCGGAACGGCTGCCGATCGGCAACGGCCTGTTCGACCGGATTGATGAGGTCTCGGGACGAATCGTTCCATCCCACCCAACGCCGTTCGCGCTCATGACGACCGCACCGCCAAATTCAATTGGCGAAGTCATCGCTGAATCGTTCGCAGCGCCGTTTTGTACGCAGGCCGGCGGCGTCGCCAGCCCGAGCGTCCTGGACATGTATATCTCGACGTGCACGGTGACGGTCGACTTGTCGATTCCGATCGCCGGTCGGCCCGTACGGCTGGAAGTCACGTACTGGACGAAGGGTCAGCTCACGAGGCTCCTTCGACACACATACCAGCAGATTCCATCAGAACCTGGACCTGTCGTCTATCCCGGTGTCATCGTTGCAGCCGCAGCGGTCCCCCACGGCACCCCCGTCAGCAGCGCCGTGGAAACCAGCAATGATTTGTTCACGCTGTGGTCGTGGGCGTTCGGCTACCCCGCGACTTTCATGTTTTCGATCCACAACATCCGGGTAGACGAGCTTCGTTGCCGGTTCAGCGCCAACGGCGGCGTCCCGCAGCTCGCACGCAGTCATGCGCGTCACACGAACCTCTGATCACGGCACGCGCCTCCTCCTGAAGAGGAGGAGACGCTACCGTGAACTGTAGGCTCCACTAGAACCCGTACTTCACGCCCAGCTGGATGATCCGCGGGGCGCCGGCCTGCGTCGTGGTGCGGCCGAACGTTCCCGAATTGAGATTCGCCTGCCATCCTCCGGCGGTCAGCTCGGTGCCGGGGATGCCCCAGTTGAACGTGTTGAACAGATTGAACGCCTCGAGCCGCAGCTCCAGGTTGTGCATCGACACGAAGCTCAGCTGGCGCGACACCGCCAGGTCCACGTTCCAGTAGTGGGGACCCACCAAGGCATTGCGCATCAGGTTGCCGTAGGTACCGGGAGCCGGCTGCGAAAACGCGGCGGGATTGAAATACTGATTCAACGTTCGCGGGTGCGCGTACACGTCGTCGCTGACCAGGTTGACACGCTGGTTCCGCTGTCCGTTCAGCGCATTGTCGCGGCCGGTGATGATGTCGATGCGGGTGCCGGACTGGATGGTCACGATTCCTGAACCGCGCCAGTGGGATGCGAGCGCACCGAGCGCTCCGGCGCCCACAGCAGGCGACTCCGCACTCATCGTCACGCTCGCCAGGTGCCTGTGATCCTGGTCGCAGTAGCCCTTGTCGAACTCGGGGTCGTTCGGGTTTGTGTACCCCGACGCGATCTGGCTGAACGTGTTCGGCGTTTTCGTGCCCATGCAGCGCGACAACGTGTAGTTGGCGTTCATGCTGAGCCCGCCGGTCGATCGACGCTGCACCGACATTTTCAGCCCGCGGTATTCCTGCCAGCCGATGTCGTCATTCAGATCGAGCGTGCCTATTAACGCGGCCTCGGTCGGATTCTCCTGGTAGAGCACCCTCCGGACATTCAGGTTGGCGTTGGTCGAGCAGACCGGATACGTCCGTCCGTCGCGCAGCGTGCAGGGTCCGAGCCCCATGTAGATGCCGGGGTTGATGGACGTCTGCGCCCACAGCCGGTCGGAGTAGGTGCCGATGTAACTTGCCGCGGCGCCCCAGTTCGCCCCCATCTGCCGCTCGAAGGTGACGTTCCAGGTCTGCACGCGCGGCGAGTTGATGTCGGGATTCATCGTGCCGAACGAGCCAAACGCGGGATACGACACGTTGCGGTTGGTCACGATCGGGTGCGGATCGCCGCCGACAGCGGCGTACGGATCGTCCATGCGTCCCGGCGGATCGGTGATGAGCGAGCGGTTACCGAACGGCGGCGCCGACGAGTTGATCTGGTGATAGTCGCTCGACATGAAGTCGTAGGCCAGCGCGTACGACGCGCGCAACGCCATATGGCCGTCACCGGTCACGTTCCACGCGACGCCGGCACGCGGCGAGAAGTTCGTCCACTGTTTGTTGAGGCCGGTCTTTCCTGATGGGAAACCATCGTCACCCGGATAGAGGAGACCGGCGGGGGCATTCACGAACACCTTGCTCTTGATGCCCTTGCGGAAGTTGTCGATGTTGAAGTTGTAGACCGCGTTGTTGTCCACGCTGACGCCGAAGTACGGCTCCCATCGCAGACCCATGTTGAACGTCACGCGATCGGTCGCGCGCCAGGTGTCCTGCCCGTAGAATCCAAGATAGTTGCTGTGGATCGGCACGTCCTGGGGTCCGCCGTGTTCCACTGACGTGACGCGGCCGAGCAGCATATCGGCCAGAGCCAGTCCCGAGGCGCTTCCGTCGAAGATCCAGATCCCGGCGGCGCGCGACGAGGACTCGTAGTGGCCGTTCCAGTACGCAAAGTTGCCGCCGAACCCGAACTGATGCTCGCCACGAACGAGCGTCACGTCGTCGGCCGCCTGGTAGAAGTTGTTGCGGAAGAAAGCGCCTGTCGCGCCAGCCGGTATTTCCCATGCACCGGGAACCTGAATCGCCATCTGGTGGCGGACGTAGGGATACAACTTGATCCCGAGATCGGAGGGATCGAAGTACGGCGCGTTGTAGCGGTTCACCGTCGTCCGGTTGTACGCCACGCGGATGGCGTTGACCATCGTCGGTCCGAACACCATCGTGTCGCCGAGCGTCAGCGCGTGGGCGAGATTGTCGACGCCGGAGTCCGCCGCCTTGAGCACGTTGTCAGATCCACCTTCATATGAGGGTTGCTTCTTGATGAACGTCGCCATGTAGCGGCCGAAGATCGAGTGGTCCTGGGTCAACTGATAGTCGACCCGTCCGATGCCCTGGCCTTCATTGCTGTCAGCCGTCGTGGTGTACGTGATCTGGCCGCAGGGATCCGTCGCGGTCGGCAGAAGGCGCGCAAGTCTCACTGCCGCGGGACTGAAAAGCGCGGGATCGATCCGGTTGCCGACGAACCCGCCGCCCAGGTTGACCTGCCTGCCGCCATTGCACGCCGGTGAGGCAAATGCGGTGAAGTCGCCGGCCAGCATCGCCGCCGACGGCACGAAGGCAATCTGATCCGACGGCCGGAAACGCAGCATCGTGCCCTGATACCCGCCGAAGAAGAACAGCTTGTCGCGCGCGATCGGACCGCCGATCGTGCCGCCGAACTGGCTGCGCCGCAGCCCGTCGTCCTGGCGCTTGCCATCTGTGCCAATCACGGCGAACGGGCTCGTCGAGTTCAGGTTGTGATCGCGGAGGAATTCGAACGCGTTGCCGTGAAAGCTGTTGGTGCCCGACTTGGTGATGGCGTTCACCGAGGCGGCGGCGTGCATCCCGTTCTGCGCGGACAGCCCGCTCGTCTGCACGCGGAACTCCTGCAGCGCGTCGGGAAACGGCATCGGGAGGTTGACGTTGCTCTGCGGGCTGTTGTGTGTCGCGCCGTCGAGCAGATACCCGACGCCGATTGGGATGCCGCCGGCGACGGAGATGTTCACACCGCCCGGGAAGTTTCGGCTGCCGACGGTGCCGGTCTGGACGGCCGCGCCGGCCAGCACGATCAGGTCGGTCACCTGGCGCCCCTGCAGGGGCAGCTCCACGATTCGCTCGTTGTCGACGACGTCGCTGATGCCGGCGCTCTGCACGTCAACGATCGGCGCGGCAGCCTCCACGGTTACCGCCTGTTCGAGTGCGCCGATTCCCAGCACGACATTGATCGATGGTGTGCCGGCCACCTGCAGGACGATGCCGGTCTGCACGTACGTGCGGAACCCCTGAAGCATCGCCTCCAACCGGTACGGGCCGGTCGACAGATTCGGCATGACGTACGTGCCGGAGGCATCCGTGACGACGGTGCGCGCCTGGCCCGTATCGGTTTGCGTCGCGGTGACGGTCACGCCCGGCAGCACGGCACCGCTTTGGTCGGTGACGCGACCGCTGATTTGTCCGGTCGACAGCTGCGCCAGAACGGCGCTGGGGAGGAACAGCAAGAACCCGAGGACGACAACGAGCCTTACGACGCGTGTCATGGGCGCAACTCCTTCGGTTTGGAAGCTGGCGGATTCTACTCGCTTTGGACCCTCACGTCATCCAGTCTCGACCCGACTGATATAGCATCCGCGCGTCGTGCGCGTGGATGCCGTCGTCTTCGACATGGACGGGCTGATGATCGACACGGAAGCGCCCGTTCAGGCGTGCTGTCAAATGGCGGCCTCGGAAATGGGCTTCACGCTCGACGACGAGTTCTACGTCGACGCTCTGGTGGGCAGAGGTTGGGACGATTGCTATGAGGCGCTCAGCGCACGCTTTGGTCCGGTATTTTCCATTTCCGAATTCGTAAGGCGCTTCAACGATAAATGGAAGCTTCATCTGCGCGCCGGCATCGAGGTCAAGCCCGGTTTGCGGGAGCTGCTCGCGATGCTGCGCTCACGATGCGTGCCGATCGCCGTCGCGACATCAACGGACAGCGACGAGGCGAAAGCGAGCCTCGCGTCTGCGCGGCTGACCGAGACGTTCAATGCGTTCGTGACGGGTGATCAGGTGAAATGCGGCAAACCCGATCCCGAGATCTACCTCACGGCCGCAGCATGCCTCGGCGTGTCGCCGCGTGCGTGCGTCGCGTTGGAGGATTCATCACCGGGCGCGCTGGCGGCGAGCCGCGCGGGAATGACGACGCTGCTCATTCCGGATGGCGGGCGCACTCCGACGGCGGAAGCTTCGCAGGCCGCGTTTCGAGTGCTGCCATCGCTGCGCGAGGCGAGGCAACTGCTCGAAGAATGGCTGAACACGTGCTAACTGAGGATTCCCCCGAAGGCGCAGTTCAAGAGCGCGGCTGCTGCTTGACGTTAGATCTGGAACACCGCATCGGGCGACGGCATCGCCCCGTTGGCGGTTTCCCCGTAATACGCGTAGTCGTTGCTGACCTCGGCGATGGGGAGCTCAATCACGGCCGCTGTCGTAGAGGAATCCGGCCTTTCGGATCAGACCGAATGTCTGCGGACTGAATCCGGAACTGGGCGCGCGTACGCCCACGGGACGCGTACCGGTCGCCTTCGTCAAGTAGTCGATGTCCCTGGCGAGTATCCGCTCCTCTGGTCGACTACAAACGCATGCAGTGGCAGAACCGCGCGCAAAGCCAAGGTGGTCGAGCTGCGTTTCTTCGGCGGCCTGAGCGTCGAAGAGACGGCCGATGTTCTGCGCGTGTCGTCGATCACCGTCATGCGCGAGTGGAAGAGCGCCAAGGCATGGCTATATCGCGAGCTGGCCGGTCCGACCGCGAATGGACACTGAACGCTGGAACCACGTCGACAGGCTGCTGCAGTCCGCGCTCGACGTTCGCGCGGCAGAGCGCGATGTCTTTCTCCGCACCGCATGTGGCGGCGACCTACAGCTGGAAGGAGAACTCCGCTCGCTGCTCGTTGCCCACGACCGCGCCGAGACCTTCCTCGGCGCTCCGGCGATCGATCTGGCCGCACGCGAGCTCGCCGGACGGCGACGACGACGTCCAGGCGGGGCGCGATCCACTGATCGGTCAGACGTTCTCTCACTACTGCATCGTGGAGAAGCTGGGCGGCGGCGGTATGGGGATCGTCTACACAGCCGAGGACGCGCGGCTGCAGCGCTGTGTCGCGCTGAAGTTCCTGTCGCCGGACCTCGCGCGGGATCCCGACGCTCTGGCGCGATTCCGCCGCGAGGCGCGCGCCGCATCGGCGTTGAACCACGCCAACATCTGCACTGTCCACGATATCGGCGATGAGCACGGCCGCGCGTTCCTCGCCATGGAGCTCCTCGACGGGACGACGCTGAAGCATGGCATCGGTGGACGGCCGCTCGAGATCGATCTGCTGCTGGCGCTCGCGATCAAGATCGCCGACGCGCTCGAGGCGGCGCACGCCGCCGGGATCGTTCACCGCGACATCAAGCCGGCGAATCTGTTCGTCACCGCTCGCGGCCACGCGAAGATTCTCGATTTCGGGCTGGCCAAGGTCCGTCCGAGTGGCGGCGGCGACGACACTGCACCGATCGCCGCCGGGGTCGCCCGCCTGACGGGTCCGGGCAGTGCGCTCGGCACGATCGCGTACATGTCGCCTGAGCAGGTAGACGCGCAACGCGGTCGCGTGTTGCCCGATAGCGGTAACAACGGCGATCAGCCGCAGAGCGCCGAGATCAAGGCGATC
>QHWQ01000156.1 GCA_003222635.1 Acidobacteriota bacterium | reverse complement strand
ACGGTGTTGTACGAATCCATGCTGATTGCAATACGCAATCAGCAGCGCGCAAGCCGGGCGCGCGCCGGCAGCTACCGCGTGATCGTCGTGCTCACCGATGGTGAGAACGGCGCAGGCCGGGTCGAGTTCGATGAGGTGCTCGATGACGCGCGGCGCAGCGGCATCCTGACGTACCCGGTCGTCCTCCCGCCGAACGACGCCCCGCAGAGCGGGCCGTCATGGCGAATGACGCAGCTCGCGCTCGACACCGGAGGCAAGATCGCGTCGGGTACGTGCCGTCACCGCTCGTGCGTGACGGCGCGTGGCATCAGCTGCAGGTGCGCGCGCGCTGATCCTCACGTTATGGCACGTTGATCGTGTTGCTCGTGGCTGCTTTGGTGAAGGTGTTGTTCGTGAACATCCGGATCTGGTAGCGGCCCGACGCCGGCGCCGTGAAGCACGACACCGTGGCGCTGGCCATCCCCGTGGCCGGTGCCGACCTGGTTCCGTTCAGGTAGCACCAGTCGAGGAATGTCGTATCCGGAGTCCCTTCCACAAACAGGCCGATCCAGTCCGTCGCGTTCGCTGGACCCGACCACACCGACGTCGTCAGCGTCGCGCCAACCGTCGCGGGATCCGGCGTCAGCGACATCGCCGTACCCGGTACCGTGATGGTGTTGCTCGTCGCCAGCTTGGTATATCCGCTGTTGGCAAAGAGCCGGACCTGGTATCGCCCGGGGACCAGCGGTGTGAAGCAGGTCACCGTGGCCGATGTTCTGCCAGTTGTCGGAGCCGTCTTCGTGCCGTCGAGATAACACCAGGCCACGAACGACTTATCCGCGGCGCCCTCGGGATAGAGGCCGACCCAGTCCGTCGCATTTCCCGGGTCACCGCTCACGGCCGCCGACAGGACGTCTCCCACTGTTGCCGGGTTCGGTGTCAGTGAAACGCTGGGACCCGCCGGCGGTGGCACGGTGATCGCGTTGCTCGTCGCGATCTTCGTGAACGTGTTGTTCGAGAAGAACCGCACCTCGTATCGGCCGGGGACATTCGCCGTGAAGCAGTTCACAGTGGCGCCCGACACCCCGCTCACAGGCGCGGTTTTCGTCCCGTTCAGATAGCACCACGCGACGTACGAAGTGTCGCTGGCGCCTTCCGCGAAGAGCGCCACCCAGTCGGTCGTGTTCGCGGGACCGCCAGTCACCGTGGCGTTCAGCGTCGTGCCGACCGCCGCCGGATCAGGCGTCAGGACCACCGTGGGGCCAGGCGCCACGTCATCGTTCGCGATCGTTCCGTTCGCCTGCGCGGTCGCCAACGTGGCATTGGCCGGCGCCGACAGCGTCACCGTGAAGGTTTCATCCGGTTCGAACGTCGCGTCACCGATCACGGGGACCGAGATGGTTCTCGAGGTCACGCCAGCCGCGAACGTCAGCGTCCCTGACGCGGCCGTGTAGTCGCTGCCCGCCGTGGCCGTGCCATTCGACGTCGCGTACTGCACGGTGACCGTCTGCGTGCTGGCGGACGACAGCGTGACCGTGAACACCGCATTGCTCGTCCCGGAGTTGCCTTCGGCCTTCGTCACACCCGCGATGCTCAGCGTCGGCAGCGCCGTCGCCGTGATCGTGTTGCTCGTCGCAAGCCTGGTGAAGCCGTTGTTGGAGAACAAGCGCGCCTGGTAACGGCCCGCGGTCGGTGGCAGCGTCAGGCACGACACTGTCGCGCCCGTCGATCCGCTGGCGGGTGCAGTCCGTGTTCCATTGAGGTAGCACCAGTTCAGGAACGCCGAATCGGCGGCGGTCTCTGCGTAGAGGCCGACCCAATCGGTTGGATTGCCCGGCCCATTCGTCAACGCGGCGCTGAGCGTCGCGCCGGCAGCCGCCGGATCCGGCGACAGCGTCACGGTCGGCGCCGGGCCGTTCACCGTCCAGGTGAATGACTTCGAATCGGTCAGCGGCGGAACATTGGTGTCGGAAACCGTAGCGGTGACGTTGAACACGCCGGACGCCGTGGCGGTGCCCGTGATGAGTCCCGTGCTGCCCTGCAGCGTGAGTCCCGGAGGAAGTCCGGTTGCCGCGTAGCTCACCGGTCCATCGGAATCGCTGCCCTGCAACTGGAGCGGGTTGATCGCGGTTCCTACCGTACTGATCTGGCTGCCGGGACTGAGGAGCGTTGGCGGCGCGTCGCTGAACCCTGACGCTTCTGCCGAGCGCGCACCTGCTATCGGCCCGGTCGTGTACGCCGAAACGGCGAAGTAATACCGCGTTCCCGCGACCGCGTTCGGATACACGTATGTGGTCGCGTTGCCGACGTCAACCGTCTGGGTGTACACACCTGACTGCGTGCCGATGTACACCGTGTAGCCAATCACGTTGTCCGAGGCCGGATTGGGGTCCCACTGAAGCGTGATCGGATCGGCGCTCACGCTGCGGGCCACGACCGTCGTGAAGAGGAAAAAGACGGCGGCCACAAAAAAGGCGTGGCCACGCTGTTCGGCTTTCGGGCACATCGCGCGTCCGTTGGGAGTGGCGGGAGGATGCCAGTCCCGGAGTACCGCCTGTGCGGGGCAAAACCCCGGCCAACGGACACAGTCGGTTAGGTCGTCAAATTCGCCGGAATCTGCACTCTCCAGTCGACGACGATCGACGCACGGTTCGCGTCGAGCGTAACAATAAAGTAATTACACACGTCATGCCGTCGCCACCTGACGCTTCGTGCGGCCCAGGTGCAGCACGATCGCGATCGCGAACAACACCAGGCCTGCGACGTCTGACATCGCCCCCGCATAGAAGAGCAGAAGGCCCGCGGCGGTCGCGATGACGCGCTGCGACGTTCTCGGCCGACGACATGGCTCGGCTGAAGAAGATCTTCCCGTCGGGTGTCTGCGACTGGAGCAAGGCAGGCGTGGATCAGCAGCCGCTGGCGGGCACGTGGCAGACCTTCAACAGAGATCGAGGGACGAACTGATGCCAGTTCGCCCGACGCCCTGATGCTGTAGCAGGCCGGGTCCTTTCGGACCCGGCAGATCATTCAACATCCAGGAGGAATCGATGCCACGGACGGTTCGGTTCGGGACACTCCTCGTGCTTCTCGCGTTCGTCTTCGCGGGATCCGCGGCGGCCCAGAACACCAGCGGTGCCATCGCCGGCACCATCACCGACACGCAGGGCGGCGTGCTGCCAGGCGTGACGCTGACCGTGACCAACTCCGACACGGGCGTCGCCCGCTCGGCGACCACGGAAGCCGACGGCCGGTATCGCTTCGCCGGCCTGCAGCCCGGACGCTACGAGCTGAAGGCCGAGCTCCAGGGCTTCGGTACGGTCGACGTGAAGGACATCGTCCTGACGATCGGCCTCGAGTATCCGAAGGACATCCGGATGGGTGTGCAGACGCTCCAGGAATCGGTGACGGTCACCGGCGAAGCGCCCGTCGTCGAGACGACGAGGACCGAAGTCGGCGCCGTCGTCACGCAGGAGCAGATCTCGGTGCTGCCCGTGCAGGATCGATCGGTCGTGAACCTCACGCTGCTGGTGCCCGCGACGGGGCAGGACACGGCGCGCGTGAAGCGTCCGAACGCGTCGGTCGGCGCCGCGATCGGCACCGCCTCGACGAACTTCCTCGTGGACGGCGTGCCGAATGTCACGGCGAAGACCGCGGAGCCGCGCAGCGACATCCCGCAGGCCGGCGTGCGTGAGTTCGCGGTGCACACCTCGCAGCAGCCGGCGCAGTACGGCTGGCGGCCCGGCGGCACCGTGTCGATCGTCACCAAGAGCGGCACCAACACGTTCAGCGGCGAAGCGTTCGAGTTCTTCCGCAACCAGGCGATGAACCGGCTCGACAAGTTCGCGCAGGCGGGCGTCGATGCCGGCACGAGCGAGAAGCCGAAGTACAGCCGCAACCAGTGGGGCGGCGCGCTGGGCGGCCCGATCATCAAGAACAAGCTGCACTTCTTCGGCACGTACGAGCGCACCGACGAGCACGCGTATTTCACGGTGAGCGCGCTGCCGCAGTTCTACTCTGCCTTCAACGGTACGTATCGCGGGGGGTTCACGCAAAACCTCGAGATGTTCCGCTTCGACTATCAGGTGACGCCGAACCAGAACCTGATGTTCCGCTACCTGAATGAACACACCCTGTTCTTCTGCAACGGCTGCGGCGGCGCCGCATCGAACTTCGCCGCGGGCGACGAGTTCATCCCGCGCTACACGAGCGCCGGCACCCACACGTGGGTGATCAACAGCCACATGGTCAACGAGGTGAACTGGCAGTGGGCGCGCCAGACCGACACGACGCGCATGAGCAAGGACTACACGCCCGCCAACTGCGACACGATCCAGTCTCTCCTCGGGGGCCAGACAAAGGGCTGCACGCGCTACACGTTCCCGAGCGGCTTCCAGTGGGGCTATGCGGAATGCCAGGCGCCCTGCCTGCAGAATCCCGGTACGACGACGCCGTTCAAGGACATCTACGAAGCCCTGTCGATCAGCATGGGCAACCACAACTACAAGGTCGGCGGCGCGTACAGCAACTACAAGACGCACGAGGACGCGGCGCCGAACCCGCTCGGCACGTGGACCTTCAGCGTCGACCAGTACTTCAATCCGAACGATCCGAACTTCGACGTCCGCAAGCTGACGGGCGCGCGGCAGTTCCAGATGACGTGGCCGGTCGTCTTCCGCGACATTCCCGATCATCTCTACACGGGCTATGCGCAGGATGAATGGAAGGTCACGCGCCAGCTGACGCTGAACCTCGGCCTGCGGCTCGACTATCAGACGATGGCGTGGGACGAGTGGGTGACGATGGATCGCTACCCGCGCCCGCTGCCGTTGGTCGACTTCGCCAGCCGCGGCGGCAAGCCGCTCTGGCAGCCGCGCGTCGGCTTCGCGTGGGACGTGAAGGGCGATGGCAAGTCGGTGGCGCGCGGCGGCTTCGGCACCGCGTACCAGGTGTTCTTCAACGGCAACCAGGGCAACGAGCTCGTGGCGCTGCTGCAGAACAACATCAACATCACCAACCCGTCGTATCCCGATCCGTTCGGCGGCCGCGATCCGATCACGTTCGTCTCCACGGCGCCGCCGAACGTCGGCATCATGGCGAACGACCTGAAGAACGCGCCGACGACGACCGGCAGCGTCGGGTTCTCGCAGCAGCTGATGGCCGACACGGCGATCAACGTCGATGGTGTCGTGCAGCACACGGCGAACCTGCCGCTGACCTACAACATCAACCAGCCGATCACGCCGACCGGCCCGCGTCCGCTGCCGGACTGGGGCCAGATCACGATCACCAAGACGATCGGCAACTACGACTACAAGGCGTTCCTCGTCCGCCTGGAGAAGCGCCTGTCGCACCACTATCAGTACCAGGTGGCCTACACGCTGTCGAAGCAGGATACCGACTTCGGCTGGACCGACGCCTACGTGCACGCGCAGGACGTGGGGCCGTCGAGCAGCGATCGCCGGCATCAGCTCGTCATGAGCAGCGGCATCCAGCTGCCGGCCGACGTCATCGCCGGCGTCATCTTCAGCTACCGGACGCCGACGCCGTTCACGGCGAGCACCGGCATCGATCTGAACAACGACGGTTCCACCAACGACATGGTGCCAGGGACGCATCGCGGCATGGGGAACCGCGACAACGCGGCGCTGGTGGCGGCGGTCAACGCCTACCGCGCGACGCGCGGACTTGCGCCGATCACCGAAGCGCAGATCGACCAGAACACGCTGAACCGCGTCGACGTGCGCGTGACGAAGGGGTTCACCTTCGGCGGCCGCAAGATCGAGCTCGTCGGCCAGGTGTTCAACCTGCTCGGCACGGACAACCTGGGCGGCATCGGCAGCAGCCAGATCGGCAGCGCGATTGCGCCGAACTTCGGCCAGATCCCGAGCGCGCAGCCGCGCCAGCAGGGCGAGATTGCCGTTCGCTATGTGTGGTAGGAACTGGGGAACTAGAGTCCCTTAGTCCCTTCCATTATCGGATCACAATCCGTCCACCGAACCCGTGGTGATCGAGCTCGGTGTGATCGTGGTACTCACACGTCCGCGCGATCGGTAACGGATCGGTCGCGCGGCTTTGTCCCGGCGTGAGAAAGCTCACCTTGTCGATCTCAGGGCAGTCGCGGTGATCCGGGTCCGGTCCGCCCTGGATGTCATGCGGCACGATGTCGTTGTTCGTGAAGGTGACCTGGCCGCCGACGGCGACAGTCGCCTCGAACGGTATGAGGCCAAACGGCGTGATCGAAACCCTGGCGCCGCTCGATGGCGGCGCGACGGCGGGCGCTGGTGACGGCGCGGGAAGCGCGGACGGGGCTGGGGCGCTTGACGATCCACAGCCCGCGAGGATCACGCAGACGAGCAGGCACGATCCGCGAACACCCATGGTTCGCGGATCGTACCGTACCTGTTAGCCGAGCTTCATCTTGTTCACGATACGCTTGACGCCGTGCGTGCCGCGCGCGATCGACATCGCCTTCGTTTCCTCCGCCTTCGTCTTGACGTTGCCACTCAGCGTGACCACGCCGTTGTTGGTCTCGACATGGATGTCGAGGCCAGAGACGCCAGGCTCGGCGAGGTACTTGGTCTTGATGTCGGAGGTGATCGCCGAATCGGTGATCACTTCAGCGGTCTTCGACGCCGCCTTCTCGGTCTTCACCTTCGCCTCGTGCGCGGCGTTCTCGGTCTTGGCCTTGGCCTGTTCAGCGGTGTCTTCGGCCTTTTCGCCGTACGAGCCGGTCGTCGCCGCCGGCACCGGGCCCACGACGACGTCGTCGACGACGTTGGTGACGCCCTTGGTGTCGCGCGCGATCGTCACGGCGCGCTCTTTCTCCACCCGCGACCCGACGGTGCCATTGAGCGTCACCACGCGATTGTGCGTGTCGACGTTAATCTCCGACGCTTTCACTG
>QHWQ01000155.1 GCA_003222635.1 Acidobacteriota bacterium | reverse complement strand
GCGGATCTCAGCAACGCGGACCTGCAGGGGAGCAATCAAGCCGTTCGCGGTTCGACGATCGAGCTGACCGATCCGCAAGCCTTGCGACCGGGTCCGGCGGATCGCGATCTGGACGAATACCTGAAACCCGAACCGTTCATCGAGAGTGATGCGCCCGAGATTCACGCGGAGGCCGAGAAGGCGATTGCCGGCGCCGTCGGAACGCGTGCGCGCGCGGAGAGTCTGACGCGGTACGTCAACGCGCTGCTCGACAAGAAACCGACCGTGAGTCTTCCGTCGGCGCTCGAGGTGCTGCGCACGAAGGTCGGTGACTGCAACGAGCACACGGCGCTCTACGTCGCCATGGCGCGATCGATCGGCATCCCGTCGCGCATCGCGGTGGGGCTGACCTATGTCCGCGGCCTCACCGGCGCGTTCTACTACCACGCGTGGCCCGAGGTGTACATCGACGACGGACCGAATCGCGGCATGTGGCTGCCGGTCGATCCGACGTTGAACGAATTCCCTGCCGACGCGACGCACCTGCGCCTCGCGCGCGGCGGGCTCGACAAGCAGGCCGCGATTCTGCCGATGATCGGCCGCCTCAAGATGCGTGTCGTGGACCTCGAGCTCGATGCGAGCGCCACGCCCATTCTGGTCGGCCGCTCGGATATCGCGCCGATCGCGCCGCGCACGACGCCCACGCAAATCACCGCCGACTGCTGCTGGTTGAGCCGTTGGCTGAAGCCGCAAGCCCGAGCACGCCGATGATTGCTGTCCACAACCTGGTCAAACAGTACGGAAAGTTCACCGCCGTCGACGGGGTCTCGCTCGACGTGCCGCCGGGCGAGATTCACGGCTTCCTCGGCCCGAACGGCGCGGGCAAGACGACGACGTTGAGGATGATCGCGGGCTTGCTGAAGCCGACATCGGGGCGCGTGGAGGTCAACGGCCACGACGTGGCGAAGGAGCCCGAGCTCGCGAAGGCCTCGCTCGGCTTCATTCCCGACCGTCCGTTCATCTACGACAAGCTCACCGCCGGCGAGTTCCTCCGCTTTCACGCGGGCCTGTACGGCCTCGACGGCAAGGGCGTGATGGACCGCGTGCACGAGATGCTGGACCTGTTCGAGCTGCGCCGCTGGGAGAACGAGCTCGTCGAAAGCTTCTCGCACGGCATGAAGCAGCGGCTCGTGATGTGCGCCGCGTTTCTACACCGCCCGCGCGCGGTGGCGGTGGACGAACCGATGGTCGGTCTCGATCCGCGCGGCGCGCGATTGATCAAAGACGTGTTCCGCCGCATGAGCGAGCGCGGCGTCGCCATTCTCATGAGCACGCACACGCTCGAAGTGGCGCAGGAGATGTGTCAGCGCCTCAGCATCATCCTGAAGGGAAAGATCGTCGCGCAGGGCACCGTTGACGAGGTGAAGAAGCTGGCGGGCGGGTCCGATGACCACCTCACGTCCGTCTTCCTCCGTCTGACCGGCGGCAGCGCGCTGCAGGAGATTGACGAAGCCGTATGAAGGGGGCATTCACCTACCTCCTGC
This sequence comes from Acidobacteriota bacterium, assembly GCA_003222635.1. Classification (GTDB taxonomy): domain Bacteria; phylum Acidobacteriota; class Vicinamibacteria; order Vicinamibacterales; family UBA2999; genus Gp6-AA40. The sequence continues at coordinate 21,086 of QHWQ01000155.1, read as the reverse complement.
TGCCGCATCTCTGGTCGTCGCGCAACCGCGCGCAGCGGCGGGAGAAGGGCGACGGCGTGCGCGCGCTGCTCTTCGGCGGCGTCGGCGTGGGCGTGTTCATCGCGCTCTTCTACGGCGCGGCGTGGCTGACGTGGCAGCTGCAGGACTACGACGAGCTCGGCGACTACCTGCTGCGCCTGGGTCTCTCGTGGATCTTCATGACGTTCCTCGCCTTCCTGACCTTCAGCGGCATCGTCACCGCGCTCTCGACGTTCTTTCTGTCCGATGATCTTCGTCTGCTGCTGACGGCGCCCGTCGCCAGCAGACGGCTCTTCTACGCGCGCTTCACGCGAACCGTGTCGCAGTCGTCCTGGATGGTCGTCGTCTTCGTCACGCCGATTCTGCTTGGTGTCGGCGTCGCGGATTGCGCGCCCACGCGTTTCTACGTGACGTCGATTCTGACGATCGTTCCCTTCGCCATCATCCCGGTGGCGGTCGGCACCGCCTGCACTCTGCTGCTGGTCAACGTCTTTCCGGCGCGCCGCGCGCGCGACCTGCTGATGCTCATGGGGTTCCTGTTCTCGGGAGCCATCGTCATCCTGCTGCGGATGATTCGCCCGGAGCAGCTGGTTCGCGCCGAATCGCTGCCGGATGTCACCGGGTTCTTCAGCACGCTGCAGTCGCCGGTGACGCCGCTGCTGCCGTCGTTCTGGGCGGGCGAGCTGCTGTTTGCCAGCCTCAAGGGCGGATGGGATCTGCTCCATGCGGGGGCGCTCTGGACGACCGCGCTGGCGTGCTGCGTCGGGCTTCGCGCCGCGGACGAACGCTGGCATTTCTCGGGTTACAGCCGCTCGCAGGAAGCGCCCAAGGCGCGCTTCGCGCACCTCCGGGCGCTCGATGTCATGGCGCGGTTCCTCCCGCTTTCGCCCGTGCGCAGGCAGCTGCTCGTGAAGGATGTGAAGATCTTCCTGCGCGACGTCAGCCAGTGGTCGCAGCTCCTGCTGCTGCTCGCGTTGATGCTGATTTATCTCTACAACTTCCGCGTGCTCGATCTCGGCCGCATCCCGTACATGAGCGGCTTCGTCAAGAACGTCTACGCGTTCGTGAACCTGGCGATGGCCGGGTTCGTGCTGTCGACCGTCGCCGTCCGTTTCGTCTTCCCGATGGTGTCGGCGGAAGGGCCGGCGTTCTGGCTCGTTCGCAAGTCGCCGATCTCGATGCACGACTTCCTGTGGTCGAAGTTCTGGACGGGGCTGTTTCCGATCCTGCTGCTCACCGAGACGCTCACCATTGCCGCCAACGAGCTGCTCGATGTCGATCCGTTCCTGAAGATCGTCGCGGCGGTCGCGGTTGTCTTTCTGAGTCTTGCGTTGGTGGGACTGGCGGCCGGTCTCGGCGCGCGCTATCCGCGCTTCACCGCCGACAATCCCAGCCAGGTCGCCGGATCGTACGGCGGCGTCGCGTTCATGATCCTCGCGGTGCTGTTCCTCATCGTGATGATCGTCCTGCTGGCGTGGCCGTCGACGACGTATCTGTTCTATCAGCTGCGGCACCGGCCGATCGGCACCGGGCGCCTCGTGATGATGGGCCTGTCGTTTGGTGCCGCGGTCGCAGTGAGCCTCGTGACGTGGCTGCACAGCATGCGCTCGGGCGTCCGCGCGCTCGATGCCATGAGCAATTGATCAACCCTCCGTCTGCAACTGTGCGACGAGCCGCTTGAGCGAGCGACTCACCGCCATGCGCGCTGCATCGACAGACGCCATGCCGAAGCGATGCGCGATCTCCTGAAAACTCCATTGCACCTCGACGCGCGCGACGACCATCTCGCGGTCGCGCGCCCGCAACTTGTCGACTGCCGCGCGGTACCGCTCGTACGCTTCTTCGCGAATCACCGCCTCGAGCGGCGACGCGACGTCTGACGGTGGCTCGACCGTCAATTCCACGGACTCCGGACGCCGGCCAACGCGTCGGATCTCGTCGCGGATCCGGTTGATGACCGACATCCGGAGGTAGGCCTGCATCGCACCGACATGGCGGGGCTCGAACTTGTCGAGGCGTCCGAGGACGTGTATGGCGGCTTCCTGGACCAGGTCGCTCGTGTCGCAGTTGCCGCGCGCGTACACTGGCAGCCGCCCATGCGCCCACCGCTTCAACGATGGGAGGCAGCGCTCGAGGAGCGCTTCGAGCGCCAGACGGTTGCCGCGGCGCGCCGACAGGACCAGCTCGATGGTCGACTGGTCGCTGATCAGCGTCGTGCCCAACCCTTCCGAACCGCTATTGCCGGTCGTTTCCTGGGGAATGCCCGCGAGTAGCGCTAATTCAGACATGTTTGCCGCCTCCAGTTCTAATAACGGAAACCGGCGGCAAATTGAGCGCGACGGTCGCTACCGCCGCGGTTGAACCGTCGAGGCGGCTGAACGCGCCTTGTTGCTGCCCGTCACCGCCTGCGCGGCGACGGCCGCTCCGAGCAGCCCGGCATCGGGATTCACGATCACGTTCACCGGCATCGCGGACACGAGATCCGCCAGCGGTGTCTTCGCGCGAAACGCCTGCATGAACCGGCCGTCCTGCAGCGCCGGCAGAATCTTCGGCGCGATGCCGCCGCCGACGAAGACGCCGGCGGTCGCCACGCCGCGCAAGCCGAGGTTGCCTGCCTCCGCGCCGTACGCCTCCACAAACATCTCAAGCGCTTCGACGCAGTGCGCGCATCGTTGCGTGAGCCCGGCTTCTGAAATGGCCGGCGGCTGCTCGAGTGGCGCGAGGCCCTCGACCGCCTCGCATGCGGTCCCGTCATGCGTGAAGCGATGGAGATTCACCAGGCCCGGCCCGCTCAGCACCTGCTCGACCTCCGCGCGGCCGTACAGCGTTCGCAGCATACGCACGAGCTCGTACTCGCGGTCGGTGCGCGCGGCGAAATCCGCGTGGCCGCCTTCGGAGGCCACCGGCAGCAGATGGCCGTCGATGAAGTGCAGATACGCCTGTCCGAGGCCCGTTCCCGCCGCGATGACTGCCGCGTTGCCGTTCTTGTTGCGCTCGCCGCGCTGCAGAACGACGACCTCGGCATCGTCCAACACGCCGACGCTGTAGGCCATCGCCTCGAGATCGTTGAGCAGCGCGACATGCGGTGTGTTCAACCGCCGCGTGATCTCCGCGGCTGAGACGTCCCACGCGATGTTGGTCAGCTTCGCGGATCGATTCACGATGGGCCCGGCGACGCCGACCGCTGCCGCATCAACAGTGGTCGCACCCCTCGACTGGGGTCGGGGCAGGCGCCCAACATCCTGCGCGAACGCATCGAGGATGGCGGTGAAGCTGTCGAACTCCTGTGTCGGATACGCACGCGAGGTGATGTGACGGGGGCGCGGCTCGCCGCGTTCGAAGAGACCGAGCAGCGTCTTGGTCCCTCCAAGGTCGCCGGCGAGCAACATGACTGGATTATAGTGGTCGCGCGTGCCGTCGCCTGACTCAGCACCCATCTCCAAGCGCCAACTGCTCGAGCGCTACAGGCACGTGCGCGAGGATCATCTCCGCTACATGCAGAAGTGGGGCCTCATCCGTCCCTCATCGCGCGGCAACGGCGAGACGTTCTTCTCGTTCGCGGATGTGTCGCTCGTGCGGCAGGCGGACGAGGCGCTCGACGGCGGCGCGAAGTTCCGTTCGGTGCTGAAGAATCTGGTGTCCTCGCGCAACGGCCAGCTCACGCTCGACTTCCGCATCGAGGCGCAGCATGCGAAGGTGCTGCAGCTGAAACGCCGCGAGCCGCCGCCGATGGCGGCGCTCATGGATTCGCATCCGCCGGTCGAGGAATCGTCCGCCGATCAGTACTTCGCCGCCGCGTCGATCCTCGACGACGGGAATCCGGAGCATTTCGACGAAGCGTCGGCGGCCTATCGCAGGGCGCTGGAGATCGATCCGTACCTCGTGCCCGCGCTCATCAACCTGGCGAACATCCACTACACGCGCGACGAGATTGCCGAGGCGCAGGCGCTCTACGAGCGCGCGATTGCGCTCGAGCCGGACGTGTTCGAAGCGCACTTCAACCTCGGGAACATCTTTCACGACCTTGCGCGCTACCGCGCAGCGCAGGCGTGCTACCGCGACGCGCTCAAGCTGAATCCAGCTTACGCCGATGCCCATTTCTATCTGGCCGTCACGTTCGAGAAGAACGGCCAATCACAGGAGGCTCGCGCGCACTGGAAGGCCTACCAGCAGCTGGCGCCGAACGGAGAATGGGTGGAGCTGGCGAAGGAATTCTCGGACTGATCGTGTACGTGCAAGCCCGTGCGTTTCGCGATGCGCGCAAGCATTGCAGGACCGATTTCCTCACTATCGTGGAAAGCTTTCGTGGCCGGCCAACCGGTCAAGCGGCCTGGAAGGTGACGTTGAGGAGTTCCGCCGGGACCTCACGGTGTTCGAGGCGTTCAGCAATCACTCGAAGGGCGAGTGCCTGGACGCGAGCAACCGCTTCGTCGCGTTCGAGCTCTATGCTGAATGTCACAGCGATTTAATACGAGTAATCGTCCGCGGGATTGCGCTTCTTCGGCGCGCGGCGGAGCTTGTAGTACTGGCACTCGGGGCACCACGCGTCGGGATCGAATCCCTGGGTACCGGCGTACGGCTTGACCTCGCGGTGCGTGCAGAACTCCTGGTTGCCGTTCTCCGCCGGCTGCATCCAGCGGCACGAACGGAAGCGGACGAACGCGGCTGACTCCGGACGATCGGACGTGACCGGCCCCTCGCCGGGTTTCGCGGCGGGCGCGGCCGGAGCCGGCTCCACGGGCGCCGCCGCGGCACTGTCACTTTCGGCGTTCGGGAAGCGAACGCGATCGTCGGTCGTGCCGAACACGAGCGTGCTGTTATTGAAGTTGGACGCCAACGGCTTTCTCCAGTGCGCGAAGCGCGCGCAGCTCTTCGGGGGCGGCGAGCGTCAGCGCGCTGCCTGTTGATTCGGCGCGGCCCGTCCGGCCCACGCGGTGCACGTAGGCTTCAGGCGTATCCGGCACTTCGAAGTTCACCACGTGCGCGATGCCATCGATGTCGAGCCCTCGCGCCGCGACGTCGGTGGCCACCAGTACCGGGTAGGTGCCGGTCCTGAATCCTTCCACAGCGGCCATCCGCTGCTGCTGCGTGCGATCGGCGTGCAGCGCCACCGTGCGGATGCCGAGGCCGCTCAGCTTCGTGGCGAGACGATCGGCGCCGACCTTCGTCCGGCAGAACACGAGCACCGGACCGTGCGCCTCTTCGCGCAGCCAGCGCGCGAGCCACGGCACCTTCTCACCGGCGGGGAGCGTCTTGACCGCGTGCGTGATCGTCTGCGCCGGTCCGCCTTGCCGTCCCACCTGCACGTACTTCGGATCCCGCAGGAACTCCTTCGTCAGCTTCATCACTTCCGCCGGCATCGTCGCCGAGAAGAGCAGCGTCTGACGCTCGTCCGGCAGCGCGGCGAGGATGCGCTGCACGTCGGGCCAGAAGCCCATGTCGAGCATCCGGTCCGCTTCGTCGAGGACGAGCACTTCGAGCTGGCCGAAGGCGGTCGACTCGTGCCGCATGTGATCCATCAGCCGGCCCGGCGTGGCGACGACGATGTCGACGTGGGCGCGGAGGGCCTGCTCCTGCTTGGTCATGTCGACGCCGCCGAACACCGCGATGCTGGACACCGCCGTGTGATACGTGAGGCCCTGCACCTGATCTTCGATCTGCACCGCGAGCTCACGGGTCGGCGCGAGAATCAGCGCGCGCGTCGCGGCCTTCCGCGTCGGACCTTCGCGCAGAAATCTCTGAAGAATCGGAATGAGAAACGCGGCGGTCTTGCCGGTGCCGGTCTCGGCCGATGCGATCACGTCGTGACCCGCGATCGCCAGTGGAATCACGCCGCTCTGCACCGGGCGCGTCTCGGACCAGCCGAGCTCCTTGATCCCCTGCAGCAGCCGCGAATCGAGATTCAGCCGATCGAACGCGATCGGCGCCGGGTCGAACGTCTCGAGCTCGTACGCAATCGCCGGCGGCTCGGGCGTGATGTGAACCGGCTTGTGAGGGCCACCGTGGCGGCGGCGGGACGAGGACTTCGAGCCGCCTTGACCGCGACGGGAGCGACGCCGGAATGAGGGTGCGTTGGGTTGAAGTGTCACCAGAGAAACTTATCGGGCCCGGAACGTGATGATGCCGCGGACGGGATCGTAGGGAGAGACGCCGACCGTCACGCGGTCACCGGGGACGACCTTGATGCGGAAGCGGCGCATCCGGCCGCTCAACTGGGCGAGCACCTCATGGCCCGCATCGCACTGCACGCGATAGAGTCCGCCGGAATGCACCGCCACCACGGTTCCCTGCATGTCGATCAGATCGTCCTTGCTCAACAGCTCATCCTTTCGGCCAAATATAGCAATGAGTGTGCCACATCGACGAGCGCAGCGCAATGATCGCGGGATCTTTTTCTGCTACAGCGATTTAACACGATGCTCGACTTGCGCTGCGAGGGCCGCGTAGTCCTCTCCGCGCAGGCGCATGGGGGCACCGAACGCCACTCGGACCGGCCCTGGCGTGGCCATCTTTGACTTCATGTGGAGCACGCGGTCCACGCCATCGAGGCGAACGGGCACGACGGGAACGTCCAGTCGCGACGCCATCATGCCGATGCCGCCGCGAAACGGCTTGATGTCGCCGGTCGCGGAGCGTTCGCCCTCGGGAAAGATCAGGATCGACCAGCCGTCGCCCATCAGATCGCCGACGTAGGTGAGCGTCTGCCGCGCGCCCGCCTCGCGCTGCGGGAGCGGGAACGCGTTGAAGTAGAACGCGGCGAGGTAGTAGTTCACCGAGTTGGTGAACACCGTCTTCCGCGTGAAGCCCTCGGGGAAGAAGTGCGCCTTGAAGAATTCCTTGGCCATCGCCGGCGCCACGCGCGCGCGGATGCGCGGCGGCAGCGCGGCCAGGATGACGGGCACATCCATGTGGCTCTGATGGTTCGCCGCGAAGATGACCGGGCCGTCGATCTCGCGCAGATGCTCGCGCCCTTCGACGCGTGCCCACGCGAAGGCGCGGCAGAGCGGGACAATCCACGTCGCGTGCGAGAGCCGCCTGATGATCCGCACCGGCCACGTGCGATTCCACGTCGGAAAGTCGACCGGCTCTTCGACATCCTGCACGGCGGCGGGCTGCGCGACGAGCTGCTTGAGATCGGCCACGCTCGCTGCCTGCGAGAAGCGCGCTTCGTCGAGCCGTGTCTGAAACCGATCTTCGAGCGCGATCATCAGCTCGACGCGTTCGAGCGAGCTGAGGCCGAGCTCCTCCAGCGTGGTCGCGCCGCTCACATCGCGGCCGTGCGTGAAGCGGCCGAGCAGGGATTCGAGCGTGTCGTTCGATGAGGCCACCACCGGCCGCTCGCCCGACTGCACCCACTCGCGAATCGCGGCGCGTTTGAGCTTGCGCGTCCCCTCGGTGCGCGGCAGGTCGCCCGTCGTCCAGACGGAGGCGCCGCGAATCCGCTGATGATCCTGCAGCGCGCTGTTGGCCGCGCGCAGGATCGCATCCTTGTCGGCGCCCGGCTCGAGGACGAGCACCGCGTGCACCCGCTCCTCGGCGCCCTGCGTGATGCCGACGACCGCCGAATCGCGCACCCCGCCGAGTCCGTTGAGCACGCGTTCGACGTCTTCCGGAAAGACGTTCAGCCCTTCCGGCGTGACGATCATTTCCTTCTTGCGGCCCTTGATGAAGATGCGGCCCTGCTCGTCGCGCTCGCCGATGTCGCCGGTGTGAAACCAGCCTTCGCTGTCAAAGACGGGATCCGGGATCCGGGATCCGGGATCCGTTTGGTAATAGCCACTTGTCACGTTTTCGCCGCGGACGAGGATCTCGCCGTCGTCCGCGATGCGGACGTCGACGCCGGCGATCGGCGTGCCGACAGATCCCTTGCTCGTCTTGAACGGATGGTTGAGCGTGACGATCGGCGCGGTCTCAGTCAGGCCGTAGCCCTGGATGACGGCGAAGCCCATGCGCCGCCAGAACTCCTCGAGGTCGGGCGGCAGCGGCGCGGCGCCGACGACGAACGCCCAGAACTTCATGCCGAGGGCGGAGTGCACGTGGCGATAGCGCCACCAGCGGCCCGGGATCGAGATGCCCTGCGGCGGCGCCTCCTTCGATTCCGGCCACGCGCGCGTCGCGTGCTCGCGCAGCACGTCGAGAATCTTCGGGACGCAGACGAGCACCGAAATCCTGCGCGACTTGATCAGCCGCAGGATGTCGTGCGGGTTGAAGCTGCGCGTGAAGAAGACGGCCCCTTCGACCATCGGCGGCACGTTGGTCGCCATCGACTGGCCGAACATGTGGCTGAGAGGAAGCAGGTTCAGGAAGCGCAGCGGCTTGAATGGACGGGCGTACTTCTTGTACTTCAACACCTCGCGCTCGACGGGAACGATGTTCGCGAGCACGTTGCGATGCCGGATGATGACGCCTTTCGGTTCGGCCGTGGCGCCCGACGTGAAGATGATTTGCGTGATGTCGTCGCGCGAGATCGCCACGTCAGGCATCGGCCCGTCGGCCTGCCAGTCCAGATCGCAGAAACGCCAAAATGGGGTCTGACCCCATTTTTCGGTTTTTACATCGTCTCCGATGAGGGTGATGCGTGCGTCAACAACAGTACGCACTTTCTGCACGAAGTCGGCAGAAGATCGATAGTCGATGGGAACGACGATGATGCCGGAGATGAGGCAGCCCCAGTAGCAGGCGATCCATTCGGGGCGGTTCTCGCCCCAGAAGACGACCTTGTCGTCCTTCGTCAGTCCCGCGTCCTCGAGCCGCGCCGCGAAGCCGCGTGCCGCGCGACCGACCTCCTCGTAGGTATGACCGCGGCGCCGATACCCATCGTCGTAGACGAGAAACTCGCCGCGAATGGTGATGAGGTCGCGGAAGAAGTCGACGAGCGTGTCGCGGCGCACCACGGCATTATGATCCACGTACGTGTCTGTTCCGCCCGCTGCCGCCCTCAGTGCCTTCTACGAAGGCGTCCTCCAATCGGCGCTGCGGCAGTTCTTCCGCCGCGCGTCGCTCGAGGTCCAGCCGGCTGCATCCGCGCGCTCCGATCGTCCGCTGTCGATCGAAGAGGCGACGGATCCCTCGACGCTCCACATCTCCTGGAGCGGCACGGTCTACACGCTGCGCATGCTCGGCCGCAGCACGTTCACGCCGCATCAGATGCGCATGGCGCGCGCGATTGTGGCGGTAATTGGCGCGCGGTATCACGCGATTCTCAATCCGGAGCTGGCGGCGGAGCGCGGCGAGCTGTTCAGAGGTCCGATCGAGGATCGCTACGTCGGCGCGTTCTTCGACGAGCGGCCGTACACGCGGTCGGGCGCGGGCGGGGTCGATCGCATCGCGTCGATCATCGAGATGCTGCGCGTCGCGGCGCTCTCGAGCTACGAGAACCGTCCCATCTCGACGGGCGTGCTGCTGCTCGGCGGCGACTTCGATCCGTGCCGGCCGGAGCTGGCGACCGGCCGCGACTATCCGTCGTCGTACATGGAGTCGCTCACCTCCATCAAGAGCTTCTATCGCCTCGCGGACGGCGTCCGCACGGTCTTTCTCGCCGACGTCGAGGGCCGGCTGCTGGACGTCATCGACGTCGATCGTTGGAGCCGGCAGCTCTGCCCGGACAAGATCCTCGACGTGCCGGGGGCACACGTCTATCAGGCGCATGCGCGCGCGACCTTCGCACAGCACAGCGTCTGCGTGGTGCTCAGTCCGTCGCGCGACATCAAGGTCTTCGCGGAAGGCGCGGAGGTGTTCTCGTTTCACAGCGCCGCCTGGCATCTGCTCGACCTGAAAGCCAAGTACGAGATCTGGTCGGATGCGGTCGGCAACCCGTCGCTCGCGCTGCGGCTGTTTCAGATTGCGCTCGACCTCGCGGACGCGCGCGAGGGGGCGCTGTTCTGCGTGCTCCGTGATCCCGATGATGCCGTGCCGCAGCTGGTCGCCCCGGCGGATCGCCTCGATCTGCCGGCGCGCCCGGAATTGGCCGGCGCGGTTCCTGTCTCGCGCCGCGAGATTCTGCACCTGCTCGAGGGACGCACGGCCACCGATCTCGATCAAAGCGTGCTCTCGACGCTCGCCTCGCTCGACGGCGCCATCGTCGTCGATCGCGATGGCCGGCTGCTCGCGGCAGGCGCCATCCTGCGGCATCCGCAGTCCGACGAGCTCCTGCAGGGCGGCTTCATCGAAGGCGCGCGCACGACCGCCGCGACGGCGGCGAGCCGCTTCGGTCCCGTGCTGAAAGTGAGCGAGGACGGCGAGATTACGTTCTACGATCGCGAGCGCATCTGGGACATCTAAAGGTTTCAGGTTTCAGGTTTCAGTGGACTTTACGCCCAGCAAGCGGACACAGGACTATCTCGAACGCCTTCGCGCGTTCATGGACGCGCACGTCCTGCCCGCCGAAGCGGTTTTCAGGCAGCAGCTCGACTCGGGACCGTCGCGCTGGGCGATTCCGCCCGTGATGGAGGCGCTGAAGGAGAAGGCGCGCGCCGAAGGCCTCTGGAATCTGTTCCGGTTGTCGAATCTCGACTACGCCCCGCTCTGCGAAGTGATGGGGCGATCGCCAATCGCGCCCGAAGCCTTCAACTGCTCGTTTCCCGACACCGGCAACATGGAAGTCCTGGAGCGCTACGGGACGGACGAGCAGAAGAAACAGTGGCTCACCCCGCTCCTCGAGGGCACGATTCGCTCCGCGTTCGCCATGACCGAGCCCGACGTCGCCTCGTCCGACGCCACCAACATTCAGGCCTCCATCGTTCGCGACGGCGATCACTACGTGATCAACGGGCGCAAGTGGTGGACGTCAGGCATCGGCGACCCGCGCTGCAAGGTGCTCATCTTCATGGGCAAGACGGATGCGGCCAATCCCGATCGCCACAAGCAACAATCGATGATCCTCGTCCCGCGCGATGCGCCCGGCGTGACGGTCGTGCGGATGCTGGACGTCTTCGGCTACGACGATGCGCCGCACGGACATGGAGAGGTGGTGTTCGAGAACGTCCGCGTGCCGGCGGGCAACATGCTCCTCGGCGAAGGGCGCGGGTTCGAAATCGCGCAGGGGCGGCTCGGCCCCGGGCGGATTCATCACTGCATGCGGCAGATTGGCGTCGCCGAGCGCGCGCTGGAGCTGATGTGCCGCCGCTCGCGCGAGCGCGTGGCGTTCGGCAAGCCGCTGAGCGACAACGACATCACGCAGGAGCGCATCGCGCAGGCGCGCATCGAGATCGATCGCGCGCGCCTGCTCGTGCTGCACGCCGCGTGGATGATGGACACGGTCGGCAACAAGGCCGCGCAGCAGGTGATTGCGGAGATCAAGGTCGCCGTCCCCGAGATGACGACGCGCGTGCTCGACTGGGCCATCCAGCTATTCGGCGCGGCAGGCGTCAGCCAGGTGTTTCCGCTCGCGTACTTGGCCGCTACGGCGCGGACGATGCGCATGGTCCGAGGTCTCGCGCAGGAGACTGCGACCTCCGGAGGCCGCATCGCGCTTCGCGCGGCGCAGTTCGTCGACGTGAAGGCTGGCGTGCTGCGCAACAACGCCGTTGTTCTCATCGACGGTGAGCGCATCCTGGCCGCCGGTTCCGGCCTGTCAATTCCCGAAGGTGTTCGTGTCATCGATCTCGGGGCTGCGACGATCCTGCCGGGACTGATTGACGGTCACACACACCTGATGCTGCGGCTTCGACGCGAGGAAACTTACGGCCAGCACCTGCTGACGAAGTCTCAAGCCGATCGTGCGCTCGAGGGCGCCGCCGATGCACGGCAGACGCTGCGCGCCGGTTTTACGACCGTGCGCGACGTCGAGAGCGAGGGTGCCGGCTATGCGGATGTCGCCTTGAGAAACGCAATCAATCAGGGGCTCGTTGACGGACCGCGAATGCTGGTGGCAACCCGCGGCATCGCCGCGGTCGGACAGTACAACCCGTTCGGAGTATCACCCGACCTGGAGACCTTCCCGACAGGCGCGCAGATGATCAGCGGCGTCGAAGAGGCCCGCCGCGCCGTTCGTGAGCAGATCGGCCATGGCGCGGATCTCATCAAGGTCTACGCCGATTGGCAGTATCCCACCCTCACCACCGACGAACTGCGCGTCATCGTCGAAGAAGCCCACAAGCTGCATCGAAAGGTCGCCGCCCACGCAACGACGGCGGACGGCATTCGCAATGCGGTCGAAGCGGGCGTGGATTCGATCGAACATGGTGACGGCGCCGATCGTGCGACGCTGGAGACGATGAAACGGAACGGCACCTTTCTCGTGTCAACGGCTGCGATCATGTTCGCGCTCACGGGAAGAAACGACGCGGAACGCGCGGCTATCGACAAGGCGATCGAAGCGATGCGTCGGACGATCGCGGCCGCCCGGCAGGTCGGCGTCAGGATTGCCGGCGGCATGGATGCCAGCCGCGAGGATCTCCATGGTCAGAACGCGAAGCAGCTTCAGGCGATGGTGCAGCTTGGCGCGACGCCAATCGAAGCGATTCAGACGCAGACGGTCAACGCGGCGGATCTGCTCGGATGGTCGGATCGCGTAGGAAGCCTCGAAGCGGGGAAATTCGCGGACGTCATCGCGGTCGAGAGCGATCCGCTCTCCGACATTACGGAACTGCAGCGAGTAACCTTCGTGATGAAGGGCGGCGCGATCGTCCGCGACGATCACGTCAGGACAGGTACGGGCCGCTAGATTCCGATCAATGCGCAGGCGCGTTCGGCGAGCGGCTTCGCGCGGGCGCCTACCTTGCGCGCCTCGGGATCGTTTGCGGTGCCAGCGACCACCCGTCCCATGATTCCCTGGAAGATCGCCGCGAAGCGGAACATCGCGAACGCGACGTAGAAGTCCCAATCCGGCAGCGAGGGACGTCCCGTGATGCGGCAGTACGTCTCGAGATGCTCGTGTTCGCTCGGAATCCCGTCGGGCCGCTCGCGATCGGCAAATGCGCCGAAGTCTTCCGGTCCGGTCCGGAAGAGCAGCGCGTGATGCGCGAGGTCGACGAGCGGATGGCCGATGGTCGAGAGCTCCCAGTCGACGACCGCGGCGACTCGCGGTTCGGTCGGATGAATCAGCAGGTTGCCGGGCCGGTAGTCACCGTGCACGATGGCGGCGCTCTCATCCGGCGGAATGTGCGCGGGGAGCCACGCGATCAGCCGCTCCATCGCCTCGATGCGCCCGGTTTCGGACGCGCGGTACTGCGCCGTCCATCGGTGCACCTGCCGCGCGACGTAATTGCCCGGTTTTCCGTAGTTTTCGAGGCCTACAGCCCGCCAGTTCACGGTGTGGAGACGCGCCAGCACCTCGATCATCGAGCGATAGACCGCGCGGCGATCCGCCGGCGAGCAATGCGGCAGCGCCGCATCGATCATTGGATGGCCTTCGACGTACTCCATGACGAAGAATGGCGTGCCGATGACGCTGGCATCCTCACAGAGCAGAATCATTTCCGGCACCGGCACATCGCTGGCGTGAAGCGCGGTCATCACTTCGTACTCGCGCTCGATGGCGTGCGCCGATGGAAGCAGCTGGCCGGGTGGTTTCCGGCGAAGCACGAATCGCGGACCCGAAAGGTCCGCGCCGCTCGAGCACGGGTCCGCGCCGCTCTGGATGAAGTACGTTGGATTCGATTGGCCGCCGCGGAACTGACGAACGACGAACGGCGGCGGGAACGCGGTCAGATGGGCTCTCATGTAGCGCTCGAGCGCGCTCACGTCGAAGCGATGAGTATCGAGGACGGCAATGATTTGATTGGGCAAATCACCCATTCGCGTTTCCGGCATGAACCTGATTAGAATAACCGCCCTACATGCAGGTCTTTCTCACCGGCGCCACGGGCTACATCGGATCAGCGGTCCTCGAGAGTTTCCTGCGCGCGGGGCACGACGTGACCGCGCTCGTCCGCGATCCGGAAAAAGCGGAGTCGATCGCGCATCGGGGCGTCCATCCGGTCATCGGGGATCTCGACAAGCCTTCGTCCTACGCGAGCGAGGCCGAGCGATCCGACGTGATCGTGCACACCGCGCTCGACGGATCCTCGCGCCGCGACAAGATCGATCGACAGGCGATTGAAACGTTCCTCGGCGCCGCCACCAGCCGCGCCGCGTCAGGACGGCCATCCGCCTTCGTCTATACGTCCGGCGTCTGGGTGCTCGGCGATACGCCGGGTCCCGTGGCCGAAGATGCGCCCGTCAAGCCGACGCCGCTCGTCGCCTGGCGCCCCGAACACGAGCGAATCGTGCTCGATGCCGGCCGCTCCCGCACGCCCAGGACCGTCGTCATGCGCCCGGGCATCGTCTACGGCGGCAGCCGCGGAATCATCGCGGATCTGCTGAAAGACGCGGCAAATGGGCTGGTTCGGGTGATTGGGGAAGGGAAGAATCACTGGCCCTGCATCTATGCGAGGGACCTCGCGGACGTCTATCTCCGGGTGGCCACCAACCCGGAGGCCTCCGGCGTCTTCCACGCCAACGACGAGGCCGACGAAAGCGTCGGCGACATCGTCGATTCCATCGCCAGGCACGCCCGCATGCGCCCGGACGTCCGCCACGTGCCGCTCAGCGAAGCGCGCGCGAAGATGGGCCCCTACGCCGACGCGCTCGCGCTCGACCAGCGCGTGAGAAGCCCCCGCGCCCGGGCGCTCGGCTGGTCGCCGACGCTGCATTCGGTGTCGGGGAACGTCGCGCGGCTCCTGGAAGAATTCAGGACGAGGCGGGAGGCGGCGTAGCCGCAGTGCCGGTCTTTTCGGGCGCGCCAACGCTGCCATCCGCGACCGCGCCCTCGACAATCCCGTCAATCAATCCGTAGTCGAACGCTTTCTGCGCGTCGAGGTAGAAGTCCGTCCGCTTGGTGTCACGGATGATCTTCTGCAGCGGTTTGCCCGACCGGCTCGCCAGGATCTGATAAATCTGCGACTGCATCTGCTTCAGCCGATCGAGATGCTGCGCCGCGGCCGACGTCGACTGCCAGCCGGCCCACTTCGCCGGCTCGTGAATCATGATCCACGAGTGCGGATACGACAGCCGGCGGCCGGCGCTCGCTGCCTGCAGGACCACTGAACCCATCGAATAGGCCATTCCCTGCACGACGATCGTGACCTCGATGCCGCGCGCGACGATTTCACGAATCGCGTCGTGGATGCCAAGGCCGTCGGTCACGTTGCCGCCGGCGCTGTTGATGTAGAGCGTGATCGGCCGGTTGTTGTCGTTGGCCATCTCGCGCAGCCGCTCGATCACGCCGCGCGCGGTGTCTTTTTCGATGTCGCCGATGAGGTAGATGTCGCGAAGCCGATCCGACTGCTCCTTGCGGAGTATTCCCTTGACGGCGTCAATCAGCTCGCCGATGAGGCGATCGTTCAGCTCGCGAAATGATCCGGTTTGGGTGACGCCTACCCGATCTTTTTCGGGCGAGGCTGGCACAGACGAGTCCGCCACAAACGGGCCGACGTGCAAAGAGAGTTCCTAACTCTCCTCGCGATCTTCATCTTCGGCGCCGGGCAGCAGATCGAAAAAGGCATCAAGGCTGCGGTCGAGCGCGCGGCGAAGTTGCGGAATTGTTCCATCAATCGTGTGAAGCGTGACGCCGGCTTCGGTCCCATTCTTGAGTTTGAGGCGACACTCGTCCGCGCCGACCAGCGTGCCTTCAGGGATGAGACGAACGCCGTAGACCAAGGTGTAGTGCGCCATGACGCAACTATACTCGTCCGCGTGCCCGTGACTTCCCTGGTATCGATTGACGAGATTCGCGCGGCGGCCGCGCGGATCCAAGGCGTCGCGCGCCGAACGCCGCTCATCGAGGTCGGCGGCGTGGCCGGCGAGCCCGCCTTCGCGATCAAATGCGAGAACATGCAGCCGGCCGGCGCGTTCAAGATTCGCGGCGCCTACAACATGATTGCGCAGCTGCCGCCCGAAGCCCGGGCGGCGGGCGTCATCACCTACTCGTCAGGCAACCACGGCCAGGCGATGGCGCTCGCCGCACGCCTGCTCGGCATTCGTGCCGTCGTCGTCATGCCCGAGACGGCGCCGCGCGTGAAGGTCGACGGTGCGGAGCGGCTTGGGGCCGAAGTGCTGTTCGCGGGCACGACCGTGCTCGACCGCAAGTCGCGCGCGGAACACGAAGCCGCGCGCCGTGGGCTGACGATGGTGCCGCCGTTCGACCATCCATGGATCATCGCGGGGCAGGGAACCTGCGGGCTCGAGGTGGTGGAGCAGTGCTCGTCGCTGTCGGCGGTCTATGTGCCGATGGGCGGCGGAGGGTTGGTCTCGGGAATTTCGGTCGCGGTCAAATCACTTCGTCCGACCGCACGCGTCGTCGGCGTCGAACCGATCGGCGCGTCGAAGATGACCGCCTCGCGCGCGGCGGGTCATCCGGTGACGCTGCCGAAGACGGCAAGCATTGCCGACGGGCTGCTCTCGATCCGTCCGGGCGACCTCACGTTCGCCCACGTGCAGGCGCTCGTCGACGCTCTCGTCACCGTCAGCGAGGAAGAGATTGTCGCCGCCGTGAAGTGGCTGTTCGACAACGCCAACGTCGTCGCCGAACCGAGCGGGGCCGTGAGCGTCGCCGCGGTGCTGCGCGAGGCGCGGGTGGCGCCAGGCGTCATCGCGATCGTCTCGGGCGGGAATGTCCCGCCCGGGGATTACGCCCGCTACATTACGTCCGTCTGAGGGCGGAGACTACCTGACGCACGACACGGAGACTTGCGACACCGAGTGGACGTCCATCCGCAGGACGACGCTCTTCAGCGTCGAACGTCCGGACGTGCCGACCGGCGGCGGCACCTCGTCGAGCGTCGCTTTCACGTCCTTCCCTTCGACCGGGAGCCTGGCGACGAGTGCCCCGTCCGCTTCCTTCGCGGGCTTGATTTCGATGTCGGAGTCGCGGACGTCCTTGATACGGCCGCGCACCTCCACCGTTTCGCCCATGTGCCCCCGCAGCTTCGTCGCATCGTCGAACGAGTACACCGCAGTGGGCAACCCGGGTCCCGGCGGTGGAAGCAGCTTTCCGTCCCGCGTCACTTCGTAGACGTGGTCCAGGACGACAGAGCCTTCGTCGAGGCCAGGCTTGACGCATCCGCGCACGCCGATTTCGATGCCTTTCAGCGCGTTTCGATTCACAGTCTGCGCCTCAGCGACGAATGGGGTTATAGCGAGCGAGACGGCGAGCACGACCATTCGGGGAGCTGAATAGTCAGACATGCCGCGACTGAATGCAGGACAAACGCCGCCATTAATTCATGAGGCGTCGTGCAGATTCGATCGCTGCATCGACTGAGCTGATCTCCCCGTCGAGTTGTTGCTCGTACACCTGCTTCAGGATTTCGCCGATCCGCGGTCCCGGTGAAAGGCCGAGCGCGAGCAGGTGGCGTCCCAGCAGCAGCGGCGCGGGCGGCCGATGCTCGACGCCAAGCGCCCGCGCGCGTTCGATGAACCAGTCCATCGCCGAGCAGTCGAAGTCGCCCGAACGGCCGAGACAATCCGCGCGCGCGAGGCGCGCGAGCAGCTCGAGGTCCACTTTCTGCGCGAGCCGCCGGAACGCACCGTCGGTCACGTTGCCCGACTTGCGAAACGCGCCGGGCTTGAGGTGGTGCGCGACCAGGCCAACGACCTGTGCACGGACGTCGAAGCCGTCGATGGTGTGGATGTTCAGCCGATCGAGCAGCAGGAGCGCCGGCGCGACGCCCGCCTGCTCGTGATCGAGCGAGCGAATCCGTCCGTCGATGAATGCGGTCGTTGGCGGCTTGCCGAGATCGTGACACACAGCGCCGAGCATCACCGTGATCAGCCGCGGCCGATCGAGATCGCCATTCAGCTCGCGCGCCTTGTCGATCACCATCAGCGTGTGCGTCCAGACGTCGCCTTCCGGATGCCATTCCGGCTCCTGCTCGCAGCCGACGAGCGGCAGCAGCTCCGGCATCACCTGACGGAGCACGCCGAGGGCGAGCGCCAGGCGGAAGCCAATCGAGGGATGCGCGGCCTGCAGCAGCAGCTTTTCGATCTCACCCCAGATGCGCTCGGCGGGCAGATCGTCGAGCGGCAGATCGCGGCAGAGCGCCGCCGTCTGCTCGTCGAGCGCGAACTCGAATCGCGCGGCGAACTGTACCGCGCGCAGGGCTCGCAGGCTATCGTCGGGAAACGTCTTCGGATCGACCGCGCGAAGCAGCCGACGGCCGAGATCGCCCCGGCCGTCGAACGGATCTTCGTAGGCGTCAGCGAGCGGGTCCCACGCGATGGCGTTGATGGTGAAGTCTCGCCGCCGCGCCGCCTCCGCGGCCGTCATCGTCGGATCGCCGTGGATCTCGAAGCCCTTGTGTCCGCGGCCGCGCTTCGACTCGCGGCGGGGAAGTGCGACGTCGATCTCGCCGGCGCCACCGTCGGGAGGAATGAGCTTGTAGACCGGGAAGCTTTGCCCTACCGGTTCGACGCGACCGAGCGGCCCGAGCAGCGCGGGCAGACGAGCCTGTGCGACGCCGAAGATCTCGATGTCGATATCTTTTGAGAGCCTGCCGAGCAGACGATCGCGTACCCAGCCGCCGACGACGAGCGCACGCCCGCCTTCGGCAGCCGCGGCTTCGGCCACGCGCCGCGCAATCTGCAGCTGATCGGCCACGAACTGATTATCGGAGGTTCGGAGGTTCGGAGGTTCGAGGGTGCGGGGGGTCGAGAGTGCGAAGGTTCGAGAGTTCGGGTTCGGTGGTTCGAACCGCGAACCTCCGAACCCTCGAACCCCCGAACCCTATTTAGGCGACGCGACGCTGCCTTACGAATGGAATGCGTACTATGCGGGACGATTCGAATTCAGCAGTCTGCCGCGTGGTCCGCTCGGCGGCGTGGAGATCCCACCCCGGCGTCTCGTAGCCGCACGAGGTGCACTGCAGCGACATGCGTCCATGCTCGAAATGGAGCAGCGCGTCGTGTCCGTGAAGCCCGCAGATGAACTGCCGAACCTTGTCCGTAACCATTGCGCCGAAACCCCTTTCCTCAGTACTTACCCGGTATGACGCCACTTGAGGTGACCCAGGTTGCCGGGCTCTCGCGCCTACGCGAGCCCGACATTTCAAGAGAAGTGCCACGCTTGGGGTGACAATCGTAAGCGACTGCCTTCAAATGGATTAACGATCGAGCTCGACAGTCGTAACGTGCAGCGCGGCCTTATTTGTCCATCAACAAATCGCGGGAAGTGATGGGTTCTCGTCTGGCGCTGTCCGAAGTGTGAACGCCAACGCCTCAGTATGGGGAATGCTCTACCGTTCCCGCAGAATTCCTCGAATTACAAAGCCGAGGTTGGCCGGCCGCTCGCCGAGCCGGCGCATGAAATAGGGAAACCACTGGCGCCCGAACGGGATGTAGAGCCGCATTTTGTAGCCTTTTGAGACCAGTGACGCCTGCAGGTCGCGTCGGATTCCATACAGCATCTGGAATTCAAACTGATCGCTGGCGAGGCCGCGCTCTTGGGCGTATGCCTTCGTTGCATCGATCATCGCCGGGTCGTGCGTAGCAATCGCCGGGTAGTCCCCGGCGTCCAGCAACAGACGCATGAGCCGGACGAATGCGGCGTCTACGTCTGACTTGCGCTGATACGCCACACTTTCGGGCTCCTTGTAGGCGCCTTTGACGAGCCGCACACGCGCGCCCAGCTCGTTCATGCGCCGGACGTCCTGCTCGGTGCGATAGAGCGCCGCCTGCAGCGCGATGCCAAGCTGTCGATACTGCTGCTGCCACAGCGTCTCGAAGATGTCCAGCGTGAGCTGCGTCCACGGCGAGTTCTCCATGTCGATGCGTACGAAGAACCCGTGACGTCCCGCCGGCTCGAGGATGCGGCGAATGTTGTCGACGCACGTCGCCCGGTCGATGCCGGCGCCAAGCTGCGTGAGCTTCAGCGAGATGTTGCATTCGATGCCGGAGGCGACGATCACGTCGAGCAGCCGCAGGTATTCACGCGTGGCGGCATCGGCCTCTTCGGCCGTGCGGACGCTCTCGCCGAGGTAATCGAGCGTCAGCAGGAGTCCCTGCGCCTGGACGGCGCGCGACGCCTCGATCGCTTCCTCGACCGTTTCGCCCGCGATGAAGCGGCGCGCGAAGCTCTCGCGCGATCGCATACCGTATTTCGACGCGAGACGCTTCAGCAGCGCGCTGCGCGACAGCGCGTAAAACATGGCTTTGGCCCCGGCGTACATTCAGCTAGTGCGTGCGGCGCGAGGGGGAAGCGAGCAGATGATCAAGCGTGCGGGCGTAGTAGCGCAACACATTCCGATCCCGGACACGGACGCGTCCTCGTTCAGCAACGATGATGCCGCGCGCCTCGAGCGGCTCGAGTGCCTGCGCCACGGCTTCGGCGCCGGACTGGACGCCGAGGTTGGCGCCGGCCGAGCGCAGCGTATCGATGACCGCGTCGGCGCGCGCTTCGAGGTCGCGGCGCGTGACCGACGGCCGCATGGCGTTGGCCACAACCGCCGTCGGGAGCACTTTGTGAAGCCGCCCGACGGCCGTCATGATCGTGTGCGCGAGGTCGAGCACCTCGCGCCGTGAGGTTGGATCGACCCCCTCAATCGACAGCGGCTTGCCGAAGGTGACGATCGCGCGCGAGCGGTAGCCGACCGCGTAGCGCACCATTTCGGCCAGCTCGCGGCTGAACGGCTTCTGCGCGCGCTTC
This sequence comes from Acidobacteriota bacterium, assembly GCA_003222635.1. Taxonomy (GTDB): domain Bacteria; phylum Acidobacteriota; class Vicinamibacteria; order Vicinamibacterales; family UBA2999; genus Gp6-AA40. The sequence continues at coordinate 448 of QHWQ01000155.1, read as the reverse complement.
ACGCCCTGGCGCGCGAGCACGTGGTCTTCGAGCACGAAGTCATAGGCGACGGCCGTCGGGATGACGGCCATCCGCGACACGTCGGCCTGCAGCGCCGCGTGGAGCAGACCTGTCTTTGGACTCTTCAGCTCGCCGCTGTAGCTGCGTCCGCCCTCCGGGTAGAAGAACAGATCGTGCTTCTTGACGATCTCCGCGACATACGCCTTGAGCGTCGTCAGGTACATCGGGTCCCGGCTGTTGCGGCGAATCGGAATCGCGCCCGTGACATAGCGGTTGAGCAGTCCGAGCGGTCCGCCGTACAGGTTGATGCCGGCGGCGATGAGCGGCGGGCGGATGCCGTTGTCGTCGAGCACGAGCGGCTCGGCGAGATAGTCGGTGTGGCTCTTGTGGTTCGACGCGTAGACGACTCGTCCCGCTCGCGTCGCGGCCTTGACGACGTCGACGTTCT
>QHWQ01000154.1 GCA_003222635.1 Acidobacteriota bacterium | reverse complement strand
AGGGAATCTTCTTCTTGCGTCCGGTCTCCGGATCTTCCTTGAAGACGATGATCTTGGCGTCCTGGCCGCCAAGCTCGATGACCGAGTGCACTTCGGGATGGAGTTTCTCGACCGCCAGCGAGACGGCGGTAACCTCCTGCACGAACTTGGCGCCGATGAGCGGCGCAATCGTGCTGCCGCCGGATCCGGTGATGAACATCCGGCAGGTCGCGTTGGAGATCCCGAGATCCGCCTCGAGGCGGCCGAGAAATTCGAGCGTTTTTTCGGGCTGCTTGGTCTCGTGCCGCTGGTAGTCCGACCAGAGCATCGCGTCCGTCGAGGGATCGACCGCGACGGCCTTGACCGTGGTCGACCCGACGTCGACGCCGACGAGCAGTGGCGCTGACATCACGCGGTCCTTCGCTTCATGCAGTCGCTGACGTGGAGCACGAAATTCGCCGCGGTGCCGATGACGCCGTGACGGTGCGGCACCTTGTAGAACGGATGTCGCAGCTTCGGATGGTCCGCCACATAAGACCGGATGTCATCGAGCGTCCTGCCACTCGCCTCGAGCGCCTGCTGGAACTCGGCCTTGGCCTTGGCCTTCGCCTCGCCGAGCGCCATCTGCACCCGGCTGTGCGCGTTGATTTCGCCTTCGCCCGAGGTCTCGATCGGCAGGAAGATCATGTCCTTGAAGTGGTTCATCACGGCGGATTGGACGCCGTCGGACTGCGACGAGGGCATGCAGCCGAAGGGCTTCAGGCTGAGCACCATGTGGGCCTTCTTGTGCACCGTGTAGTAGATGTTCTTCGCGACCTCCAGGTGGCCTTCGCCGCCGCGTGCGAAGCGGTGGTAGTAGGGCTGCGCGAGATCGGCGAGCTCCTGCATGTCGAGCAGCGTGTGCCCGGTACCGCCAAGGCCCTTGATGATGCGGTTGTAGAGATGCGCGTACAGCGCTTCGCCGATGCCGAAGAACATCTGTTTCTGGCGAAACTTCAGCTCGCACGCCAGCCGCTTGTGCAGCGCCCACGGTTGCGGGCGCGTCATGTCGAGCCACTTGCGATCGGCGTGGCGCGCCTTCGCCTGCCAGAGCAGATACATGATCCAGTTGGCGATCGGCTCGACCTTGACTTCCGCGCCCTCGCGCTCGAGGAACTGGAACATGTGGAAGTTGCCGTCGCCTTCGGTGGTCTGCGCGAAGAACTCACCGGTCACCTTGACGAGCGGCTTGACGCGCAGCCGATCGACCTCGATCGTGGCGATCCGATCGCGCGCGGCCCGCAGCGCCTCCGCCGTCTGCCGTCCCCACAGGTGATCGCCGATCTTGCCGAGCGTGCTGGCCGCGGCCTCAATCGGCTTCTTCGACGCCATCCAGTGCGCCAGCCATGCCGGCTTTTGCTCGACGAGCCGGAACATGTGTCGATCGCGGATTGCCGCTGACATTCCCTCCATCGCTTCGCGGAAGACGCGGTCGGTCTGGCCGGCGTTTGCTTCATACGGACGAATCTGATTGCACACGTCGTTCATGAGGTCCCCGAAGTTCAGCGCGTTGAACGCGCCCAGTCCGAAATCGACGGTGAACTTCAGCCCTGTCTCGCCCGACGCGGCATTGATCCCATCGTCCTGCTGGAAGAGCAGGATGCGAAAGCCGTCGAAGCCCGCGTTCTGCACGCCGAGACGGTACTCGGCTTCGTACATCCCGAAGCGGCACGGCCCGCAGGAGCCGGCGGTGAAGAAGACGTAGTTGTCGATGATCTCCTGGCGCGACAGCCCTCTGGCCTCGAGTCCCTGCAGATACTTGATGAGATGTCCGACCATGAAGTAGGTCGGGTTGCACTGGCCGTTGTTGCCGAACTCCTTCCCGAGCTGGAAGCCCGCGACATCGGGCGTCGGCATGATTTCGACCTTGTAGCCGGCGGACTCGAATGCCGCCCGAATGAGCCACTCGTGCTTCCAGGTCAACCCACCGAACAGGATCGTGACGCGATTGCGCTCGGCCGCCGTGAACGGGCGCTCGATCGGACGGTGAAAGTGCCGTGGCGGGGCACTCGTCTTCGCCGGGCGCGCCTCGAGCCGCCGCCGCTCTTCGTCGACACGCCGCCGAATCTCTTCTTCGATTTGCTGGCGTGATGTGAGGTGAAGGGGTGATTCAGATGACTGAAGAGGAATGACATCCATGACGTTCTCCTGCCACGCGTGGAGATATAGAAGTCGTACGCGCGCGTCGTGACATACGACACAGGTTCGAGGCACCGTGCACAAAGTGCCGTCAACAGTGAAGGGTCGAATCAGCGAATTCGCGGAATTCAGCTCTCAAGGTTTCTGCGTCCTCCGCAATCGCCCGGGCAATCCCGCCGGCGAGAGTGCCGCTCTTCGCAATCGTCTGCCACGCCGGACCGGCGATCTTTTCGCGAACCAGGCGCCGATCGGTTTCGAGCGCCGTGCCGGCCCGCTGGTATTCGCGCATCAACTGCGCCACATCGGCGCTGACGAAATCGGCCAGCGAGACGTATGCGGTCTCGAGAAAGTCGCGCAGTTCACCCGTGAGCTGACCGCTCCAGGTCAGAGCTCCGTAGGATGTCTGGATCGCGGACTTGATCGTCTGCTTCGGGTATGGCAGCGCATCGAGCGCGGCCGGCCAGTCGTCGGATTCGAGCGTGCGTTCGAGCAGCTGTACATAATCAGCCACGATACGCTGCGCGCTCTCGGGATCGTCCGGGTTCATGCGGGCGCGGAGCTGTGCAAGACGTTCGCCACCATGGCACTTCTGTTGCGGTCGAGACGCTGATTGCGTCCGATATCAACGTGGATCGCGCGCGGCGCGCGCACCCTGCTCGCCACATGTCTGCCAACCGCGGACACCGTTCGCGGTCCGTTTTATCGTCGCGGAGCCCCCTGGCGCACGAGACTGTGCCCAATCGATGAGCCGGGTGAGCCGCTGTCGATCAGCGGCACCATCATCGTGTTGCCCGATTGCCGGCCGGTGATGGATGCGGTCGTGGATGTCTGGCAGACGAATACGCGGGGTCTCTACTCGAATCTGTTCGGTCTCGCACGACGATCGAATGCTCGCGCATTCAACCTCCGTGGGCGGCTCCGGAGCGATGACGCCGGACGGTATCAGTTCGACAGCATCGTTCCTGGGCGGTATCCGTTGTTCTGGCCGCTGACCAGGCCGCGTCATATCCATGTGATGGTGACGCACCCGGAGTGCGAGCGCCTGATCACCCAGATCTACTTCGAGGGTGACAAGTACAACCGCTGGGATCCTTGGTGGCTCACGTCAACGACGATTCGTCTCGAGCACGATCGCGAGGTTGCATCTGGCAGGACGACGAGCACGGGCTACTTCGACATCGCGTTACGCTTTCGGCGTTTCCGAAAATGAAGCGACTCACGTTCGGGTGGTTGGCGGCGGTCGCCATCGCGACTGCCGCCGCGATCAGTATGTTGCTCCGCGGTCCGTTCGAGGCGCGACGCCGGGCGGGTGGCCGCCCGCTGGGATGGGACGCCGCCGCAGACATCAAGCAAGCCGCGTCTCCTGTAATCGCGCACGAACCCGACGCCTTACGCTAGCTGCGCCATCAGCTGCTTCGGGTGCGGCTGGCAGAAGGCCATTCCCTTTCGATCGGTTTCGACGAGCGTGTCCAGCGGACGCGATGGCATCGCTGTTGCGTCAGCGCGTTCCATCGGAGGACTGATATGCCCGAGAAGGAAACGGTCGAACGCGCCCGTGCAGACAAGCGTGCCGGCAAGGCGCCGAGCACGCAGGCGGGCGAATTCGTCCGCGAGGAGATGCATCACGTCCGTGAAGGCAAGCACGGTGCCCGCTCGACGAAGCAGGCGATTGCCATTGGCTTGTCGAAGGCCAGACGCGCGGGAGTGAAGCTGAAGCCGCCGGGACGCGGCGCCAAACCGAAGACGCGGCGGAGTGCGGCGTCTGCCACAAGGGCTGCGCGCCGGCACGCGCGGCCGTCAGGGCGGCGGTCTCGCGCGGTCAGCGAAGCACTGAAGCGTGAAGGCCGCAGTGCCGCGTCGCGCAAGGCGCTGTCGCGCCAGGCATCGTCGGCGGCACGCCGCCGCTCCGCGGCGGATCGCAGCGCGGCGGCACGGCGGGCGGCGCGAACGAAGGGGCCACGAGAACGCCGCGCGGCCGCGCAGAAAGCGGCACGCACGCGGCAGCGCCACGGTACGACGCGCCGGCGGCGAGCGTCAGCCTAACGAGACACGCCACGACTTTGCTCGAGCGTCGTTGCGGTAGGCTCCGGCTTTAGCCAGAGCCCAGGAATTGGCGTACGAGACGCGCCAACAGCGCCTCGAGCGTCTCGCCTTCGAGCGCGAAGGCAGCCGAGGCCGGCGACCAGGCGAGCTTGTAGCTCTTCGACATCGCCGACACCCACACCTGACGCACCGGCGCGTTGGGACTGACGACGAACTTCGCGGGAGCGGGCTCCTCGAAGATGATCTGGAGCACACCGTTCTGAAGCTCGACCTCGAAGCCTTCCTCGTCCGCTAACGGCAGCAAGGCGCGCTGCGCGCGCTCGAGCGCGTGGTCCGCCTTCAGGCGGAAGTCGGGCTCAGTGAGCGTCTCGGTCATCAAGCGTCGACCCTGAGCGGCGCGGCGAGAAGTTCCTGCCGCGCGAGTTGGCGCCGCTGCGCGCGCATGTCGTCGCCGCGTACCTCGCGCAACGCATTCCTGACGAGAGACGCGATCATCTTCTTGCGCCACACCAGTTCGAAGTCGGTGTTGTCCATTGGCTTGGCCACCTCGCTGGCGATTGCCGCCGCGGCATCGATGGTCTCGTCGCTGAGGTCGCGATCCGTCAGCGATTGCGCGGCGCGACCCGCGGCAAGCGGTCTGGACGACACCGCGCCGAGCACGATCCGCGCCTCGACGACACGCGGGCCCTCGAGTCTGGCAGCCACCGCGGCGGATGCCACCGGGAAATCAAACGAACCGCGGCGCCGCAGCTTCCAGTACGCACTGCGCCACCCTGCAGCGCGCGGCAGCGTGATCGCCGTGAGGATTTCGTCAGGCTGCCTGGTCAGGTAGCGCATGCCGTCGTTGGCGTAGAGTTCGGACAGCGGCAACACACGACTACCGCGCGTGGACACCAGCGTGACGGTCGCGTCGAGCGCGTGCAGCATCGGTGCGGTATCCGTCGACGACACCGCGAGGCATCTCGGACTCGACGTCGCAACCCAGCAGGTGTCGCCGTCCTTTTTCATGCAGAAGCCAATCGCCTTCCGCCACTCGTAGTTCTGATCGTAATAGTTGCAACGCGTGTCCAGACAGAGGTTGCCGCCGATGGTCGCCATGTTGCGGAGGTGCGGCGTTGCCACTTGCGACGCCGCTTGCCAAAGCCCTCGATACGCGTCGCGAACCTCCGGCGTCTCGACCAGCTTCGTCAACGTGACGCCTGCGCCAATCACGAGCCCATCCTCGTGACGGATGGTGGCGAGCTCGTCCCGCAGGCCGCGCAATCCGAGGAGCGTTCCCGGTACCTGTTGGCGACGCTTCATGTTGGGGAGCAGATCCGTACCGCCGGCCAGAATCATCGTCGCCTCTGGACCCTCGGCGAGCCACGCGGCGGCCTCGGCAACCGTGCGCGGCGCACGGTATCGGAACGGCGGGAGGCGCATCATGGCTGAACCCCGGCGCCGGCCTCGACGCCGGCGTCTGCCTTGCGCTTCGGACGAGACGGCGCATTCGACGCACGTCCGTCGCCGCCTTCCCACGGCGGCGGCACGAGCAGCGTTTCGGGCCAGTCGATGTGCGGGAATTCCGCCGGTCCCGATCGCGCGGGCTTGCCCGCGGCCTTCGCCTGCAGCGCACGCAGGATCTTCTCGGGCGATACCGGGACCTGATCGACGCGGACGCCGACCGCGTCGTAGACGGCGTTGGCCACCGCCGGCATGATCGGCAGCAGCGGCCCCTGGCCGACTTCCTTGGCGCCGAATGGGCCTGCCGGATCGGGATGCTCGATCAGGTCCGTGATGATCTCGGGCATGTCCATGAACGTCGGGCTCTTGTACTCGAGCAGCGACGGAAACTTGTGCACGAGCGCGTTCGACAGACGCGCTGGCAGGCGGCGGAACGCCTGTTCTTCCATCAGCGCTTCGCCCAGTCCCATGTAGACGCTGCCTTCGACTTGACCCCTGGCCAGCACGGGGTTGAGCGCACATCCGATGTCGTGCGCGATCCAGACGCGCGGCACGGTGATCCACCCGGTATCAGGATCGACGTCGACCTCGACGACGGCTGCCGTGTACGAGTAGGTGGGAGATGGGCCGACACCGCCGCCCTTGAATTGCGCGGCGGACTTCGGCGGGCTGTAGGAGCCCGTGGTGCCGAGCGTGCCGAACCGTGCCTCCGCGATGCACACCGCTTCCTGAAATGTGACGCCGCGCTCCGGCCGCTCGCCGTCGAACACTCGTCGATCGGCGAACACCAGCCGCGAAGCGGGCACGTCCAATTTCGCGGCGACGGCGTTGGCCAACACATCACGGGCGCGCTCCGCGGCCTGAATCGCGGCGTTGCCCATCATCAGCGTGACGCGGCTCGAGTACGAGCCGAGATCGACTGGCGTGAGATCGGTATCGCCCGTGACCGCGCGCACATCGAACGGATCGATGCCGAGGACTTCCGCCACCATCGCCACGAGCACATCGTCGGAGCCCTGGCCGATCTCGGTTGCGCCGCAGAACACGGTCACGCCGCCGCTGCGATCGAGTTTCAGCTGCACGCCCGAGTGCGGCATGTCGTTCCAGTAGATCGGCAGTCCCGCACCGGACAGGTACGCCGAGCACGCCAGGCCAACGCCGCGTCCGTACGGAAGCCTGCGGAACGTCTGCCGCCAGTTCGATCGATCGACG
>QHWQ01000416.1 GCA_003222635.1 Acidobacteriota bacterium | reverse complement strand
CGCCGGCTGGCGATCGAAGCTTGTGGTCGCTCCCGACTCGCGTCTGAACATCTCGTCGCTCATCGTGCAGCCGCCGGGCGGCGAGCAGCGAAAGGTGAGGCTGACGGCGAGCGCCTACAGCCAGATCGTCGCCGCCACGAATTTCAAGCAGCGTGTTCGCAAGATGTTCGAGTACTACCATGCCGACCGCCTGCAGTACGCGGTCGCCGGCACCCCGAATCGTCTCGAGTTCGATCAGGCGTTCTTCGTCAAGAACGGCGACGGCGCCGCCGACGTCAAGCCGATTGCGCACCTGTACAAGACGCAGGTCTATCGACTGGCCGAACACCTTGCCGTGCCGCAGGAGATCCTGCGGCGGCCGCCGACCACCGACACGTTTTCGATGCCGCAGTCGCAGGAGGAGTTCTATTTCGCCGCGCCGCTCGAGATGCTCGACGCCTGCCTCTACGGCCTGAACAACGGCTGGTCACCGGCCGACATTGCTGCGCGTGCTGGTCTGACCGTTGCGCAGGCGGAACAGACCTATGAGGCGATTCAGCAGAAGCGCCGCGCCACGAGGTACCTGCAGACACCGGCGCTGACGATCGAAGAAATCCACTCGACCCCGTCGACTGGGCGATGTCATACCTAGTCCGTCGAGCCGACATCGCGGCCGATCGCGGCGCCATTCTCGAGGTATGGCGCCAAAGCCTGCCAAGCGCGAACGCCGACCACTATCGGTGGGTGTACGAACAGAACCCACTCGGCCCGGTCTCGACATGGGTGCTGGAGAGCACCGAACAGGACGCGGTGATTGGCGTTGCGACCGTGCTGCCGCGCATGCTCAGCGGCTTTGGACGGACGTGGCGCGCGGGGGTCACGATTGATTTCGCAGTGAGCCACACCGCTTGGCAAGGCGACTGAAATGCGGAAGACGCTTCGTTCCGCGTCGGCACTGGCTGCGCGCTACGGCCGCGTAGCCAGCCTCGCCGCGCCGCTGGTCGACGGCGCGCTCCGTGTGGTGGAGAACGTATACGTGCGGTCAGCCGCCGGCACGCACCGGCTCACCGAAGCGACCATGTTCGATGAGCGGTTCGACGCGTTATGGACGCGCGTCAAAGACACGCTGCCGGTCACCATCGAGCGTACCTCCACCTACTTGAATTGGCGCTACCGTCAATGTCCGCATGCACGCTACCGCGCGATCGTGATGCAGTCCCCGGCGGCCGATGACATTGCAGGGTATGGCGTGTGGTCCTTCCGTGACGGACAGCTGATCGTGGCCGATATGCTTGCCGAAGATGGAGCGCGCGGCGTGCGGGTGCTCACCGCGGAGCTGCTGCGGTTGGCGCGTGAACTGGGCGCAACGATGGTGACCACGCGCTGTTTCGGCGCGTCAGCGATGATCGAAGGGCAGCGAGGCCTCGGCTTCCGGACCGGTGAATCGGCACGTGACGCCATGATTTGCGTTGCGCCGAACGCGGCCGCCCGGGACGCGCTCGTAGACCGGAGCAACTGGTACCTCCTGCACGGCGACACCGACGTGTAGAAACGTCCTATTTAAATGACTCCCGACCCCATTTTTCGTAGACGTTGACGATGGCGTCGGCTGCGGCGTCCCAACTGAACGGAGCATGACGAATGCCGTCGCGGAGTTGCCCGGCGAGCGCCCGGTCGAGGAGGATGCGGCAGACGGCGTCGGCGATCGCCTGCGCGTCGCCGGACGGCACGACCAGGCCCGTGCGTTCCGGCAGCACGTACTCCGGCAGGCCGCCGACATCCGTTGCCACGACCGGAACGTTGAATGCGAACGCGCTCAACACGACGCCACTCTGGCTCGCATCACGGTACGGGCATACAACGACGCTCGCATCGCGCAGCAGGGCCGCGGCTTCGGCGCCTGCCAGGTAGCGCTCGATCACGTCGATGTGCCCAGGCGGCGGCAGAACCGGCGGGTGTGGTGGCGTGTACCCCTCGATGGGCCGCCCTGCGACCAGGAACCGCGCATCGGGGATTCGACGATTGATCAACGGGATTGCTCGATAGAAATCTTCCAGTCCCTTGTAGGGCGACAGGCGTCCGAAAAACACCACGGTTTTGTGTGGCGCCCCTGCGGCCGGTGACGACCACGCTCGGATGACGTCGTACGGGCCGAAACGGGTGACGTGCACGCGCGCGGCGTCGATCGCGTACTGCGACGCGAACGACTCGCGCGCCGCCGCGTTGTAGAGCACGAATGCCTGCGCGCGCCGAAAGGCGACGTGTCGCGCGAACGTCTTTCTCCAGTTCCTTTCGCCCGTATGCGGTACCGGATCATGCACGCTGATCACGACCGGGGTCTTCTTCAACCGAGGCAGCGCCAGCGCCAGCGCCAGGCGCGGCGATACATCAACATCGTCCAGATGAAGGACATCTGCCTCGAGATCGGCGACCCATCGCAGCACATCACGACCGATACGCCATGACGAGAGGCTGAAGCTGCGTCGCGAGGGATGGGATACGAGATGGAAGGACATCGCCGATTGCCAGAACTCGCGCACAGCCGCGGGAAACATCGGCGCCAGAACGGGGTCTGCGGGCACGATGCCTGATGGCAGGTCGTCCATCCTCGCGTCGAACATCGCGCTTTGCCAGGCGCCGGCGGAGATTTCGAGCAGCAGGTGAATGCGGACGTGCCGGCTGAGGGCCTGCACCAGGCAGAGCGCCGGCTCGAACAACGCGGGATGGGTGTAGTAAACGACGTCCACTCAGCGCGGCGGAGCGCTGCCGTTCAACCATCGAAACGGCGCAGGATTGCCCGATACGTCGTACTGGTTGCCAACGAAACGGTTGTTCCACGACGTGAACACGGCGTCGCTGCCCATGTTCTGCATGATGCCGCTCTGTCCGGTCGGCATCACGATCGTGTTCCCCTGGACGAGCAGATTGCGCAGCTCGCTCTTGCCGTACGGCCCGTCGCGGTAGCCCTTCGCCTGCAGGCCGATGATGCC
>QHWQ01000193.1 GCA_003222635.1 Acidobacteriota bacterium | reverse complement strand
GGCGGCCGTTGTCACACTGCTGGCGATCGTGCCGCAGTGGCTCTTCATCCTGGCGTATCACCTATGAAACCGCATCCACTGCTTCGCGCCTACATGGCCGGCGCCATGTTGCCGTCGATCTTCATGCTCGTGCCGATGAGCATCTACGCCTGGCATCAGTTCTATCTGGAGGTGCCGAGCCAGTTCATCTTCGGCCTGCCCGCGCAACCGCTGGTGCGCGCGCTCGTGTTTCCGATGGCCGTCATCCCGAACGTGTGGGGACTGTGGAATGTCGCGCATCTCGCCATCCGTCCGATGGCGCGGCTGCCGATTGGCGCGCATGGCGCGCTGCTGCCGATCGTGCTGATTCCTCTTGGCATCACGCTCGCCGGCGCACTCGATGTCTTCCACATCCAGTTCTGGTTCGCGGCGCCCGCGCTCCCGCTGGGGATGACCGTCTATTACCTCCTGTGGAAGTACGTGGTCGCGTTTCTGAACGCGGAGGTGGGAATCGCCTAGGAGAGCCGCTTGTCGATCCGCCGATCGGGGATGAACCAGATGAGCAGGACCGCCAGATACAGCGTCCAGGAGAGCCGTCGATCGACGAACGCGAGCGGGATCGCGGCGACGTACATGGCGAGCGACGTGTAACCCTTTGCGTCGTTTCCGATCGCTTCCTTGAGCCGCGAATCCGCCCCCTGCGCCGCGATGAGCGTGCGCAGGAGAATCGTGTAGGCGATCGCGCAGAGCAGCAGCACGCCTCCGTACACCGCCGTCGGCAGCGGCGCGAAGTTGTTCCGTCCCGTCCAGCCGGTCGCAAACGGAATCAGCGACAGCCAGAACAGCAGATGCAGGTTGGCCCAGAGGATCGCGCCCGTGATCCGATCGGCCGCGTGAATCAGCAGATGATGGTTGTTCCAGTAGATGCCGAGCACGATGAAGCTCATGACATAGGTGATGAAGACGGGCATCACCGGTCGCACCGCATTCCAGTCCGCGCCTTCAGGGATGCGCAGCTCGAGCACCATGATCGTGATCAGAATCGCGATCACGCCGTCGCTGAACGCTTCGAGCCGCGTTTTGTTCAATTGCCCCGGGGGTAGGTCTCGGCTCGACGTACTGATAGCCAATCCCCTCGCCCGTCTGCTCGACGCGGACGTCGCCGTCGATCGCCGGCACCTCCAGCATCGCGGCGACCGCGCGTTCCACCGCGCTGTCGATCGACTCCTGGTTCCCGAGCTCGTCGTAGGCAGTCTGCAGCAGCGGCTTGAAGGAGAGATACAGGCGCCCGGCGGAGCGCGCATCGAAGGAGGACGCCGCGTCGGCAATCGGCGTAAAGCGATCGTAATTGCGCGGATCGATGATCGTCTGGCTGCCGCGCGTCATCACCCGGAACTGTCCGGCGGGCTTCAACACCTGCAGGTGATGCGACGGGTTCATGCCGTGCGACATGTTCTCGATGACGACGACGAAGTTGCGGATCAGGCCTTTGGTGCCGAGCCAGGCAGCCACGAGCCGATTGGACGAGAGGATGCCGATGCGCTGGCGGACGAGCGCGTCGCTGTCGTCGAGCGGGGGCAGGTCGATATGCTCGAAATCCTCCGCGGCCGGCTTCGGCGCCGGCGCCGCCGCGCTGCTGGCCGGCTCGGTGTTCTGTGACGGCCGTGTGCTGCGCGTGAGGAACACATACACCGCGGCCGCGAGCACGACGATCACGACCACGCCGCCGCCGATCAGCGCGCCGCGCGGAATGGACGGACCACGCCCTCCGCCCGAGCTCGGGCGTGGAGCGTCCGGCGCCTTGAAGTCATAGTCGTCGATGCCGGGCATGGCGCGGATGTTACTCCTTTCACGCCGTCGACGGCACGCTGCTTGGAGATCCTCCGCGCTTCACGCGGAGGTAGTCATGGCTGATCAGTTGAAAGGAAAGCGCGTCGCCGCGCTGGCGACGCACGGGTTCGAGCAGGACGAGCTCCTGAAGCCGCGCCAGGCGCTCGAGGATGCCGGCGCAAAAGTCGATGTCGTCTCGCCGGAAACGGGAAAGATTCGCGGATGGAAGCACAAGGCGTGGGGCGATGAGGTGAGCGTGGATCGGAGCCTCGACCAGGCGAAGCCTGATGAATACGACGCGCTGCTGCTGCCCGGTGGTGTCATGAATCCCGACCAGCTGCGTATGAATCCGAAAGCCGTCCAATTCGTGAAGCGTTTCTTCGACGACGGGAAGCCGATTGCGGTCATCTGCCATGGACCGTGGACGCTGGTCGAGGCGAACGTCGTCCGTGGCGTCACCATCACGTCGTGGCCGTCGCTGAAGACGGACCTCACCAACGCCGGCGCGCGCTGGGTCGATCAGGAAGTCGTCAACGATCGCGGCATCGTCTCGTCGCGGAAGCCGGACGACATCCCGGCGTTCAATCGCAAGATGATCGAGGAGTTCGCCGAAGGGATCCACGGCGGCGCCGGACGCCGCGCCATGGCCGGGACGCACGCATAATGATGGGATGCAGATCGGCGTGCTCGGATCCGGTGAGGTCGCGCAGACGCTCGCCGCAGGCTTCTTGAAACACGGACATCAGGTGACGCTCGGCACGCGGAACCCCGCGAAGCTGGCCGAGTGGCACACCACGCATCAGCACGCGCGCGTCGGCAGCTTTGCCGACGCGGCGGCTTTCGGTGAAGTCGTCGTGCTCGCGGTGAAGGGGAGCGCCGCGGCCGACGCGCTGCGGCAGGCGGACGGGACGAACCTCTCGGGCAAGGTCGTCATCGACGCGACCAATCCGATTGCCGATGCCCCGCCCGATCACGGCGTGCTCGAGTTCTTCACCTCGCTCGAGGAGTCGCTGATGGAGCGCCTGCAGCATGAGTTCGCGTCGGCGCGCTTCGTCAAGGCATTCAATACGGTCGGCGCCGATTTGATGGTCAACCCGCAGCTGACGGGCGGTCCGCCGACGATGTTCATCTGCGGCAACTACGACGTGGCCAAGCAGACGGTGAAAGGGATCCTCGACCAGTTCGGATGGGACACCGCGGACATGGGTCCGGCGGAGGCGGCGCGCGCCATCGAGCCGCTCTGCATCCTCTGGTGCATTCCCGGCTTTCTCCGCGACGAGTGGTCGCACGCGTTCAAGCTGCTGAAAGCCTGAGCTTCCGCCCGTCGCCGACGCGCAATAATCAGATCAGGAGACCGTCATGCACGTGGACCTGACAACGGAAGAGGCAGCCACGCTGAAAGAGCTGCTCAACGACTGCATTCCGGACTTGAAGCGCGAAATCGCGCGCACGGAGAATCACCAGTTTCGCCACGAGCTGGTGCAGCGCGAGGAGCTGTGCGAGCGGTTGATCGCGCGGCTCGACTCCGACGCCGCGCGTACGTCGAACGCGCCGGCGCTCTGAGGCGATGATCCGGAAGCTGAAATCAGGCGAGTACCGGCTGTACTCGCGCAAGAAGGATCCGAAGACCGGGCGGCGCAGGAATCTCGGCACGTTCAGCAGCCGTGCGGCCGCCGAGAAGCACGAGCGCGCGGTTCAATTCTTCAAGCGTCATTAGAGGCGGCCGACGAAACCACTGATGACGGGCACGCGCCGGCCCGCTGCCGCAGCGGCGGCAGCGGCGGCAGTTTCCGCATCGAGATCGCCGAAGGTCCGCAGCATGTCGCCTTCCATCGCGGCCGCCAGCACGCCATTGCGATAGACGATGCGGGTTGACGCGGAGGCGCGGATGCGCTCATCGCCCGTGATGATGCCCGCGAGGTTGAGCGGATCGGCGCCGCTGATCGTGATGAGGCCATCGGTCGCGGGCGTGCGGCGCACCTCCCGCAGGCGTTCGACCGCTTCGGGCAGCGCGAACTGTTCGCCCGACATTCCGCTCACGAACCGTCCGCCGCGAATCTCTCCGCGCGCTTCGAGGCGCCGGTAGACGCGCGCCAGCTCGCGCCATGGCACGTCGAGCGATTCACGCGTCAGTAACCGTCTGAAGACCACGCCGTACCGTCTCAGTAGAGTCCAGGCGAGCGTGTCAACAGGTCGTTCGAATCGTTCGGGTCGTTCGAGTCGTTCGGATCGTTCGGATCGTTCTGAACGGACCAGGAACCAGCGTCCGGATGCGTCCGAGCGAGTCAGTCGCGCCGGCGAATAGTTCGGCGACGTGCCGATGATGGCGCGCAGGCCGGCGAAGCCATCCGAGCTGATCGCGCCGGCGGCGACGAGATCCGCGATGGCGGCGCGCAGCTGGTCATCGTCGAGATCGCAGGCGCCCGCGATCTCGTGGGCGAACGACGCGCCGTGCGAGGCGAGGTAATCGAGCACCGATGATCGCGGACCCGAAGGGTCCGCGCCGCTCGATAACGAGATCCAGGCATCTGCGTGCTCGCGCAGGAACAGCGCGATGGGTGTCGCGCCGACGACCTGGGTCGGTCCACTCGAGAGTCGCGCCCAGGCGACGGCGCCTGTCAGGCAGAGCATGTCGAGCATTGCGGGTTCGTACTGGTCGACGCGCGCCGCGAGGATGTCGCGCTCCCACGCGCGGGCCGGCGCCTCGACGCCGTCGAGCTGTGAGACGACTTCGCGCAGCCCGTCGAGCCCGATCAGCCGCGACGCCGGCTCGACGTGCTGCCACGCGAAGAGGTACCGCATGAAGTCCGCCGCGCTGACCGGCGCGATTTCGGCGCGCAGGCGGTTCAGCGTGTAGCGATGGATGCGCGCAAGGAGCCCGCGGTCACACCACTCGAGTGGTGGCTTTCGGCCGGGATCCGGGATCCGGGATCCGGGATCCGGCGAAAAGTGCCCGCGCAGTACGACTCCTTCGGCTTCGAGCGCCAGCAGTGCGGCGTCGGCATCGGCATCCGTGATGCCAAGCGATGCCGCCAGCGCTGCGGCCGTCGTCGGGCCGACGATCGACAGCCGCCCGCGCAGCAGCTCGACGATCGCGTCCTCGCGCGTCCAGACGCGTGCCGCGCGCGACGCAGGTGCGGCGATCGGCGGATCGAGCTGGGCGTCGGGATGAATCGCGAGAAATTCCGGAAGGCGTTCCGCAGCAACCAACAGACCATTTGCCGTTGTCGCGCGACCGGCTGACGCGAGCTCCTCGACGGGCCGGCTGAAGCCGGCCCCTACGGCTGGAAGAAATCCCGCCGTCAACAGGGCATCGTGCAATTCGTCGGCGTCGCGCGGGTCGGGCCGCTGCTCGTCGCGCACGCGCGCGATCGCGTCGGTATCGAGCACGCGCATCTCGCTGCCCGCCTGATCGCTCGGCACGCGCGTCTGCACGGCGTGCGTCCGCCGCTCCTCGAGCGGCGCATCGTCCATGAACGCGTACGGCTTCGCGTTCAGAATCTCGTGCGCGAAGGCGGATGGCTCGGGCGTGTCGCGCGCGATCAGGCGCAGCTCGCCGGCGTGGATGCGAGTGAGGACGGCGATGAGCCCGTCGAAGTCCATCGCCTCCTCGAGACAATCGCGCACGGTCTGGTTGACGAGCGGATGATCGGGGATCTCGCGATCCCCCGGGATATTCTCCAGGCAGGCCGCCGCGTCCGGGAAGACCGCCGCCATCAGATCATCCGCCTGCATGCGTTGCAGCTGCGGCGGCACCTTCGCCCCGCCGCGGCTGCGCGGCACCGCGAGCGAGATCGTCGTGTTCCACCGCCATCGCGTCTTGAAGACCGGCGCGTCGAGCAGCGCCTGCACGAGGATGTCGCGTGTCGTCGCCGGATGCAGGTAGCGAAAGACGTCGGACAGCGGGAACGAATGCTGGGGTCCGAGCGACAGCAGCAGCGCATCCTCGGTCGCCGCGGCCTGCAGCTCGAAGTTGAACTGACGGCAGAAGCGCTTCCGCAGCGCGAGCGTCCACGCCTTGTTGATGCGGCTGCCGAACGGCGCGTGCAGCACGAGCTGCATGCCGCCGGCCTGGTCGAAGAAGCGCTCGAGGACGAGCGTCTCCTGCGTGGGAATCACGCCAAGCGCCGCGCGTCCGGCGAGTAGATACGCGGCGGCCTGCTCGGCGCCGCCCGGGCAGAGTCCCGCCGCTTCGAACAATGACGGTGTGGGATTTCGATCGAATTCAGCGCGCAGATCCGATACGGCGCGGGAGAGCTCGTCGCTGCGCGCCGGCGCCTCACCCAGCCAGAACGGGATGTTCGGCGGCGCGCCATGCGCGTCGCGCACGCGCACGGTTCCCGCGACGACCTGCGTGATCTGCCACGACGTGTTGCCAAGCTGGAAGATGTCGCCGGCGTTGCTCTCGATGGCGAAGTCTTCGTTGAGCGTGCCGACGAACGTGTCCTCGGGCTCGGCCACGACGCGGTAGTCGGCGACTTCGGGAATCGCGCCGCCTGAGGTGAGCGCGAGCATCCGCGTGCCGCGGCGGCCCTTGAGCACGGAGTGCACCTCGTCGCGATGCACGAGCGCCGAACGCCTGCCGCGCCGCGTCGAGAAGCCTTCGGCGAGCATCGCGACCACGCCATCGAAGTCGGCGCGGGCGAGCTCGCGATACGGCCACGCCCGACGGACGAACGCAAACAGTTCGTCCTCTCCGAACTCGCGCGCCGACGTTTCGGCGGCGATCTGCTGCGCAAGCACGTCGAGCGGCGCATCGAGCGAGACGATGCGATCGAGCTCGCCCCGGCGCACCGAACGGACGAGCGCCGCGCCTTCGATCAGATCGTCGCGCGAAATCGGCAGCAGCCGTCCTTTCGGCGTGCCGCTGATCGTGTGCCCCGAGCGGCCGACGCGCTGCAGGAGCGTGGCAATGCGGTGCGGCGATCCGACCTGGCAGACCAGATCGACATGACCGATGTCGATGCCGAGCTCGAGCGACGCCGTGGCGACGAGCGCCTTCAGCGTGCCCGACTTCAGTCGATGCTCCGCGTCGAGGCGAATCTCCTTCGACAGGCTGCCGTGATGCGCGGTGACCGCGTCCTCGCCAAGCCGCTCGCTCAAATGCCTCGCGGTCCGCTCGGCCATCTTCCGCGTGTTGACGAAAATCAGCGTCGTCCTGTGCTCGGAGACGAGCTGCGTGAGGCGATCGTAGTACTCCTCCCACACCTCGTGCGCCATGACGGCGTCGAGCGGCGAGCGCGGAATCTCGATGGCCAGATCAATCTCGCGGCGATGTCCTTCATCGATGATCGAGCATGGCGGGCCGTGAAGGCCCGCCCTACACTCCCGATTGCCGACGAGATACCGCGCCACCTCTTCGATCGGCTTTTGCGTCGCCGACAACCCAATCCGCTGGACGGTCCGGCTAAAGCCGGACACTACCGAACGGTAGTGTCCGCCTTCAGGCGGACCTTCCGCGACGATCGATTCCAGACGTTCCAGCGACAGCGCCAGATGCGCGCCGCGGCGGCCGCCGATCACCGCATGGATCTCGTCGACGATGACCGTGCGTACCGTGCGCAGGATCTCGCGGCTGCGAGCCGATGTCAGCAGCAGGTACAGCGACTCCGGCGTCGTCACCAGGATATGCGGCGGCTTGCGCAGCATCGCCGCGCGCTCGGATGACGTGGTATCGCCCGTCCGCACCGCGGCCGTGATGCGCGGCGCATCGATGCCGAGCGTCTCGGCGAGATCGCGGATGCCGCGCCGCGGTTCGGCGAGGTTCTTGTGGATGTCCGCGCTCAGCGCCTTCAGCGGCGAGACGTACACGACGCGGACTTCATCCGGCAGAGGCCGCTCGACGCCTTCGCGGACCAGGTCGTCGATGGCGCTGAGAAACGCCGCGAGCGTCTTGCCCGATCCGGTCGGCGCGGCAATCAGCGTGTGACGTCGGGCTCGGATGGCGTCCCAGCCGCGCAGCTGCGCGGACGTCGGTGGGCCTAACGTCTCCTCGAACCAACGCGCGACAATGGGATGGAATGTTGAAAGCATCAGGGCAACCGGCGGGTAAGCAGGATTCTATCGCAGTGGTGGTGGCGGACGGCGCGACGTGGCTGCGGCACGCGCTCGGCATCGACGAGCAGCGGGCGCTCGTCGAGCAGTGCCGGGCGCTGATGGACGGCCCCGCCGGCGGTTACGTGCCGACCGTGCGCGGCGGCGGTAAGATGCACGTGCGCATGCTGTGCCTCGGGCGGCACTGGAATGCGCTCACCTATAAATACGAACCGACGCGCGCGGACTATGACGCGGCGCCGGTCGCGCCGCTGCCGGAGGAGTGGATGGCGCTCGCGTTCGATCTCGCTTGGCGATACGGCTCGCTTTCTCCTCGGCGGGTTGAAGCGCCGCGACGAGGTGCAGCCGCTGCTGCTCGAATCGGGTGACGCGTTCGTCTTCGGCGGTGCCGCGCGTCTGCGCTATCACGGCGTCTCGAGAATCATTCCGGGCACCGCGCCCGCGGAGCTTGGCATCGACGGGCGATTCAATCTGACGTTCAGAAAGTACTGATATGCGAACGTTTCTGTTCTGTATCGTGTTGTTCATCGCGACGGGCGCGTCAGCGCAGACGATCAAGGATCAGTTCCTCGATCAGAAGGATGGGCCCACGGTCTCCTACGCGATCTGGGTGCCCCGCGCGTACCATGGCGAGCCGACGCCGTTGATTCTCGCGCTGCATTACGGCGGCGACCCGCGTGGCGCCGGGCGGGACATGACGCGCATCCTGATTCAGCCCGCCCTCGGCGAGCTCGGCGCCATCATCGTCGCGCCCGATTCGCTCGATGGCGGATGGAATT
>QHWQ01000192.1 GCA_003222635.1 Acidobacteriota bacterium | reverse complement strand
CTTGGGCGCCGAAGCGCGCAGCGCGAAGGCGGCTTATGGCGACACTTTATACATCATTCATCACTCGCTTTCCGTCGCTCCCGGCATGCGCCCGGGTACGGGCTCATCACCATCGCCGGATCGTTGACCCACATCATCGAGCTGCGGATGTACGGCTCGGTGAAGTCGATCGGGTCGTAGATGATCACCGTCGCCTGCAGGTACTCGCCCATGCGCCGCCACCGCGTGCGCACGACGGCCTGGTCGCTGTGCATCATTCCGTGTGGAGCGCGTTGGCGGGCGGAGGCGGCCGGCCATCCATCCAGATCGTTGTCTCCTGCTCTTCCTGATTCAGGTGGGCGTGATACGCGATGATCGTCTGCGTGGCCTGATCGATGTCGGCCCAGATGCGCATCTGCGTCAGGACCGTTTCGAGCGAGTAGTGAAAGGCGTGCGGACGGCACGCCCACTCGGTGACGTCGAAGTCGTCAGGCGACCAGCTGTCGGCGCGCCATCGCGATTCCTGCGTGAGCGGGAGGCCCGCGGCATCGGCGATCATCCCGCTCCCGTCCTCATTGCGCGCGACCACGGAGGCAGGGGGCCGGGACATCCTGTCGATGGCTTTACGGTCGCGCTGAGTATAGAACTGGTATCCGGCCGGGATAGGGTTGCGGCCGAGAATCCGTGTAAGACACAAAGGACGGCATTTCTGGTCACGGGGCCGGCGCGAGGATCGCCAAAACGAGCAGGCGCCCGCCGCCGGTATTGCGAATCCCATGCGGCACGCCCTCCGGCGCGACGACCAGCTCGCCCGCCTTGATGGGTAATTCGCGTCCATCGAGGAGGACGACGCCCTCGCCTTCGACCACCTGATAGACCTTGTCCATCTTGGAATGCGCGTGAAGCGCGTGAAATTGGCCCGGCTCGAAGCAATTGAGGCCGACGAGCAGGCGCGGCGACTCGAAGATCGTGCCCTTTCCCATCCGGTCGGGACGCCATTGGGCGTGATCGGCGGGCCAGATTATCGAGGGGTGCTCCATGAGTGTCCTTTCGTGAAGAAGGCGGGAATGGACGAGCTGCAGCTCGGCACATCGTTTGAAGTCGTTCATGCACCGGCCCTGGGCCACCTGACATGAGAGTGCGTAAGAGCTTCGATTTCCAGACCGCCGCGACGCCGCAAACGCGCTCCGAGCTTCACCAGTGGGTGCGCAATCGCATGCACCTGCCCGCCGGACAGGAGCAGGCGCTGCTCGACGCGATCGATAACGTGTTCATGAAGCACGAGCGGCTGTGGCAGCAGTCGAAGCAGGAGGCGATTCAGGCGGTCTCGGCCGGCTTCACCGACCGCATGAACCGGCTGCGCGACGAGCTCTCGGCGCGCGACGCGACGGTGAGCAGTATCGCGCGCTACTTCGAGGACCTCGTCGCGGATCTCACCGACCGCGTGCATCGCGATCCCAAGACGCGGCTGATGAACTTCAAGCGCTTCATCGAGCAGGTGGAAGCGTTTCTCGCGCTCGAGCAGCGCGGCAAGTGGTGCGCCATCGGCCTGGTCGATATCAACTCGTTCAAGTGGTACAACGATACGCTCGGGCATGCGGCGGGCGACAAGATTATCGATCGCGTCGCCCGGCTGCTGCGCGAGCAGGTGCGATCCGACGACCTCATCGCGCAGGAGGCGGTCGACGTCCGCGCGAATCAGGATCTGCACGCCCGCTTCGGCGGCGACGAGTTCTGCTTCCTCATCCCCGACCTCGATGAGTGCCGCGCCGCCTGGGTGATCGCCGAGCGCTTCCGCGAAGCGGTCGAGCGCTACCACTGGGTTGCCGACGATCCGCGCCTCGCCGACAAGCCCGTGCGAGTCGATGTCGGCATCGTCTGCCTGATGCTGAGCGACGTCGCCGAGCGGCGTCCCATCGCCCGCCAGCTCGCGCAGGAGCTGCTCGAGCGGGCGGACAAGTTGATGTACGAAGCGAAGCACGAACAGGCGGACCACATCCACCCGCTGAGCGTCCGCATCGAGAACGGATCGCTGGTGCAGCTCGAAGAACACCCGGTGTAACCGCAGTTCACACTTCCAGGTTCTCGCTTCTCCGTTCGTGTTCATGTTCGGTTCTTTGTTCTGTGTTCGTTGTTCGATGTTTGGCGCGCGCGCAGCGAGCGCCGGAACCGAACCTGAACCTGAACACGAACCGGGAAGAGAGAACCCGGAAGAGTGAACCACCCGGCGAAAGCCTTCCCGTTCCCGGCGAAAGCGGTTCTGTTCGATATCGACGGAACGCTCGTTGACAGTAATGACGCCCATGCGCACGCCTGGGTACGGGCGTTTTCCGAGGCCGGCGTGCGGGCGGCGTTCGAGGCCGTGCGGTGCGCGATCGGGATGGGCGGCGACAAGCTGATGCCGGCCGTGGCTGGCATCGAGGAGGAGTCGGCACTCGGCCAGCGCATCTCGAAGCGGCGGCAGGAGATGTTCAAGACCGAGTATCTGCCGCATCTCGAGCCGTTCCGGGACGCCGGCACGCTCGTTCGCGCGTGCGAGTCGCTCGGGATGAAAGCGGTGGCGGCGAGCTCCGCGAAGCGCGACGAGCTCGAGGCGCTGCTGAAGATCGCGGACGCCTCGTCGCTGCTCGGCGATTCGACCTCGGCGGACGATGCGGAGGAATCGAAGCCCGATCCGGACATCGTCCACGCGGCGCTGCAGAAAGCGGGCGCGGACGCGCGCGACGCCGTGATGATCGGCGACACGCCGTACGACATCGAAGCCGCCACGCGCGCCGGCGTCACCGTCATCGCGTTTCGCTGCGGCGGATGGAACGACGCGTCGCTGCGCGGCGCGATCGCGATCTATGACGGCCCCTGGGATCTGCTCGCGCGGCTCGAATCCTCTCCACTAACCACCAACCACTAACCACAAACCAGGGCGGACGTCGGCGTTAGTCCGACGCCTCGTCAGCGTTGATCGGGACAAGGGCATTCACCATGTTCCCGGTTCACGCGCTCGCCGTCGTCACGCACCTCGCGGTTGCCATCTGCGGCAGCGAGCAGGTGCCGCCCGCGCTCCTGCAGAACGCGGAGACCATCGCGGCGGACGTGTATCGCGACATCGGCGTCGCGATTGACTGGACCGAGGAGTGCGGCGACACCGAGGGCGCGCTCGAGGTGGACCTGGTCGGCGGGGACAACATTGGATCGTCGTACGCCAACGTGACGCTTGGCTTCGCCGCGCCGGGCACGTCGGAGGCGACGATTCTGTACGACCGCGTCGGGAAGTTCTCCAAACGGTACGGCCTGAAGCGCGAGGTGCTGCTCGGGTACGCGATCGCGCACGAGGTCGGGCATCTGCTGCTGCCGCCGAACTCGCATTCGCCGTCAGGCGTGATGCGCGCGAATATCGATCTGCAGCGGGCGGCGGCGAAGAAGCTGCGCTTCACCAGGCAGCAGGGCGAGCTGATTCTCGAAAAGCTCGAGGGCTTCGCGCCCGTGGTCGTCGCCACGCGCTAGTCGCGCGGACCTCTACACCGCGGCGGCGCGGCCCCAGAACTGCTGGCTCGCGATGCGCGCCCCTTCGGCCATCGCGGCCAGCTTGCCCCACACGACATCGGGATCGACGGCGGCCTGGCCGACCCACGTGCCGTAGCCGCAGTCGGTACCGAGCATCACGTTCTCCCGGCCCACCAGGTTCGCGTAGCGGCCGATGCGTTGCGCGACGAGCTCCGGGTGCTCGATGAAGTTCGACTTCGATTCGAGCACGCCGGGAATCAGGACCTTGCCGTCCGGCACCTTCACCGTCTCGAACACCGCCCACTCGTGCGCGTGGCGCGGGTTCGCGGCTTCGAACGACACCGCGCCCGGCCGCGCGAGGAAGACGACGTCGATGATGTCGGCGAGCGGGACATCCATCTGATGCGGCGCTTCGTAGTTGCCCCAGCACAGATGCATGCGCATCTGCTCGGGCGGGATGTTCCGCACCGCGTGATTGAGCGCCTCGACGTGCAGCCGCGCCTTCGCGCGGAACTCCTCGAGCGGGAGGTTCGCGTACTGCACGTGGCGGCCCATGCCGAGATCCGGACAATCGAGCTGCAGCACGATGCCGGCGTTCGCAATCGTCTCGTACTCGTACTGCATCGCATCCGCGATGGCGTAGAGATAGTCCTCGTGCGTCTTGTAGTAGCCGTTGTGGAAGAAGAGCGACACGACGCCCGGCGAAGCGGCGCTCATGAACAACTCGCGACCCGCCCCACCCGCCTTCAGATTGTCGATATCCACTTTCACGGCTTCGCGATCACGAACGGTGATCGGCGCGTTGCACCCCGGCATCCTGCGCCGCGCGCGGCCGCGATCGCCATAGACCTTCTGATGCAGCCCGGGATACACCACCAGATCCGGATAGGGCGGCGGCTGGCTCTCGCCGCCGAAGCCGTTCAATCGATCCTTGATATAGGTCGCGTAGCTTGGCTTCGACATCTCGCCGTCGTTGACGATGTCGATGCCGGCGGCGGACTGCCGTGAGACGCTGTCGGCCACGGCGTCGCGGATGCGCGCCGCGAGCGCGCGCGGTTCCACGGGGACGCCTTCTTCCTTCGCGAACATCATGCGAATGAGATCTTCGGGGCGCGGCAGGCTTCCGGTGTGCGTCGTGAGAAAGCGATCGCGGCTGCGCTTCACGGGATGGACGTGGATTGTGGTCCGCTGGAATGCCACTACGCAAGTCACCGATCCGCCGTCGCGGCGTGGAGCTCTTCCCGATGAGCTAAGGATGGAAAGAGATACGATAGGATGTCTGCCCGATGACCCCAAACCGTCCGCGCGTCCTCGTCGTTGAGGACGATGCCCCGCTTGCGCATCTCTACTGCACCGCGCTGGCCCTGCGAGGTGTAGGCGCAGTGCGCGCCGCCGACGGCGTGT
The DNA here is from genome assembly GCA_003222635.1 of Acidobacteriota bacterium. Lineage (GTDB taxonomy): Bacteria > Acidobacteriota > Vicinamibacteria > Vicinamibacterales > UBA2999 > Gp6-AA40. The sequence goes on along the minus strand of QHWQ01000192.1, from coordinate 2,606 downwards.
CGGCCTTGCGCTCAATCGAGCAGCAGCGTCCCGATCTGATCGTCCTCGATCTGATGTTGCCCGCCATCAACGGCTGGACAGTCCTGCGGGAGCTCGGCGCGAACCCTTTGACGCAGGACATCCCGATCGTCGTCGTCACCGGCGTCGATCCGCCGCCGCCACTGCCGGATGCGGTGGCCGTGCTGTCGAAGCCGTGCGACCCCGATCACGTGGCAAAGATCGTGACCGATCATCTGCCGGGCCGGCTTCATTGAACGGAATTGTGGTGGGTGACTGAGGCCATCCGAAGACTGCTGCGGGTGTTCCTGTTGGGGTGTGCGGTGAGCGGCTGCACCGTCGACATTCCGACGCCCGCGCCATCGCCCACACCCGCGCCGCAACCCGCGCCCGTCACCGAGACGCGCATCATCGCGCTCTCGGGGCCTGTCGCTTTCGGTGAGGTAACCGTCGGCACCACGAAGACGGTGCCCCTCATAGTTCTCAACATTGGCAACAGCCCACTCTCGATCGCTGGTATCAGTGGCGGCTTCGCCGAGACGCACGTCTCGGCCACGACGGGCACCGTGCCCGCCGGCGGCAACATGACACTGACCTTCAGCTTCACGCCGACCACCGCCGGCACCAGGAGCGCCGATCTCATCATCAACAGTGATTCCACGAGCGGCAACAACGCGACGACGATGAGCGGCACGGGGGTCACGGCGGGACCGCCAACGGCCACCGGCACGTGGACCGGAGGCGCGATGGGGTCGAATTGTCGGCAGAGCGGACCGCTCGCGGGAACCGACTACTGCCGTGACAATGCCAACATTGGCGGGCCGCTGATGATGACCTTCGCGCAAGCGGTGACCGGCGCCGTCACCGGCACGGTGACTCTCATCGACTACCGCGCGAGTGTGAGCGGCAGCCTCAATGGCGCCCTCCTCCAAGTCAACGGCACCGGTAATTCCGGCTTCCTCGATCACGAGTACGCCAACTGGAACACGACGATCAACGGGAACACGATGACCGGCACGTTCATCTTCCGCTTCTCGGCGAAAAATCCAGACGGCTTCGTGGAGTGGACGATGACGCTCGCAAGCGTCACGCGTCAATAAGCCCGCGTCACTGTCCGTCTCGCACTCTGCCCGCGCAGCATGGAGGGCGGAAGGGCTCTCGCCGAAGACGGATCAACACCCGCGTCGCCACGTTGCGCGATCTCTATCACCGGCTCGACGGCAAACGCGCGAAGACGCCTGTGCGCCGCGAGCAACAGGAGCTCTCTCGACGCGTCGACTTGTTGTGGCAAACTGGCGAGCCGCTTGAGGATGGACCTGCAACCGTTCTGGTGTTTGGAGCCGCCGCGACCTGTGCAGCGAGAAGTTCCAACCATTTCGCGAACCGTTCAAGTTAAAGTCATCCGAACACAGTTGCGATTCCGTAGCGCGGAACCGGAAAAGGCCCCGATTTGCTGGGCCGTTGTGATTTTGGGGTGGGTGACGGCAAAGTAGCGGAGCGGGCACGGTCGTCAGTGAGGGCGATTCACGCGTATGAGGCAGCCGGCCTGGCCGTCGAAGTCCAGATCGAGCGAACACGATGATGCCGGCATGGTTCGGGTCTGCCGCATGCAGCCGCACGAAGTGTCTGCGATTCAACGTGACGACAGCCCGTCGATCGGCCACAGCCAATTCGAGAATGGTCTTGTCGGTGAGCGCCTGCCTGGCCTTGCCCGCATCGGCCACAGTGACGACATCATGCGCCGCTCGGCGTAGTGCTTCGACGACGGGAAACGGAAAGTTCTCGTCGGCGAGGAGGCGCGCCACCAGCGTCTACGCGCTCTCGTTGTCGCGGATCTGTCGATCGATTTCGTCCCGGTGGGCGCGGACGTAGGCCCAGGCGCTGGCGAGATCTTCCGCCCGCAATCCAGGATAGAGACGCAGCAAGTCGGCCTCGGTGGATCCGAGCCGCCGGGCCTGCTCCAGGACCCAGACTGGGATGCGAGTACGCACGATGACGGCCTCACCGCCGCAGACGTCGACGGTCGTGTCGATGCCCGGGTATGCGTCCTTCGACTCTTGAGCGACGCGCTGCAGCAGTTGCGCCTTTTCGCCCGGCGTCATCTTGGATAGCAGTTTTTCGGCCTCTTCGACGGTGCTCATGTTCAACCACGCGATTTTATACCCGGCGTGGGAGCCGTCCGCCATAGTTCCAGGAGCATCGTAGCGGGTTGCTTGGCGTCTTGCCGTCAAGCGTCGTGAACTCGACGTCGAATGCCTTGCCGTCCGGATAAACGTGAACCACAGTGCCCACGTCGCCGACTTCGAGGCCTTCAGCCGGAACAGGCGCGGTCAGAACGACTCGATCGTGCTCCTTGATCGTCACGAATGATCACTCCTCTGCAAGGATACGCGGTCACGAGCCGCGGGGCGGTCTCCACCGCGGTCGATAACGGCTCACGGCTAGCCCGCTCGTCGCACCTGACGCCGAGCGATAGTTGATCTGGAGCGAGAAGGTCGCTTCAGTCGCCGCACAACGGCAGGAGGCAGCTTCACGGAGACGAAAAGATTGGAAGGATAGAGGTAATCTTCGCCGGACTCATCGATGACGCGCACATAGCCCTCTCGATT